>JACPXZ010000006.1 GCA_016196225.1 Candidatus Peregrinibacteria bacterium
GATATCAAGCGTGTGCAGCACGAGCTGAACGACCGCCCACGGAAAGTGCTAGGATGGAGGAAACCGAACGAGGTTTTTAATCAACTCGTTGCGTTAAAAAGTTGAATCCAAGAACCAAAAAGAACAAATTTACATCCCTGTTGCCCCGATCCTTCTCAATATTTCTTTACTCACAAAGTCTTTCTGTCGTCCGTACTTAAGGCGCGAGAGCTGCTTAAAGGCTTCGGCGGCTTCGGGATCTTTTGGATAAGTCTTATCGATCCACGGACGCGGGACCTCAATACTGAACGGACGGGAGGGTTTGCCGTCGATGCAGAGCTTTACGGCTCCTTTAAAAGCATCCATATTAATGAGGTCCTGATCGGAAAAAACCGGCGCCATTTCCTTGGTACAAACTTCGGCATCCTGCGGGCCGATTTTGTAGAACATCATCGTCCCGACGTTCCCAAAGACCGCTCCTTTGAGACTGACGCTCCCGGAGAGTTTGTTCTCTTTTTCGAGCTGATCGATGTATTGATGGGCAAGGACGAGGCCAAGGCGGTATTTGCGGGCTTCGGAGAGAATAGATTCGATCGAAGGTGTGACAAAGTTCTGGAATTCGTCGATGTATAGGAAAAAGTCCTTCCGCTCTTCTTTGGTTTGGCGCTGGCGGCGCATGGCGGCAACCTGGATTTTGCTGACGGCGATCATACCGAGGAGTTGGGCGTTGATATCACCGACGAGTCCTTTACTTAAGTTCATGAGGAGAATTTTTTTGGAATTCATGCAATCGGCAAAATCGAATGAACTCTTGGTCTGACCGACGATATTGCGGATCAGGGTGTTGGTATAGAACTGGCCGAATTTTGCCGCAAAGTAGGGGATCATTTCGCCCTTCTCCCGTGCGCCGGTTTTGGCCATCTGGTTCGTCCAGAAGGATTTGACGATGGGGTTTTTGATTTTCGAGACCTTGTACCGTTGCCAGTCGTCGTCGGTAAAGAGACGGACGAGATCGGTAATGGCGCCTCCTTCTTCTTCATCCGCCATGAGGGTGAGGCAGCCGTTACGGAAGTAGTCCTGGATCCGGGGACCAAAGATCTCTTCGCCAAACATTTTGATCATCATGTTCATGGCATCAAGTGCAATAAGATCGCGTTCCTCGTCAGTCTGGGCTTCCAGAAGATTGAGTCCCATCGGTCGTTCGGTATCTGCCGGATCAAAATGAATGACGTCATCGGCCCGCTCGCGCGGAATAAAGGGGAGGAGATCATCAATCAGCGATCCGTGGGGATCAATGACGCAGACTCCGTTCCCAGTATGGAAATCCTGCCGTGCCATGATTTGGAGAATGGAGGATTTTCCGGTTCCGGTTTGTCCAATGATGTAGAAGTGCCGAAATCGGTCTTCGGTGTTGAGATAGATCTTCTGTTTTTCGCCCCGGTACGTATTTGTGCCAAGGTAGAGTCCGTCGCTCGGGATATTTTTTGGTGCAGGGGCAAATTTGTAGTTCTGCCATTTAATGGTTTCGACATGGTTATATTTGGCAGAAGGAAAGTGAAAGAATCCCGTGAGTTCGCCGGTGCCAAGGAGCATGCGCGGTGAGCGAAGGAAGAGGGTGAGGGGTCGGCGGGGAGAGCGCAGGATAAAAGAACGGATGACCGCACTTTTGTGTTCCATCGTAGAGATGCGGATGCCGTTCCCGCGGACGGCGTTAAATTGTCCAAAACTTGCAACGAGGGTTTCCATGATAGACTCCGCGCGGGGAGCGGAGGTCCCGGAGGCGATGATGCGAATGATGGTATGGAATCCCGGCGCGCTCGCTTTTTCGTCCAAACATTTGCTGTATTCTTCGGCGGCTTGGGAGACGCGCTCGTTGGTGGGTTTGTCTTCATTAAGGAGTTTGTTATTCTCTGTCCCATAGACGAGCGAATCGAAGATGCCGCTGATCCAGGAGAGCGGATTCCAAAAGTTCCACTGTTTCTTTTTGGGATTGAGGATGCCCGATGCTTCTTTTTGGAGATACTGCTGCCATCCTGATTTGGCGGGCGTAAGAATAATTTGAATACTGGCGCCCTCGTCTGCCTGGAGCTTGGAGAACGAATTCGTGATGGTATTCAAGGGGTCGGATTTGAGTTGCTGGTAGGTCTTAAAGCAGGTGGTGAATCTCTTCGCCGGGAGGAGGGTCTTTGCGACAACGACAGATTTTTCGGTAAAGATGTTGTAGTCCTCCACTTCGTCGATCACGGCATCGGGATAAAAGGAGGTGATCTGCTTTTCGATCAGAGCGGCGATGCTACGGGGACAGATGACAAAGAAGAGGATCTCTTGGGCGAGGGCGGCATACTCTACCGCAAAGAATGGTTGCCCCTTCCACAATCGGCTTATGCGGCTATTAAAGAGTGCATGAAGGGATTGGTAGAGGTGATCCATGACGCCGAGGACCTCGCGGAAGTCCTGGCCGGTGGAGAATTTTTCGGATTCGCGTTCCCGATCCTCCTTGCTCTCTTTGCGGGGCATGAGGATTTGGAAGAAGACCAGGCTTTCCATCCGTTTATAGTCAGCGATGAAGCGGAGGTATGCGAGGATCCCCACCACTCCGAGGACGGCCGCAGTTCCCAAAATTATAAGGAAGGGGAGGGACATAGAGGTATCCTACCATTGTACCATAACTTTTGCCTTTTGATCAGTCCCTATGGGAAAAGGATTCTTCCCTCCAATGCGGCGGCTCAAGACCTTTGCGCGAGTCGGGAAACTGTATCTTTTTGGCAGGTGGGAGCGGAGGCGTATTCCACTGACACGGTTATTTTATCATTTGAGGATCCGGAGTCTTTTCCATGCCTTTGAACGACATCTGGAACGGCCGATCCAGCATTTGCGATTGCTTACAGATCGGCCGCGCGTTCGTGTTTACGTGGATGGGAAGGATGCATTTGCGTGTATCCTTAAGTGGATACGGAAGGCGCAGCATATGATCGTCATCCAGATGTTCATCTGGAAGGACGATCCGACCGGTCGCATGGTCGCGGAAGCCTTGTTGCGCGCTGCAGATCGGGGGGTGATGGTTTCGATCAGCAAGGAGGCACTAGGGGATGCATTCGAATGGGAAGAGGATTTTTTGACGACCAAGAATGATCGCTTGGGGGTCTGGCATCGGTTTTGGCATCACTCCAATATTGAGGTGCTCTATGGTCATCATGGGGATCATGCCAAGGTATACACGATCGATGATAGGGTTCTTCTCCTCACGGGGATGAATATTGCCGATGAATACCGATTTGATTGGCACGATCTCCTCATCCAAGTCCGGTCTCCGGCTCTTGTGCAGGCGTATCTGAGTGGTGGCGGACGGACCGATTCGCTGACACTGGTGATGAATCAAGATAGCCGCAGCGGCATCCGACCGGCTCTGCGGAAGTTTTTGCAGTCTGCAAAGCGGTCGATTGTGCTGGAACATGCGTATCTCTCCGATCCGGAGGTTCTCCAAATCCTTGCTCGCAAAAGTCACACCGGTGTGCGGATTACGATTATTTTGCCGGCACATCCCGATTCTCATCACTATGCCAATATGCAATCCGTCGCATGGCTGATCGGACATTCTTCTCGGCAAAATCTTCAGATCTTTTTATATCCCAAGATGCTCCATAGTAAAGTGACGCTGGTGGACCACTGGCGGGTATTTTTGGGATCGGCCAACCTCATGCAGGAGTCGCTGGATGATATGGGAGAAGTAAATCTCCTCATCGACCGATCCCATCATCGAGCTCTGGTGAAGATCAATACGATGGTGCGTCTGGATATCTTGAAAAGCCGCCTCATCGAAGCCCCGCCCAGTCTCTGGTGGTACCAGCGGATACTGGGGTGGCTGCGATTATAGGAATTACCCCTCCCTGGATGGGTGCGAGGACTAAGGGGAGGGGGTCTACTGTTTGTATCTGATACCATATCAACAATGATTGCGCTCCAACTTCTTGTGAACGGACTTATTGCCGGATCAATCTATGCGCTGATAGCAGCGGGATTTTCGCTGATTTACTCCGTGAACCGTTTTATGCATTTTGCTCATGGAGCGGTGGTGACCGTGTGTGCATATTTGCTGTATGCATTCTTTGCAGTTCTCGGCCTAAATTTTTTTCTTGCATGTGTATTCACACTCATCAGTGGGGCACTCCTCGGGTGGCTCATGCATGCAGTGCTCTATAGACCTTTACGCAATCGTGGAGGTTCGAATGCGGTGATGTTGGTTACATCGATCGGGCTGATGATTTTTTTGGAAAATCTTATGTTGCTGATTTTCGGAGCCGATGTAAAAACGGTTGGATTCTTGAAAGTCCGAGAGGGTCTCCACATTGCAGGGGTGATCGTGACGCCGTTACAACTCGTCATCATCGGTGCATCCGCTCTCCTCCTTTTCGGTCTTTGGTTTCTGCTCAATAAGACGAACATGGGTATGGTTCTACGAGCGGTTGCTGATGATGCAGAACTTGCACGAATCTCCGGTATCGATGCCAACCGCGTACACACATGGAGCTATATGGTCGGATCCGGTCTCGCCGCGTTTGCGGCGATCTTCATTGCTCTTGAACAGAATATCGAACCGATCATGGGGACGATGCTCATTGTGAAAGGGTTCACGGGAGCGGTCATTGGCGGAGTGACATCCGTACCGGGAGCAGTGGTCGGGAGTTACCTTCTCGGTATTGTGGAAAATGTTGGTATCTGGTGGTTGCCGAGTGGGTGGAAGGATGCCATTGCATTCACACTTCTTTTCCTCTTTTTACTTCTCAAACCCTCGGGGATCTTTGGTGTGAACAAGGGTGTTCGCAACTAGCTCTATGTCTGCGTACCTCATTCATCTTTCTATCCTTATCGGCATCTATGTTATTCTTTCAACGAGTCTCAATCTCGCGATGGGATTCACAGGGCTCCTCAATCTCGGACATATTGCCTTCTTTGGGGTGGGTGCCTACACATCGGCAATACTGACGATGGCAGGGGTACCGTTCAGCGTTGCATTCTTCCTTGCAGGAGCATTTGCCGTCCTCTTCGGTGTCCTCCTTGTTCTGGCAACGCGCAATCTCAAAGGGGATTACCTGGGACTGGCAACCCTTGGATTTGGGTTTGTGGTGTACTCCGTCTTCCTCAATTGGACTGGACTTACACGTGGCCCCCTTGGGATTCCAGGAATTCCAAAACCGTCACTCCTTACATGGGCTATCCAATCCAATACGGAGTATCTCTTCTTTGTGCTGCTGGTGATGGCACTCACACTGCTCCTTTTGTGGATGCTCACCAGTTCACCATACGGACGTGTGCTGGAAGCGGTGCGTGATGATGAAATTGCCGCACGTGTGCTGGGGAAGAATGTTTCGAAGCTCAAGTGTCAGGCTATGGGGATCTCCGCATTCTTTGCAGGGATCGCCGGATCGCTCTTTGCGCATTACATTACCTACATTGATCCGAGTAGTTTCTTCCTATCGGATATCGTGCTTCTCCTCACGATTGTGATGATCGGGGGACTTGCGTCACTACGTGGTTCGGTTATTGCAACGGTGATCATTCTCCTTATTCCGGAGGCACTTCGTTTTGTTCATTTGCCATCTTCGATCATTGGCCCCATGCGGCAGATGATCTACGCACTCCTCCTTATTGTTATTCTTCTTTATCGACCAAGGGGATTTTCGGGTCACGTTGATCTTGCATAATTATGTTGCATGCAAAAAATATCCATAAGGCGTTTGGGGGAGTGAAAGCCCTGCAAGGGGTGACACTCACTATCCAACCGAAGT
Organism: Candidatus Peregrinibacteria bacterium; assembly: GCA_016196225.1. Lineage (GTDB taxonomy): Bacteria > Patescibacteriota > Gracilibacteria > Peribacterales > Peribacteraceae > JACPXZ01. Next base: position 5,766 of record JACPXZ010000006.1, read on the forward strand.
GTATCACGGCGCTCATCGGACCGAATGGTGCAGGCAAGACAACACTCTTTGATATCATCAATGGTCTCATTGCTCCGGATACGGGAGAACTCTTTTTGGAAAAAGAAAATATGACGCGTCTGCCATCGCACATACGGGCACAGCGCGGCATCAGCCGCACATGGCAAGCAGTTCGTTTGTTCAAGCATCTCACTATGTTCGATCATCTCCGCATGGCAGAGAATAATGAAGACACGAATATTCTAAAAAATATTTTTCTATTTTCAAAAAAACAAACACACACATGTCATCCTGAGGTGCGAGGCAATGCTCAGCATTGCCGAGCCTCGAAGGATCATTATGAGCTAGTTTTACAAAAATTCGGCATCGATCGAAGTCCCCAAACTCTCGTCTCTCACTTAAGTTACGGTCAGCGAAAACTTCTGCAATTGGCCATGGTCTCGTTGCAACCGCACAAAATTCTTCTTCTCGATGAGCCGGTTGCCGGAGTGAATCAGGTTGTGCAGGCGCATATCGAAAACGTCCTTCTCAAATTAAAAGACGAAGGGGAGACCATCTGTATCATCGAGCATGATATGGAATTCGTGCAGAAAATCGCCGATCACACCATTGTCATGGATGCGGGGCGGGTGCTCATGGAGGGGTCTCCACGAGAGGTCTTGAAGGATAAAATGGTTTTGGAGGCATACTTAGGGGAATGAGCGACTTTCCCTCTCCCGAGGGGAGAGGGCCAGGGAGAGGGGGTAGAAAATTTCTATATTTTGTCTTGTCTTCCTGCTATTCTCTCTCCCTCATTCTTCCATCATTTTCTATGCACCTACGCCATTCCCTTGCCTTTCTCATTCTTGTCCCATTGCTTCTCACGGGATGTAATAGGGAAGAGCAAATTTCCAGTACAAAAAATGTCCGAGGTGACGTACCCATACGCATCGGTGTCCGCGCTCCTCTTACAGGGGATCTGGCGTTGTATGGAGAACATATGCGCAATGGAATGGAGTTAGCAAAAAAAGACCTATTGGCCGTCGATTCCTCTCGACATATTGAACTTATCTTCGAGGATGCATGTTTTCCGCAAGATACTATTTCTGCGACACGCAAGATGGTCCAAATCAACGATGTCACTATGATTGGAGGATCGTTCTGCCTCTTTGGGCATGTACCTATTCTTCCCTTCACAGAGGAAAATAAGATTATCGCATTCAATACTGCAGCAAATCCTGACGATGTACTCAACAAGCGATATGCTTTTTCAACCAACTTTTCCATTAAGGAGAATGCTGAAGAGTTAGCACGCTTTGCTTACAAAGATATCGGTGCTCGTCGTGCAGCCATCATGCACTTGCAAACGCCATTCGGTGAAGATTACAAGAAGTACATCACACAATCGTTCGAACGTCTTGGTGGTTCCATTGTTGCCACGGAGGCGCGAGCTCCGGATGCCCGTGATTTTCGTACGGAAGTGACGAAAATGAAGGCTGCAGATCCCGACTTGATTTTTACCATTCATTTCGCAAGCCCTTTAGGAATTTTCTTAAAACAGTCACGAGAAGCAGGTATTGATGCAAAAATGTTGGGATATTACGAAAACGAGGATCCGACGACGGTTCGTGCATCGCAGGGAGCAGCAGAAGGATTAATATTTTCTTCCTCCCCCATTGATAGCGTGTTCATGAAACAATACCGTTCTGTCTACAATGACGACCCTGATGTTCTCGCAGCAAATGCTTACGATGCCCTCATGCTCCAAGTGATGGTCTATGAGAAGTGTGGAAAAGATGTCGATTGCATGGCGGAGGAACTACACGATGTGCGTGGCTACAAAGGAGTAAGTGGAACCATTACCATCAACAGCGATGGCTCTGCCTCCAAGCCAACAATCTTTAAAGTGGTTCGCGGTGGCAAATTTCTTCCTTACCAACCCTAATCATGCATCGTTCTTTCACTCTTCTCATTCTCATTCCACTTTTCCTTTCTGCGTGCACGTCGCAGGACGTTTCGCAGGATGGAGAGCCGATTAGGATCGGTGTGATCTCACCGCTTACAGGACCTGCAGCGACATACGGAGAACCGGCAGCACGAGCAACAGAGCTTGCTGCAAAGGAGATCAATGATGCGGGCGGGATCCTCGGGAGGCCCATCGAGCTTATTGTGGAAGATGGAAAGTGTGAGGGGAAGGATGCGGCTAGTGCAGCAAGTAAACTGATTCATACTGATCACGTAAAGATTATTCTCGGTGGTCATTGCAGTACCGAGAGTCTTACGATTGCTCCTATTGCCAACGAGAACAAAGTGCTGCAACTGGCGACACTGACTGCATCCGATGATTACACCAATGCAGGAGATTATAGTTTTCGTAATTATCCTGCGAGTAGTGTTCGTGATATTCCTCTGGGCAAGGTGGCCTACGAACGGGGTATTCGCACAGTAGCGTCGATCTATGAACAGAAGGATTATCCGTTGTCTACATACCGAGCATTTAAAAAAGGATTTGAGGATGCGGGAGGAGAAATTATTCTCGATCAATACTTTGTACCAGCGGAAAAAGATTTTCGTTCGTATCTTACCAAGATAAAAAATACCAATGCTGATGCCATTTATTTTGCTCCCCAGGCGCCTGAGGAGGCAATTCTCTTCCTTCGTCAGTTGAATGAGCTTGGGATGCAGCAGTATCCACTCTATGGGAATGCACAAGCAGTTTCGGTTGCGGTATACAAAGGTTCTGATGGTCTCAATGCAGGTTTACTAGCGACAGATTCGTATGTTGATCCTGAGCTGCCTGCAACACGTTCATTTGTTCAGGCATACGAGAAACTATTTGGATCGTTCCCTCCCATTAATCTTTTTTGGGTTACCACTGCTTATGATCAATTGTTTCTCCTTAAAGAGGGGATGGAGACTTGTGGACGGGTTGATGACATCGAATGTTTAAAAAAGTTTTTGTATGATCTGGATACATGGGAGAAAGCCAGTGGTCCTTATTCTTTTGATGACAATGGTGACGGTCTTTTCCCCGTGTATCTCCATTCTTTTACCAAAGATGGAGAGGAAGTTTTTGAGCCATTATGAAGCGCTTTTTTCCATTGCTGGTGCTGATATTTCTCACAGCCTGCACATTGCAGGACGTTTCGCAGGATGGAGAGCCGATCAAAATAGGCGGACTCTTTGCGCTGACCGGATATGCGTCGTTTGCGGGAGAGGCCTCAAGAAACGGCTTTCTTATGGCGATCGAAGATGCCGGCGGCTCAACGCAGTACGTGGTAGAAGATTTTCAATCTGATGTAAAAAATGCTGTAACGGCTGCAAAAAAACTAACGAACATTGACGGGGTTTCCGTTGTCATTGGCCCAGAATGGAAGGAATTTTCGGTGGCTATTGTTCCCATCGCAGAGGCCACAACGACGCTCTTTATTTCGCCCTGGATGACGGGGGAAGACATGGTGAGTGATTATTTCATGACAGCAACGCCGAGTGAGCGATATCAGATCAAAAAAACACTTGAGTATATGAATCAACAGGGGCAGAAGAATATTATTCTTTTATATTCGCAAAATGCATGGTCCATTGGATATGCCGATATTTTTAAAGAAGAAATAAAAAAGTTTCCTACGTTAAATATCGTCGCAGAGTTTACGACTCAGCAGGATACGAACGATTATCGTACAGAAATTACGAAGATACAAAAAACAAATCCCGATGCTATTTTTACCGCGATTGCAACAGATGATGGACAAGGAATCTTTGGAAAGGAACTCCAAGAGATGGGAGTAGATATCCCTGTTTATACTGCGTATTCACGAGGGTCGAGTGATGTCCTCCTGAACAAGTTTTCAGATGTTGTCGAAGGTGTGATGTATGGCGCACCCTCTCCCTATGCCAAACAAGACGAGTTTAGAGAGAAGTATCGAAAGCGTTTTGGAAAGGATCCTTCAGCAATCAGTGCTGCAACGACGTACGATATGACGTCGATTGTTCTCCGTGCGTTAAAAAGCGGGACTAAGACCAGTGCAGACGTTCGAAAGTATATCGAAAAACAGGAGGCATTTGAAGGATATTCCAATATCATCCGTTTTGATAAGAAGGGACAATTACTTCCGGGAACAGCAGTGATAGAGCAGATTCAGAACGGTCAGCGCGTAACGATTGCAGAATGATTATGTCGAGATTTTCCTCACTGACGGCTGTCGGTTTCTTTTTTTTCCTTACAGCCTGCGCCCAGCAGGTTACAGAGGATCAGGAACCGATCAAGATCGGTGGGGCGTTTGCGCTCTCCGACTTTGGGGCTGAGTGGGGAGAGGCCGAACTCAACGGCGCGACGCTTGCTATCGAAGAGCAGAATGCACGGGGTGGCATTAGAGGGAGGAAGGTTGAGCTTGTTGCGGAGGATACTGCGACTAATGCTTTGAAGACGGTCACGGCCACTCGCAAACTTATTGATATAGATCAGGTGGAGGTGATGGTGGGTCCGACATGGTTTGATTCGTTCGCGGGACCTGCGCCCATTGCAGATCAAGAGGAAGTTGTCATGCTGACGCCGAGTGCGGCGATTACGGCAGTGCAAGGGGATAATCCCCATCCGTACGTCTTTTCCACGTGGTTCCGGTCTGATGAGGAGAGTCGGGAGATTGCACGATATCTTGCGAAGATCGGCCAAAAGCGGATTGCATTCTTCTTCGGATTGGATCCTTTTTGGGATGATGTGTCAGCGAAGGCTCGTGAGGAAGCACAAAAGCTCGGAGTAGAGATTGTCAAAGATATTACCGTGCAGGGGAATGACAGCGATTTTCGTACCATGCTGACTCAACTCAAAAAGATCGAACCGGATGTGATTCTGTTTGGGTTTAATAACAAGAAGCAGTTTGCCGCTTTCCTTAAGCAGCGTGCGGAGATTTATCCAAATTCCCCGCTTTTCACAACCGAATATATCGAAGAGTTTTTGGATAACCCCGATTACGCGCCGCTCCTTGCGCCGATGTGGTACATTGCTCCGAAGGTGGAAGAAAGTGCGTTTACCAAGAAGTATCGGGATCGGTTTGGGAAGGATCCAGTTTTCTCTGCTTCCAATAGTTACGATGCAACCAATATGATTCTTGAGGCGTTTAAATTGGGGAAGACGACGGGTCCGGCCATACGGGAATTTTTGGCGGAAAACATGTTTGAAACGGTGACGTTTGGGAAGCTAAAATTCGATGAAATTGGAGGCGTAAAGGGTGGGGCGTTTATTATAAAGGAGGTCAAATAGGAGAGCTCGGTGTATGCTGCGTGTGTGTTAGAGATTAGGAATCTTCATGCTGGCTACGAAGATTTGGAGGTCTTGAAAGGTGTGGATTTGATCTTGGAGCAGAGGAAGATCGGTGTGCTGCTCGGGCCCAATGGAGCGGGGAAAAGTACACTCATCAAAGCTATTTTTAATCTGGTGAAGATAACAAAGGGTGATATTCGGTTTTATGGGGAAAATCTTCGTGATCTTTATACGCATGATCTTTTGGCACATGGCATCACGTATGTCCCCCAAGGACGCATTAATTTTGGCATGCTGACGGTCGAAGAAAATCTTTTGATGGGATTAACCCTCTCCCCAACCCTCTCCCTTAAAAGGGAGAGGGAAAATCATATGGAACGGATATTCGCGCAGTTCCCTGTTCTTAAAGAAAAGCGCAAGGAATATGCTTTTCGTCTCTCGGGAGGGCAGCAGCAGCAATTGGCACTCGGCCGGGCGCTTATGATGATGCCCAAACTCCTTCTCCTTGATGAACCTTCGCTCGGTCTTGCGCCAAAACTCGTAAAGGAGATTTTCGTAACCATCAAACGCATTAATCAGGAATTCGGTATATCGATCCTTGTGGTCGAACATAATATCAAAAGTGTTGTTGATATAGCAGACCAGTGTTTTGTGATGGTACAGGGGAAAATTGTGAAGAGCGGCCCCGCGTCAGCATTGAAGGACAGCAGTGTTCTGCAGAAAGTATTTGTAGGGAAGTTTGATTAACATTTTGTTTTAGCTGATCTCTACCCGCACATAACTTAACACCTTCGCTTTCCCTAAATACTGCTCGACGGTCTTGCCGGGCTCCTTCACAAATTCCTGCTTGAGTAATGCATTCTCCTCCCGGAACTTTTTCTCTTTGCCCATCATGATCTTGTCCATGATTTGCGCGGGCTTGCCCTCCTTGGCGAGTTGCTCCCGCCAGATTTCCTTTTCCTTCTCGATTGACTCTGAAGGAACATCATCGGGAGAGACATACTGCGGGTTCATTGCTGCGGCATGCATGGCGGTGCTGCGGGCTTGTTCCTCTGTCCCGCTATCGAGTCCGATAATGACGCCGATTTTCCCGTTGGTGTGGATATAGGTCCCTTTGACGGGAGCCTCGATCCGGTGATGCTCGCCGAGCGAGATATTTTCACCAAGTTTCTGTACGGCGTCGGGGAGACGTTCGTTGGCAAGGGCATTCAAACGTGCTTCCCCCTCTTTGAGTAGTGCTTGAACAAGATCCTTCCCGAGGGTTTGGAATCCTGCATCGCGTGCGACAAAGTCGGTCTCGCAGTGGAGGAGGACCAATGCGGAGATTTTTTGATCCTCGGCGCTAAACATAAATCCTTCCTTTTGTTCCCGGACCGCTTTTTTGGCGGCCTGCGCGATCCCGCGTTTGCGGAGGATCTCAATGGCCTTCTCCTCATCGCCCTTTGCTTCATCCAATGCTTCTTTGCAAGCGGAGATGGAGACACCGGTACGTTGACGGAGGGAGACGACGGCTTGGGCGGACATGGGAGGAGGGGAACAAAGACTTTAATAAGATTTATATGTAGGAGTCGGTTCTTTTACAGATTCTTCCACCGTTTTCTTTTTAACTTCTTTCGGCTCCTTTTTGGGGGTCTTCTTCAGTTCTTCCTCGACGGTTTTCAGGATGAGCTCCACCGATTTTATCGCATCGTCATTGGCGGGGATGCACACCTTGAAGGAGTCAGGATTGGCATTGCTGTCGCAGATCCCGTAGACCGGGATCCCGATTTTATTTGCTTCAGCGACGGCGACTTTGTCAAGCACAGCATCCACGACAAAGATTGCCTGGGGGAGCTCGGTCATGCTCGAGACTCCGCCGAGGGCCGTCTCCAATTTAACGAGCTTTTTACGGAGCATGGTCTGTTCCTTCTTGGTATATTTTTCCACCTCACCCGTCTGGAATGATTTTTTAAGATCGAGGTAGTACTGAAGACGCTTGCGGAGAGTCGTCCAGTTGGTCAGCAGTCCCGGGAGCCATTTTTTGATCACCGTAGGTTGGTGGAGGGTTAGCCCGATATGCTCGATGAAAGGAATACTGAGTTGTTTGGTGGAGACGAAGAGAATGGTCTTGCCATCAGCAAGGAGATTTTGCAATTCCTTACAGGCATTCGTGAGACACTCGTGAGTTTTTACGAGATCAAAGATATGGATGCCCCGTTCCACTTTGTACAGGTAGGGAGCCATCTTGGGATTCCATTTGGCGCGAGGATGGCCAAAATGACAGGCAGCCAAGAGAAGATCTTCCAATGAAGGAATCGGCATAGGTTGTGAGCATTGTAGGGGGGTTTAGGTCTCAAGCAAGGAAAAAACCTTCTCAATCGGTACCCGAACCTGTTCCAAGGTATCGCGATCCCGAATGGTCACCGTATCCTTCTTCCCTTGCTTTTCATCTTCACCAATCGTCCCAAAGTCGATCGTGATGCATTTGGGAGTCCCGATCTCGTCTTGGCGGCGGTAGCGCTTACCAATCGAACCGGTGATATCAAAATCGGTGCGCAGGTTTGTTTCTTGAATAATTTTTTTGTACAATTCTTGTGCCTTACGGATAAGGTTTTCTTTCTTACTCAGAGGAAGAATAGATACCTGTATTGGTGCGATGCGAGGGGGGAGGCGGAGGAGGGTCCGTGCATCCCCCTCTACCGTATCTTCATCGTAGGCTTCAAGAAGAACCATGAGGACAAGGCGCGACAGGCCGAACGTCGGCTCAATGACATGGGGGATAAATTTCTGTGTAGGATCATCCGGATCGGTGAACTCAAGGTCAGCACCAGACTGCGCCATGTGGTTTTTGAGATCGAAATCCGTACGGTAGGCGAGACCAAACATTTCTTTCCATCCAAAAGGTGTCTGGTACTCGACGTCCGCTGTTCTTTTTGAATAATGCGAAAGCTCATCCTTGGTGTGCTCCCGTACACGAAGACGTTCTGGTGCAAATCCAAGATCCTTCGTCCACTTCTGCTGTTCTGCGAGCCAGTATGCAAAGTGTTCCTCCCATTCTTTTGGATGAATAAAGTATTCGAATTCCATGAGATCAAACTCGAGGGTGCGGTAGGTGAAGTTCCCTGGTGTGATTTCGTTACGGAAGGCTTTGCCGATGGAGGCAATGCCGAAGGGAAGCCGCTTGCGAGTCACCGTGCAAACATTCTTAAAATTTACGAACATTGCCTGCGCAATCTCGCCGCGCAGATATATTTGTTGGTGCTTTCCCTCTTCCACCACCCCGAGAGGGGTAGAGAAGAGTAGGTTGAATTTCCGCGTATCGGTGAAGGATTTCTTGGTTCCGCAGCGAGGGCAGGGGAGGGTATGTTCTTGGATCAGAGCAGTGAGTTCCTTGGGGGATTTCCCCTCCACTTTTGTCCCTGGGAGAGCGTCTTCGATAAGGTGATCCGCGCGGAACCGCATCTTACAATTTTTGCAGTCCACTAGTGCATCATTAAAATTCGCCACATGACCGCTTGCTTCCCATACCTTGGGGTTCATGAAGATTGCGGCATCGATCCCCACCATATCTTGGCGTTTCTGTACGAAACGTTCCCACCACCAGTCCCGGATGGCATTTTTCAGTGCTGTGCCCAAAGGGCCGTAGTCCCAAGTGTTGGCTAGGCCTCCATAAATATCCGATCCGGGGAAGACAAATCCCCGGCGTTTGCAGAGGGAGACGATTTGATCAAGAGAGGAGGCGGGCATCGAAGGAAAGGATACACTAGAGATTTTGCGCTAGAAATGGTAAAATGATTGGATATTTTGAAACACAAAAAAACACTTCTTTTGGGCCTTGTTCTCTTTGTTCTAACGCCTTCGGTGATGCGGGTGATCCTCATGCGGTCGTATGCCGAGTTTCCTGGGGCACTGCTCTACCATGGACTGGTTTTTGTTTTGCCATTTTCAATTTTTGCGCTGTTGCCGGAGGTTCTGCGATTGACCAGTCGATGGATACTCGCAGGTGCTGGAGCCGCGTATTTTCTCGCAACATACTCCCTTATGGGATATTGGGGTTATACCGGAGGACCATTGGATATGTTCTTTGTGCTGGACTCCTGGTCCGATGTCTTACCTACGATGCGAGATGTGATCGGGATCCATGGTCTGGTCTTTATGAGTGGTTTACTTATGTTAGTCGGTTGGATGTTCATGCGACTCTTTTGTGCACTCCTTCAACCGGTTCCGGTGTACACACGGAGAATCAGTGGACGTATCGTTGGTCTTACAGTACTGGTTGTGAGTTTTACGTTGGTCTCTCCCTCTTATGGATACCTTTCCGAGCAGCTCGGGAGTGTCCTTTCCGTGAAGGAAGCACGGAAAATCATGACGACACAGTTCCCGGATAACAGTGTCTTTGGTACGGATTCGAACGAGAGTGTGTTTATCCTTCAACTCGAATCCGGAAATGGGATGGCCTCGGAGGGGAAACTCACAATTGATGGGAAACAGTATGATGGGCTCTATGCTCCCATGATGCGGCGTGTCGCGGAGGATGGCGTCCATTTCCCGCTCTTTTGGGGGAATTCGATGCAGACCAATCGGGGACAGGAGGCAATCCTCTGTGGCATTGCAAACAATATGGGTGATTCGTATTCGTATCGCCCGCAGGATATTTCGACCAAATGCCTCCCGGAGATTCTTAAAGAAAATGGATACAAAACAGTGTTCCTTTCCTCATATTACGAAGACCAATATTTCAACCTAGGCGAATTTATGGATCACATTGGATTTGAGGATAGTCATCACGGGGACATGATGGTCCCGGGTGAAGATACCAAGTATCCGTGGGGATATGACGATTGTTCGTTTGTACGGCGCTCATTCGATTATCTCAAAGCTACATATATGCCGAATGAGAAAAAGTTTGTGTACCTCGAATTTACAAACAACCACATGCCGTTTATCCCGCGTGAAGAATATGCGTCTGTGCATCCCTTTTCCTCTCCGCGCAATTACATTGAGCGATACCTCGACTCCGCCGCAGAGCAGGATCATTGTGTCGGAGAGTTTTATAAAGCCTTTCAGGAGTACACCGGAGGTAATGCACATTTGTTGATTCTGCCTGATCACTCATGGCCGGTCGGCACACACAGGAATACCTTTAATGAACGCAATGCCTACAACGATAATATCCTGACTAACTTTGCGTATGTTCCTCCCGTGTCCCGACGTGCAGAATTCCGTATCGGGGAGATCCTCGACCGGATATTCAGTCAGACAGACATTATTCCAACACTGTTCGAAATCCTTAACAGAACATCGTATCCCCAATCCTTTGTCTTTGCTTTGAAAAAGGAATCTGCGAGTGAAGAAGTCTATGAAGATTGCCACGTCTTTACCCAACCCTACGGTGGGGGCATGCTTGCCATTCTGCGTGGGCAAGACAAGTTCATCTACCTCGTCCCGGACCAGATAGTGATTCACTTTGATCTCACGACAGATTTTTACGAAAAAAATCCGGAAGTGGTTGGGGAAGATATTTCGTATGACCAATTTATCGAGCAATATATGTGTGATCGGTATCGTCAAGGGCAAGGGGAGCGCGTGATAGTATGGGAAGGATCGGTGCATTTTGGGAACGAAGTGGCAAAAAATGACTGGGTGGATGAGGATCCGGTTTGGATCCGGGTTATTGGAGAGGAGCCGGTGGAGGAATTCAATATTCCCTTTGCGATCCCACTGGGATCGCGGATCGTAGAGATCGAACTCACGGCGGCGGACATGGAACCGGGACATCTGATCCTCCTCAACGGTGAGGAGGTGGGAACAAGCTGCAGTACTGGAGCAAAACACTGGACGTGTACCGTGAATCTCGAGAAGCCGTATACTGTTTCTGCTCAAGAAAATGTTTTCATGATGAAGTTCGGAGAAGAGGGGGGCGGGGATGATTTTATTCTGACCGGAATCAATGTGGTGATAGAGTAGGAAGCCCATGACCCTCTCACTTATTCTTCCATGCTTTAACGAAGAAGCGACGATTGCTCAGACAGTACGATCGTGTATTGATTGGGTGGCGGAAAAAAAAATCATCGGAGAAATCATTGTGGTGAATGACGGGAGCACCGATCGATCGGGGGAGATCCTTGCAGCATTAAAGTCGCGGTTCCCGCTTTTGCGTATTGTTACGCACGGAGTCAATCAAGGGTATGGGGTCGCGGTACGGAGCGGTTGTGATGCGGCGCGAATGGAATGGATTGCATTCATGGATAGTGATGGGCAGTTTGACGTCCGGGATTTGGAGAAGTTTGTGGGTCGGGAATCTGTTATTGCCGGTCGCAGGTGTCGGCGGGCAGATTCGATGCTGCGCAATGTGTACGGGAAGGGGCTCGGGATTGTTACGTGGATACTTTTTGGGGTATGGGTCCGGGATATTAATTGCGGGATGAAGCTCTTTAAACGAGAGCTTTGGTCAGGCATTCGTCCAATATATGGAATCGAGAAGATGTTTAACACGGAGTTGTTCCTGCGGTTAAAAACAATGGGGGTGGTATGGAGACAAGTGGATGTGCGACATTTTCCACGTCATGGAGGACATCCGACAGGCGCATCCGTAAAAGTCATTGGGAGGATGTTCAAAGAATTGTGGAAATTGCGGATGAACTTGTCCCTCATCGCGGCCGGACAATCGAGTTACTGCGCGAACAATTCACGCACCGAAGGTCCCATAGCCGAAGAAGCGATCGGTTCTGCACAGCCTGATCAGGGATTGGTTCGTAGTAGGTGAATGGACGATAGGCTTGGAAGGCGAGGAAGATCAGTATCCCCATCACCATTGCAATGCCTTTTTTTCGATTATCGGTGAGAGAGACGTAGCCGATGTGTTTGATCTGCATAAGGACGATTGCAAAAAGGACGAAGCTCAGGATCAGTGGGATAAAGTAGTGGTACAGGTACATGACGCGCGAAAGCTGCGCCATGACGAACATGTAGGCAAGGTACATTCCCAGGAACACAGAAAGTTCAAATCGATATTTAAGTCGGAGGTTTAAGCAGAGTGAAGCAAGGAGAAAGCTGATACTTGCAATGACACCAAGAAGCCCCAATCCCCAAACGATGGGATTCGCTTGGAGATACAAATATTGATAGGCCTCGCTGTCCGGGGTTTCCCACCGATAGTTGATGGAGCGGGCTCCCACAGGCCACATAAACCACGGGCTCCCATTCTCATCGGGTTTGCAGAGATCGAGTGTCGGGACTCCCGCCTCGTAGTGGGAGAGGAAGTTCCACGAATCCCGAAGCATCACGGGGAAGGAGAGGAGAGAGTTCTGTTTTCCTTCGGTAAGGATCCGCTTATAACTCTGCGATGCCTGATAGTATCCCGCGTCCGGGAGGTCCGGATTAATTTTTGTCGCGAGAGAAAAATGTATTTGCCAGACCGCACCGTAGAGGAGGAGGAAAGAAATTCCACTGTAACGGAGGAATGTCCATAGGCGCGGATGATCGGACCGTAGGGTCCAGAGGAGAATAGGGACGAGGAGCAGGACAATAAGACCAAGAACCTTGGTAGCCGCAGTCGCCGCCAAGGCTAACCCAAAAAGAACCGACGCCCATTTAAACTTTTTCTTTTCTTGGAGGGGCACCCCCCCCTTAGGGGGGGGATGAAGGGGGGGGGTGAATTCCAATAAAAGAAGAAACGCCAATATCGTCAGCAGTACAAAGAACACCATAGTCGAATCCAACATTGCACCGCGAAAGTGGACGATCAGCGCATTGTCAAAGACATAAGGGAAGGAGAGGAGAGCGGCAAGAAGTGCCTTGCGTGTGAGGAGAAGAAGTATCCCAAAAAAGATAAGTGCTCCTCCCCACGCAAAGAGGACCGGAAAGAGTCGGTATCCTGCAAAAGAGAATCCTGGGGAGAGGTTGCGTGCATAATCTGTCCCGATGAATGCCCAGTCATCGGGATTGGCATCGACAATCTTTTCTCCGAGAGCAATGAGGAGTTTTGCGAGCGGGGGATGCGGTTCCATGAAGAACGTCCCCGTCAGATATTTCTGCGCGCTCGAAAGAAAATAGTTCTCATCCCAAAATAAAGCAGGAGGGTATGTGTAATTATAGACGTACGTGAAGTACGAGAGAATGAGAATGATCGCTCCGTAAAAAACGGTATGCCATGTCCAGATTGATCGAGCGTTAACGGACATGGAGCGTAGTGTACCAAAAAGAATTCGTTGAGTCCAAAGAGTCCGATGAGGTTAGTACACTGGTACTACGTGATTAATGATCGTGAAGAGCGCAACACATATCAGGGCCACCTTCCATGCGCGTACGGATCGGCATGCGTACAAATTGTTACTCAAGAGGTACCCGATCCCAAAAATAACCGGTGCGATGTAAATCGCCTTTGCCGGATGCCACGGAGCGTACGGCTTATCATAGACAAACTGCAGAGAAGCGATGACCTGCAGGAGGGAGAAGGTTAGGACAACCAGTCCCAGTGCTCTCCATAATGGGGGAGAGCGGTGACGATATTTTCGCAGAGCAATGAAGCCGCTCAAAAGAAGGATGGGCATCGAGGCGATGTACATCATGCTCACAAAAATGGAGGGAGAATTTTGTGCCCGAAACCATGTGGAACGTGCCCAAATACTGTTCCATGTATCAAAGAGGCGGATCCCGGCAAAGTCAAAATCTTCGAGTGCGGTTCCCTCTGCGTGTGCGATGGGGGCGAATAATTGATTGAGGACGAATGTCAGTCGATCTTGGTTGCGCTCGGCCTGATACGGTTCGATCCATCCGTCATTATTGGAAGGGAGAAACACTCCTTCGGTTTTGTAATAGCGGTTGAAGTAGTATGGAGAAGCGAGAGCGAGAGCGAAGATACTGAGGAAAGTGGCGGCGGTAATACGTTTAAATTGGAACTGTGTTTTCGGAGAGAAGACGGCGACGAGAGGAGGAATGGTAAGGAGGATAAGGCCGGAGAAACGCGTGAGGAGAGAGAACGTAAGGACGGCGATGAGGCCGAGAGTGAGGCGGATCGTTTGTTCACGCGTATTCTCACACCAAAAAAGTCGGATAGAGACATAGAGGGTGGCGCTCGCACAGGCGACGATGATTGCATCGAGATTGATACTCGCGGCCATGTAGACTTGGAGGGGGATACTGGCAGTGAGATAAAGGAAGGCGAGGGAGACCGGGTGATAGAGGAGGTTTAAGTGTTGAAGAGTTGCTCGGAGGAAGAAGAATGCCGTAAGGGAGGCTGCAAACGAAACGAGTTGTACGCTCACAATATCACTGACCCCGAGGGACATCAGTGAGTGGGGCAGGAGGAAGCCAAGCGGAGGATGATAGCTAAAAAAGCTTTCCCGGACGCCGACAATCGGGTTTTTCCACGAGAGGATCTGGAGCATCCATCGATGGGCGTCACTATCAAATCCCCACGACTCCCCCCATCGACTAAAGAGGATCCATAGGCGACTCGAGAGGAAGACCGTGAGCAAAAATCGCTCCCATCGTACCCATGTATTTACATGTCCAGACATCCGATCATTATACCGCAATTCGTAAAAATGTGCTATAATAACCAGATTATGCCCTTTCTTGCGCTGTCACTGACATTCTCCCTTAGTAAGACTGCTGCGGTTGTCGTTGCCGTGATACTCCTCGCAAGTTTTGACCTTTCGGAGCGTCTAAAACATCGCGAGTCTCATGTGATCTTTGCATCGATCTTAGGGACGGTACTCTCTCTTTCGATCCTTGCGATTGTGCGTGCGCTCTTGCAACCCGGGATACAGGAGAATGCACACGTCATGGCGCTCGGAGTGCTTACGATTGTGCTCCTTTGGCGATGTCTCTTTGGTCCATGGGCGGCTCAAACAAAGGCGGTTGTTTTGGGGACATTTCTCTTTTGGATCGGGCTCTATACATTTTTTCACGAACCTCCCGAACATCGTCTCATTCGGATCCTTGCAACGATCACGGCGATCATCCCTGCGGTGATCTGGTGCGTGCTCTTCCTCGAGTATCACCGGGAGCGGCTGGCAAGCGTTGTCCTTATGTTTTTTGCAGGCATGGTTGCCACGATTCCGATTCTTTTTTATGACGCGCTGGTGCGGAGGGGGGTGGAACTTCAATTTTTTGTGGTCAAACTTAAACCCGAGAGTTTTAACCAGTCCACGGAGCAATTTGTCTCGGGACAATTGATTGGGATCACGCCGCTCCATTCGACCATACTCACTGTTTTTCTATCGTTCATCATTGTGGGACTCATTGAAGAAGTCAGTAAGTATTGGGTGCTGCGTCGGAATGGGGAACCGTTTATCACGAGTGTGGACGATATGCTCCAACTCTCCATCATGGTGGCCATCGGTTTCTCCTTTGCGGAGAACATTACCAATCCGGGATACTTTATGGGATTTGTCCGTGAGTATCTCGTCTTCCCGGATCGACCGGATATCATCGGTTTTATCAGTAATGTTGTCGGTCGGTCAGTGATGACCACCATGGTCCACATCGTCTCGACGGGAGTCATGGGGTACTTCATCGGCCTTGCCATCTTTGCGAACCCGCTTCTCGAAGAGGGGTACAAGCAGGGGAGAATCAATCAGGTGGTTGAATGGCTTCATACCATACTGCGTGTCAAACGTGTACCGATCTTCCGGACAGAGATGCTCATTGTGGGTGTGGTGAGCGCGATTGTGTTGCATGGACTCTTTAACTTTTTGGTCACGCTCCCGGATATCCTCCCAGGTAATCCCCGTACCCTTGGTGATCTCTTTGGTGTCCCGGGTCACCCGATACTCAAATATCTCGCGATTCTTCTTTTACCCGCTCTTTTCTATGTGGTCGGGGGCTTTTGGATGTTGACGGGACTTTTTATGAATAAAGAAAACATGAAGGAGCGGGGACATTTGGTCCAGAAGGAGGTATTTATCAAGGAGGCGGTGGCGTAGAGTATTCATCATTCATGCGCCATTGGTCCAACATTGCATTCGGTCTGTTCATTGTTTTTATCATCGCACTTGGGCTCTGGGAATATCAGTGGGATCTGAAGGCTCTCGAAGACGGTATCCGGGCGGAGCCGCTTTTGGGTGCACTTCTTTATATAACACTCCTCATTGCATCGGTGGTGCTGCTCCCATTCTCATCTCTCCCGCTCCTACCACTGGCCGCGCGGATCTTTGGAGTATGGATGACGGGAGTCTTGAGCATCATCGGCTGGTGGCTGGGTTGTCTCATCGCCTTCCAGATTGCGCGTCTCGGGCGGAGTGTCCTTGAGCGTTTTGTATCCTTCGCAGTTGTCGATCGGTTGGAGCGGCGGATTCCTCCGGATATCAATTTTGCGGGGATCGTGATGCTCCGCATGATCCTCCCGGTCGATCTCACCAGCTTTGCGTTGGGACTCCTCAAAAATCTCCGTTTTTCTACCTATGCGGTGGCATCTCTTCTGGGGATCATGCCATTTGCATTTGTCTGGAGTTATGCGGGAGGGGAGATCGGGCGCGGGGAGATCTTGCCGGGGATAGCGATCCTACTTGTGTTACTCCTTACAGTGATGATGCTCCGGAGGAAGTGGTTACGGTGACGGTGCCGAGTCAGAGAATCGTGTATCAGTTTCGGATCATGTGCAGTAGAATTGCTGCAATCATGTACAGGATACTTAGTCGGCTTTCCGTCATATTTCTTACTCTTATATTTCCTGTAGGCGTCTTTGCGGCGCCGCGTCCCGTCGATCTTCTCAAAGTCGATAACGATGAGATCGTGACCCGGGGAGATTTTATCCGGGCGGCCGTCAACATTCTTGGTCTCTCTATAAAGGAAGGGGGAGAACTTCCCTATCCGCGGATTCCACGGGGTCTTATCCCCTATATTTCAACCGCGTATAACAAAGGCGCGCTCGATCATCTCGGGGACGATCTCCGCCTTGGGCAGGGGATCACGCGAGGCGATGCGTTGCTCCTCCTCGTTCGTTTGATGAATCTCGAGCCGGAGCTTTCTCCAAGTCGATCCTTTCGGGATGCCCCCAAAGGAACACTCCTCGGTGATGCGGTACAGACGGCGGTGGAGCATGAGTGGATGGAATCATTTTCGGGCAGTCTCTTCGGTGTGCGGCGGATACTCCTCGGACAGGAAGCAAGACTCCTCCTCGGACGACTGGGCAAAGAAGTAACCATCCCGAAAAAGCCCGAACGTATTCAGATCCGGTTTTCGTTGCCCGAACAAAAAGAACTTCCCAAAAAGGATATCCTGCAGACGATTTGGGATCTCCTCAACAAGCAGTTTTTGTATGACGATCGCATTGATCCGGAAGAAGCAGCGTACCGAGCTGCAGAATCGATCGTGCAGAGTATGAAGGATCCCTATACAACCTTTATGCGACCGGTATCGGCACGGAACTTCCAGACCCAAATTGACGGCGAGGTATCCGGGATCGGCGCGCAGGTTGAGTATGTCAATGAGATCCTCACGATTGTGAGTCCGCTCCCGGGATCGCCGGCGCAGGCGGCGGGACTCAAGCCCGGCGATCAGATCATTCTGGTGGACGGGGAGACCGTCATCGGACTTGGATTTTTGGAGGGGGTGGAGAAGGTTCGCGGACCCAAGGGGTCGAGCGTGATTCTGCGCATTCGGCGAAATGGTGCGGATTTTGATGTTACGGTTATTCGGGACACGGTCAAAGTCCCCGAGATTAAGATCAGCTGGCAGGGCGAGGTTGCGGTTGTTCAACTCATTCAGTTCGGCCGGTCGGTCGATAACGGATTTCGATCAGAACTGATCGAGATCCAAAAACGAAAACCAAAAGGGATTATTCTGGACTTACGCAATAACCCCGGGGGACTCCTGCATGCAGCCCAGAGTGTTCTTGCAAACTTTCTTCCGTTGGGCAGTACTTTTGCCATTATCCGCACGCGAGGAGAGGAAGTCCGTGAGTTGACGGATACGTCGCCCACGATTGATCGCAGTATCCCGATGGTGGTTCTCGTCAATGGGGGGTCCGCAAGCGCATCCGAGATTGTGGCGGGGGCATTGCAGGATACCAAGCGCGCCCGCATTGTCGGAGAAAAAACATTTGGTAAGGGAACCGTTCAGCAGGTCATTGAGTTCAATGACGGGTCGAGTATCAAGATGACGATTGCCGAATGGTTTACCCCAAGTGAGCGCAAAATCGATGGGGCGGGGATCAAGCCGGACTTCGCTCTTGCGAATACCGATAATCGTGATGAGCAGATGCTGAAGGCGTTGGATCTCTTACGATAATTTGCGTTGCAGGATGATCGACTCCTACTGTCAATCCATTGTTTTTGAAATTGAAACAGTATTCGCGTAGGATGATCTCTCCTATGAAGACGTCCGAGTCTCACGGGAAGGAACCAAAAAGTGGAGGCTCGGTGTCCCTAAAAAGAATACCTGCATTTGATAAAAAAACACTTCAGGCGCTGCTTACGGTTCATCAGGAAAATCTTACTAGTGAAACAGGAGGAATCATGGAGAGTGTGTCTACTGTACTTTCACTTTCTGAAACAGATATCACGCATGCTATTACGGCCCGCGTGCGGGCACTACGGGAGGACATTGGGATACTGCTTTCCAGAGTTGAGAAGTTTAAAACATTTAAGCGACTTTCTCCGTCTACTCTCCAGGAGGTCAAGGAGCATCTCGATGACGATTCGTCTCTGCAGGAGCTGACGCGATGGAAAAATGCTCTTTCCCGTGAGCTTTTGGCGCGGGATCAGGATCCGGATGCCATATTGGAGAAGTCCTTTAAAAAGCGGGAGGGGGATAGGCAGTATCAGACGGATACTCGGATTCTTGATCAAGTCGAGATCGTTTTCCTCCTTGACGAAATCGCTCGTAACCGCGAGAGGGCGGTCCGAGAAACATTGGAAGCGACGGTCGCACGTTCCGGGCCACAGAGCCCACTCGTCGAGGTTCGTCGAAACTTGTTCAATCTTCTTTCGGGTCCAAAAAAACAACAGTTTTCTGCGGCGGAGAAGTTTGATTCTCTTCGCGGAGAAATTCGGGAAGATCGGGATGAGCAGGAGTACCAGGATTGTGCCGAGAAAATTCTTGCCGCCTTTGGGCGGCGGGAAGGACAATCACCGTTCCACACGATTGAGACCGTCAAGAAAATTCTGAGAAATGATGACGAGGGACGCGTTAAACATGTGCTTGGCCGGATGAATCAGGAAGAGCAGATCGCCTTTATGATGGGAGCTCAAGGGGAGGAGTTGTATCTCTGTCGTGATAAAAAGGTGGTCAAGTATACGACGGGAGAATTTGTAGATATCTTGGATCCCTTGTACTTCGATAAAGTCGGACAGTTTTTGCGCGATGCTCTCAATAAAAATGAGATCGTTGATAAAGATTATCTGGCAGATCATGCGCACGAGCTCAAACTCCCTCCAGATATCGCAGAGTGGATCCTTGATTGCTATGTCGACTTAAAGCGTCTTCGTCGTACCAAAGATCGAGGCTACCAAATGCCCAAAGATGAAGAAAAATCAGTCTTGAGCTCAACGGTCTTTAAGCGTGTCGGTCTTGCCCAGCAGTTTTATGAACTGGCTGGTGCACTCAATGATGAGGACATGAGCGATATACCCAAAGGAGTAAATTGGGAGACGATTTCTGAAGACTATCGGCGGTTCCGTCAACGGCGGAAGGTCGCAGAGGTTCCATTAAAAACAGATAAACCTTCGGCGAAAGTGTTGCATTTCAGCGAGATTCAATTTGGACATAAGGATTTGGATGAGGAGGCATTGCAACGGTTTGTCGATACGCTCCGTACGCTTCCGATGGAAGAGCGACCTGATCAAATTGTCGTATCGGGGATTGTTTTTGGTCGGTTTAGAAACTGGGATAAGGACAAGCATCGTCTTAAGGTGTATGAGATAGATGAACAGCTCAAATGTGCGAAGTTTTTCCTCGATCAATTGCAGGAACTGGGGATCCCGATGGTGTATAACATGAGTGATAACGATGCGTTGATTGCGAAGGAATATACGTACGATGCTGTGCATCTTATGGAAAGTCTGCTTCAGGGGGTTGAATATGAGTTTGATCCAACGATGAAGCGCCACTTGGCGCGCGGAGCTGCCTATTGGCAATTTGAGCAGGCGCAACGGAGCCGAGCGTGGCCGCAGCATTTTGCCTTCCAATGGGATGTCGTCTTCCCCTATATGCTGCGATCAGGACGGCATTTACTCTCGGCAGAGGATGTCCTTGCGCAACATGGAGAGTATATGGAGGAATATCTTCTTCTCCTCTATGTATACCAAAAAAGGAAGAATGGCGAAGATCTTGCCGCATTGGCGAAAGGGGGGGATAAGATTGCGGAGCTTGCATTGAAGGTGCTCAATGTCAACGCAGTGCTTCTCCGGGACGAAGTGAAGGATGATCAACTGCGGGTCACATCGGATTTTAATATGAATATCAATACCAAGGGGCGGAAGTGGAAGTGGGAAGAGAAGCACTTCTTTCGGCAGAGTCCGGCAGCGAAGGTCCAAGATCCTTTGAAGGAGGCTCGCGAAAATATCGGACAGCGGCATGCGATGAAAGAAGAAGCGCCGCGTGTCTTTGCTATTGAGGGAGAATCGCATACGGTGGGGTCTCTTGAGGGTGGCAATACCCTTGTCTTTGCAACGCCAGGATTACATCGAGTACGTGATGGAGATAGTTCCTACACGGGTGTGCAGTCTGATGAGGGTAGGCGCAAGTATCTCTCCCGGAGGGAACGCTTTACGCCGGGGGTGACCCCGATCACTCTCGGGGATGACGGACGCATCTTTATTGATTTTTGGAACGAACGGTTTCTCGATAAAGCGGCCAAGTCGAAAGAGCGTGTTGCGGTTGCACACTTTTCCGATTGGCAGACCGGATCGGTAACATCCCGTCCCGATCTGTATACGAAGGCTCTTGATTATGTTTTCCATGAGCTCATGCGGTTCCGCAGAACCTATCTTTTCCTTAATGGGGACATTATCCAGGGGCGCAATTATCCTAACATGCCGAATGAGAACTGTGATATCGGTCTCGTGCGTCCACCCGATCAGAAGCTCTTTGTGGAGACAGTCATTCATAATGTTCTCTCCGGAGTATCAGCGGATCTCAAGTCAAAATTGCAATCCGTGAGCATCACGCCGGGGAATCATGAGTGGAATAGCGGGTACGCGCAGTATGGAGAGATGCACTCACAGTATCTTCGGACAATCTTTTACAACTGGCTCGGTGGTCATCAGCAGATCAACTATGGTATCGATAGTCCAATCCGATACGGTCCCGAGTACTTCAAGTCATCGACGGTGGTGGAGAACGTGGGGGGGTATCGGATTCTGGCCCAGCACATGTTCTTGGAGAAGGGGGGGAAGGGGAGCGGGGGATTACCGGTTTATGGTTTTCGGGATTTGTTACGGGGGGTTGGAGGGAAGATGGGGAGCATTGATGCGATGCTCACGGGGCATTACCACCACCCAAGCTGGCACATGGTGAATGATAAACTCGGTGTCATCAATGGGTCGATTGCAGGTACGTCAGGATATGAATGGTGGCGGGGGTACAATCCGGTGATCGGGACGACGGTTTTGCATCTCGGTGGTGGGCTCCCTCCCAAGCTGGAAATCCTCACGGAGGAAGCGCTGCTCAATTACAAACCACGGGGGTATTACTCGGATGAAAATCTTGCGCGGAAAGGATTCAATACCGATCGTGGTTTTGATTCGCGCGAGCATGGATTTGGACGTCTGCGTGTTCGAGATACCGATGCCGAAGGAGTTCCCCAACAAAAGAAGCTTCCACAAAGTGCGTTGCAAAAGGCTTTGTGGGACAAGGTGGAGGATATCCTGCGAGGAGTGACTGCGAATTTGAAGGAGTAACACTTCATTGTGTCATCCTGAGCTAAATTTTTCTTATGTTGTGATCTCTTCCAAAAAACTCTTCCCATTTCCCATGGTTCGACTACGCTCACCATGACATAATTCAATACCAAAATTTTTTGCAATCGTTGCTGCGATATCGGCATAAGACTCCCGGATACCGAGGATGATGGGTTGGGTGATGCGGGGAGAAAAACAAAGGAGGGGGACCCGTTCGCGCGTGTGATTGGTATGGGGCTTACCAGAGCCATCCATTCGGGTCGTATGCGTTGGATCATTCCCGTGGTCAGAGGTGATGATAAGGAGCGTTCGGTCGTTCATCGTGCGCATGATCGTCCCAATGGTTCGATCAATCATATTGATATGCTCGACGTATTCTTTGGGTTTTCTTCGATGACCATAGAGCTCATCCGTGGCATTGAGATTGGCAAAAATCAATTTTCCCTCCCCCCGCGCCTGCCCGCCGTAGCCTTGGCGAAGGTGGGGGAGCACCTCCCCCTTCGGGGGAGGATTAAGGAGGGGGGTGTCTTTTCTGCACATCCACTCTCTCAATATCTCCATCCGCTCCATATCATCCCCCCCCTTCTCGATGGACCAATCGGGAAATCCCCGACGATTGAGCATATCGGCGGCTTTTCCAATCCCAAATACAGGAACACCTGCGTTGGTAAGGTGATCAATCACTGTTGGACCATCGGGATCGCTTGCATAGTCTCGTCGATCTGCGGACACGCGTTCGAATTCCCCCGGTTTCCCGATAAATGGCCGCATAATGACGCGGCCTACACGGAATCCAAGAGCATTGCACACCTTCTCCCGTACTGTCCGACCAATGGTTTCGATAACCTTTTGTGGAAGGACTTCCTGATGAATGGCAATTTGGATAACGGAATCGCTGGAGGCATAGACAGGGAGTTTTAGGGGCGGGATGTCATGGTGAGCTCGACGAACCATGACACCGCTCTTCAGATGTACTTCCCCAATCCGCGGATCATTAATGAATACCGTTCCACTGACATCATCCGTCCCCGGATACCGGATCACCTCGACTGGTCGGTGCAGTAATTGTGTGAGTTCTCGTTCGATTGCGACAATGAGCGCCGCCGGGAATCCGTCTTTATCAAAGTAAAGATAGGGTTCTTTTACTTCCCATCCCATGAGTGCCTGATGACCTTCGGGGCTCCCTTTGCCGGCAAACGTTGATTCCATGGCGCCGAATGCGCCGCGGATGTCCTTCCATGGGGTCGTATGTTTTGTACGCATCTCTGCAAGTCCGGGAATACGTTCGAGTCCCATGGATTGGAGCGCTGGTGCATCGATCGGTTGAACAATGCTTGCATGAACCAAACTGTTGGCACCCCGATCCTCGGGGTATGTTTTTTCACAGTCATCTGCTTCTCCGCATCCAACACCATCAATGACCGTCACAGCGATCGTATCAAAGGGTCCCTTCATGGAGGCGACTCTTAATGTAATTCACCACCACTTGCTGTGCCCGGGCCGAGAACGTTTTCAACTCTTCCTTACTTGATTTGATCGGTACGCCGATCGGATCGACGACCGTACAAATGTCAGCTGCCGGGATATTGGCTCTGGTTGGCCCGCAAAATCCTGCAAGAGCGGCCGCTTCCATCTCGACATTCCGCACACCCATGGCAATGAGTTTTGGTACATCCCGGTGGAGTTCTTCTTCGGTATATTCATCCAATGCACCATGGGTATTTGGCTCTTCTTCATAGAAGCCGTTGGAAGTCAGAGTATCTCCGATAATGACGGTGATATCCCCACGGGAGGCGAAGATGCGTTCCCGGAGAGCGGGATCAAAAACGGCAGGATACTGATAGGTCTCTCCCATACGGTAAATTTCATCTACCGGTTTCAAGGTGCGGGGGTGAATGGCCTGTCGGGAGAGGACAACATCGCCCAAATCGGCACCGATGCCACCGGATGTCCCGATGCGGATATATTCGACATTGTGCAGGATTTTTCGGGTATCTTCTCCCGCATAAAAGAGGAGTTTGGTGATCTCATGGATAGCAATGCGGATGGAACCGATACCCATGCCATGAGATATCGAGAGGAGAGGACCTATTTTATAGAGATGGAGACGGTCGGGACTCAGGCTGAAATTCCGAGGTTTTTTTGGATCGACCCCAAAGTGTGGAAATTCTGTAGCGAGTTGCTTGGCGAACCGCTCGGCACGTAAGGGACTGCCCCCCATGCAGACAATGCGGGTATCTCCAAAGAGTTCGGGGAGTGTTTTCTCATTGAGATCAACGCTCTCGACCAGATGCATATCCTTGTTAAGACCAAAGTGATAGAGGGGGTCGTCAGTATATTCTGATAAACGTGGATTGAGAGGCATATTGAAGCTACATGTTGGAATAGAATTGTTTCTTCTTATTACTGGCACGGAATTCCTCGCGCTTGAGGGCGCGAATGCGGACGGCGCGCTTGTTTGGTTTGTGGATGTACGAGGAGCGGATACGGAGGCGTTTGAGGAGTCCGGTGTCTTGGACTTGCTTTTTCCACCGATGGAGGAGTCGGTCGCTGCTCTCGTCGCCGTGTTTGTGCGCATGGATAGCCATGATGGATGAAGAGGATAAGAGGGATTGTTTTTTTTTGCAAGGCGATAATATAATGAAGGGGCATGCCCTTCCGGATTGCAATTGCCATTCTCACGCTTGTGATGCCTCTGACGATGCATGCATTGGCTTGGAACTCGTTCCTTGCGGAGATTATTCCGGTTAAAGGTGGCGAAAAGCGTGCACTCATTTGGCGACAAATCAATCATGGGGATAAGAAGACTCTTACAGCGGGGATTCACGGGATTATTACTTGCCCTCTGAAGGATCCCATTGATCCTTATTCATGGGCAGGACCGCAAGATTTAGGAACAAAAGGAGAGGGACTGCGAGTGTATGAATACACGCCGGGGTTTGGGCCGGAAAAGTTTGTCGAGCAGCCGGATCCTACCCGTTGGCCCAGTGAACGGTGGGGGTTTGGAACCGATACATCTGTCGATACGCTTTTTCAGTTTAAGCGGGGACGGCGTTACTACATTTTTTCTAATGTTGATGTTGAGATGACCTGTACCAAAGGGGAACAGACTTCTTCGTCGCGGGTGACGACGATCGTTACGATCACTCCTCCTGCTCGACCCACGACCACACCAACGGTCACCCCCTCAGTAATTCTAACGACACCCACAGTGACTCCCATTCCTACACCAATGGTAAAACCCACCATCACTCCTCCCATTCCTACACCAATGGTAAAACCCACCATCACTCCTCCCATTCCCGCACCGATATTTACACCTGTGGTGATACCGGGAACGGTGATTCCGCTTAGCAGTATGCGCGGAATTGGGGGAGACTTCGGAGGGAGTTTTCAGGAGAGCTCGGGATGCGGCGATGGATTTTTAGAAGAGAGTGAGGAATGTGATGATGGGAATATCCGTGATTTTGATGGATGCAGTGCCAGGTGCCAGCTCGAGATCGGGATTTGCGGAGACGGGGTCATCCAGGAACTTCTTGGAGAGGAATGCGAACCTCTGCTGCATGATGCCGCGCTTCCATATCGTTGCACGCAGCAGTGCAAGATTGCATCACGGAGTTGCGGGGATGGCAAACGTGATCCCGGAGAAGAATGTGATCGAGGCAAAGAAAATTCGGATCGTCCTGATGCCGCCTGTCGGACCACGTGCAAACTATCCCGATGTGGCGATGGGCTCCTGGATACGGATGAAGAGTGTGATGACGGGAACTTATTTGGAGGAGACGGATGCAACGATGTCTGTCGTATTGCCATGCCAGTTGCGATGATGGGGGGTGGGGCGGGATTCCCCATGTTCCCGGATTTGCCGGAGTTTCCACAAATGCCTTCGGGGATCGGGGGGCTCCCGTGGCCGACAGGTGCGCCGCAAGCGGTGGATAGCGTGGGTCGACCCATTCCTTTGTCGCCATGGACCGCATCAATGATGACGGCTCCACTGCATTCTCCCGTTGGTGATACGGGTCCGGCCATACTAGTCGTAATGGCGGGAGGGGCGGCAGCGGGGATGGCATGGATTAGGAGGAAAAGAAGATAGGAAATTGTCACCTTTGTCCGGCAACAAAGGTGGCACAAAAATGCCGGCGCGCCAGAACTTACTCCGCCCGCCCTGCGGTCTCCTCTATAAGACCCTCCAAGGATTCGGGTCTGGTTCGTCGACGCCAAAAGCAGGGCTTCCCCTTCACCCCCCTGTGGCGCGCCATTCCCGTCCGTTATCCATCGCTCCCCTGATTGTGAGCGGTTTCAGCTTCTCCGGAGCGGAGCGTTCGCAAAAATGCGGTGCGGTGGTGGCCTGCCAACCGAAGCAGCAGTATTTATTTTATAATTAAAGCCCCCCTACGCTCCGTTGAAGCTTCGGGGGGCAAC
>JACPXZ010000002.1 GCA_016196225.1 Candidatus Peregrinibacteria bacterium
CAATAACGCTCAGGCCTCCCTCACCTCGGACAGCAATGTCACCGCCTCCGGGACGATCAATGTGGGAGCAAGCGGGATCGTGACCGCGACCGGTGGAACGTGGACATTTGTGGATAACGGGGCGCAGGTCGTCGGCATGGCGGGGAATGAACTCAATAATGTCACCTTCAATCTTGTGCCCATTCTCGTTGGCGATGATCAGGTTATCATGAAGAACGCCTTTACGGCGAGCGGGACGGTGACGATCACCCGTGGAGACGTTAATATGGGAGGAAAGACTCTTATTATTTCGGGAGGTCTCATCATCGCCAATGCCGGGACCGCAACACTCACGGCAACAGGGGAAGTTACCTTTGGATCCGGAATGGATCTTGGTGCCAATGGCGGACTGATGCTCTCGGGGGCGACGATTATCCTTGAGGGTATTGATCAAAAAGTAACCAACAACCGGACGACCCTCCGTGGGGAAGAAACCGTGACGACCAATGGTGCGGTGATTCGAGCACTAACCATCGGTTCCAATAGCGGCGCGACGATTTTGCGACATTTCCATGTGGGGAAGACCTTTCAGGTGAATACGGGATCGGTCTTTGCGTTGGAGGGGGGACTAAAGCTCTTTGCGACGGGAGGAACGATCATCAATTATGCCACGATCACAGAAGGGACGGGAGCGATTGTTTCTACCGGGTCGGCATTGGCCGTCGCAGACAGTGCGTTTGCGCCCATTATCGAAGTAAAGACGGGAGAGATCGCGTACTTTACCCTGCGCGATCAGGATGAAAATATCAACGGAACCACTCGCGACACGATCTCCATTACCGTGACGACTGCGGCGGGGGACTCGGAGACATTGACGCTCCAGGAGACGAATACTACGTCGGGTATTTTTCGGGATACGATACTAACAGAAAAGGCAACGATTGTGACCGGTGACGGAACACTCCAGACAACGGTGGATACGACGATTAATATCACGTATACCGATGCGCAAGATGGCTTTAGTATTTCGGATAGCGCGCTCCTTTCGCCGGTTGCGACGAGTGGCGGTGGAGGGGGGGGAGGGGGCGGTGGAGGAGGAGGTGGGGGAGGTGGGGGAGGTGGTGGGAAAGGCCCTGTTGGGCCGAGGCAGCCTGGGACGGCAAATCAACGACAAGGTTGGCTCTCGGTTCTGACTGCTGCTGCGAAGAAAGAGCTTCAGGAAGCAAAAGGAGTCCCGTCAGAGAATACCGAGGATCGTCGTCAGGACCGTCTTGAAGATCAAGCGGTCTCGGGGCCGATCCTTCCGAATAGAAATGGGAACCTCCAGACGGTAGTGGGAGGAGTAGCGGTTGTGTACCTCGATGTCCCGGTACGGGAATGGTATGCGCCGTTTGTATCGGCGGTGATTGAATCAGGGGTGGCCTCGGGATATAAAGATGCCGCAGGGAACTTCCTTGGAGAGTTCCGACCGGGCAGCAATGTCACCTATGCCGAGATCCTGAAAATGGCGATGGAAGCCGCTGGGAATGACGTGACGAATGTCCCGGGGATGCCGAAGAATACCTCGGCACGACGCGGATGGGCGGATCAGTATGTGAAAGCCGCGGAAGATCAGAATATTTCGGTCATCGGCACACAATTGAACGTGTATTCGCCGGCGACTCGCGGTGCCGTCCTCCAGACGGTTCTGGAAGCGTTACGGATACCTATCGGAGATATGGTACCGGAGTACCTCGATGTTCGAGGATCGCATCCGTATGCGCATGCTATTGCGGTGGCGACACGTTTGGATCTTGTGCATGGGGATACGGATGGACAGGGGAATCTCAAAGGAACCTTTCGGCCGAATGACCCGATCAATCGGGCGGAGACGGCAAAGATCATGAGTAGGGTACTACAACTTCTCTCACCATGACATTTAGAAATGATGACGGTGGTGCTGTTTGGTGATGACGACCACCTGCTCCTCGGTCGTGTGGACACCGTTGGTTCGGGTGAGGAAGATCCCGCAGAGGATCAATCCTCCTCCGGCAAAGTGATACGGGAGCAACGGTTCTCCAAGATAAAAATGCGCAAAAATAACGGCAAGGACCATCGAAACGGGCGTAAAGAACGAAATAGTGGTAATGGGGAGACGTTCGATGGCCTGGTAGATACCGAGAGTGGCGATGAATCTTGAGAGAAAACCAAATCCGAGGAGCGGGGGGAACAGATGGAGAGGGAGGAGGCGGATCTCTTCGATAAATCGCTGTTCGATAAAAGGGGAGAAGAGAAAGAAGGTCAATATGGCTATGGCGGACCTTGTAAAGAGGATAAGTTCGGGCGGCACGTTTGCGAGATATTTTTTCAAGATGATGCTGACTGTTGCAAAGCAGAGCGCCCCCCACATGATAAGGAGATCCCCCGTTCTAAGGGAGATGACTTCGGTAAATCCACGGAACGAAACTACGGTAATCCCAAGAAGGATAAGAAAGCCTCCCACAACATGGAGTTGGGTCAGTCGTTCATGGAGAATGAAGATGGCGAGGACGATGAGGAAGACCGTTTCGGCCCGACCAAAGAGTTCCGCATTGGTGGCCGATGTGGAATGCATACCCGTAAAGATCAGGGTGAGACCGAGGGTCGCGAGGAGTCCGATCATGAGGAGGGGGATGATTTGCGCATGCGTAAGACGACGGGACTCTTCCACCAGTCGGATCGTGCCAAACGAAAAGAGCGTAAAGAGGAGCATCATCGTCTCGCCGACAAAGAGGATCGATAGCGGCGAGAGAGCGCTTCCCAATTGTTTGGCAAATGCGGAGAATGTCGCACCGGCCAGAACTCCGATAACGAGGGCGATCCATCCGATCGTTACTCCCCGCGCATAGGCGGATTCGGTTTGGATGAATGGCCAATAGGGCTGGAGGTGAAGCATGTGTTTCTTATTATTTTAACATATTTTTTAACTTTTATGAAGATGCCCTGCTAATGATGAGTAGGTATTGAGGTTGTATAATCATAGGGTCTCGTCGCCGCTGTGGTGGAATGGTAGACACGAGGGACTTAAAATCCCTTGCCTGTAACTGGGCGTGTAGGTTCAACTCCTGCCAGCGGCACCACGTAAAGCCCTTCGGGCTACGTGGCGCAGCCAATTAAATCGGCAGCATCTGCGGTTGGACAAGCGGGAGACTCTCGTTCTGCAGAGCACGGTCGCCGATGTCGAGAAGAAGGCCGGAGATTGGATCAAGTTCTTGAGCCTTGAGAACAAGACGCCTTAGTGTTGTTCCTACAGGGGTGCAGGTCATAAGGGTACTGAGACGTTTATCCGTCGGCTGATCCAAAACAGAAACCATTGAGGGACGAACCTCGTTCTTTTCGCGGATAATGTACCGATGACGATCGCCGCCGTAGTACACCCAGTACTCATCTCCGACGGTAAGCTCGGGGAGGCGGGCAAAAACAGATTTGAAGGCACCTGTTGCCCATGGATAGTACGAACTATGGCCCGTAAGGAAAAAGTTTCCGGCCTGACCGGGGCGGGCAGTCCCCGGGTAATGGACGACGCCATCTTCGAGAGCCTTCTGAATATCGATTTCCAATTGATCCCAATCTTCGACAAGGAGAGAGGCATTTGAGGGGATCACGATCGGGACGTTGAGATTGAGGGCGGGGATGATTAAGCGATCATCCGGAGGGCCGACGGGAGGGAGAAAACTTAAAATATTCCCCTCCATCCTCCCGGCAATGGAAAGCGAGGGAACAAGTTTGAGTTTGTCGCGCAAGGTTTCCTCAATATTTGCCGCGGTGGATTTATCGACGATGGACTGGAAGGGATCGATTTTTTTCTGGGCGATTTCCCAAAAACTCTCAAAGTTAAGTGACACAAAGATCGAGAGGAAGATCACCGCGAATGTTGATCCAAAGCGTAGAACATCCAGCATAAAGAGCGTGCAGCGGCTCATTTGTTTGGGCATAAAATTTCGTCCCGGGATCCACACCGGTTGCCACAAAAACGCCCACGTGGTCTTTAGACCATTGTGGAATTCTTTACGAATATTCTTCCACGAAGAGCAGGCTTCTGGAATGAGAGAAAGATATTGAGTGCAAAATTCCCGTAGCGTTCTTTTCGCAATAACATTTTGAGAAGAGGGTGTCGGGGATGGAGAGGAGTCGGGAAGGATGATATTCCCCTCGGTATCGTAGAATGCGTGATGTCGAGAGAAGCGCATGGGATCGAGATAGTATAGCAGAAAAGGAGGTTTTTGAATACTTAGGTTATTACTCCTCCCCCCACAATCTCTTCTCCTCGATAGAGGACAAGGTGTTGCCCCGGGGATTGTGGGGGGATCAAAGAAGCAAAAGTAAAGATCCCCTTATCGTTTCGATATTCCAATTTTCCCTCATATTTTTGACCCATAGAATGGGTCCGTGCCTTGAGAGGATGACAAAGTTTGGAGGGAAGAGGAGAACCAACCCATCTTATTGAATTAATTTTTAGTTCTTTAATTTGAGTTTTGCCCTTTATATCAACAATAAGTTTGTTTGATGAATAATTTTTTTGTACTACTTCGAGCGGGATCCGCTGTCCGCCAACTCCTAATCGTCTTTGACCTATTGCATAGAGCAAAACTCCTTGATGGGTGCCAATTTTTTTCCCATCGCTTTTGCAAACAATGGGGCCAGGTTTGAGTGCATTGCTTAAGTGGCGTTTGAGGAAGGCTCTGGGTGTTTTTTCGGGGAAAAAGCATAAATCCTGACTCTCGCGGTAACTTGCGTGTTCGTAGGGGATGCCAAAGTAATCTGCTAATGCATAGACCTCGGATTTGAGCAAGTTCCCGAGAGGAAAGAGGACGCGGGAGAGTTGTTTTTGCGTTAATCCATAGAGAAAGTAACTTTGGTCTTTGGATGTATCGAGGGCTTCGAGGAGATGGAATTTTTTACCTCCTCTCTCCTTCGTCAGGCTCAGGACAGGCTCTAACCCTCCCCCCGAGGGGGAGGGGAGAATTTGGGCATAATGGCCGGTAGCCAACTTTTCACACCCAAGTTCATCCGCAAATTCCAGTAATCTCCCAAACTTGATTGTTCGGTTACACCCGATACAAGGATTTGGATTTACACCTTTTCGATGTCCATTCAAAAATGGATCCACAACCTCTCTTTTAAATTCTTCTTCAAGATCAAGGATATGGAGAGGGATGCCAAGTCTTTTAGCTACTCGATCAGCGCGGGAGATATTTTGGGCATTGCAACATTTGCTCGGGAGGATTTCTGCGAGAGGCGGAGCGAGGGGATCGGTCCAGAGGGTAAATCGGACGCCGATAATATCGTGACCCTGCTCTTTGAGGAGGTGAGCAACAACGGAGGAGTCGATGCCGCCGGACATAGCAATAAGGATGCGCAAACTAAGTCAAGTATATACATCTTTATTGTTTGAACCATTTCTCCGTTCCATCCGGTGGAAGGAGGCACAGGTTGGCTTTACCGGCAAGATAGGCGCCTCTGCGATACGCGAACGCCGATTGAACAATGTAATTCGCCGGGCGAAGGGTTCCACACCAACTCCGTGACCATGCGAGGCAGGTCTCGGGGCTATGCATTGGGCCATACCAGACGGTGCGATCCATCGAAGATCGCAAATACTCCCGGGAAACTCCTTCCGGGATCTGTTCGGGATCGGGGATTACCGCTCCGACAACCGTCGCATTACACCAAAAGTCCGTGTAGACCCCTCCCCATTGGAGGGTTCCCTGGAGTCCAAATAATGGGGGAAACATCATGGTGGTGAGAATAGTGAGAGTGGTTAGGCCGAAGAAGGTACGGACATGATGTTTGGGATTTTGGGAATATTTAAGTTTCCAGGGCAACAGGGGAATATACCGATCGTGCTTTATCATATATTCTTCGTGTGTCATCCATGCAAAGAGGACAAGAACCCAGAGGACTGCATGGGGGCCTGCTCCGAGGAGCCAGGTCCAGTATTGGAGGACCATGGAGACCGTGAGCCACAGAGCTCCATACAACCGCCATCGCGTAATAAGGACGCCGGTGAAAAAGACATCCACCCACCACTTTGCCGCAATCAAAAATGATCCAAAAGAAGTAGCGGAGATCGCAAGCACCATGTTTTTCCAGAATGGGGTGATTGACATGATCTCCTTCTCAAGGTGTATGCGATGCCAGGCGACCGAACTGACCCACGGGTCACCCGCATTGTAACGGTTATAGAGGTGGAGAATCGCCAGCACAATGAGGAAGAGGGTCATCAATCTCCAGAATGATGTTTCCCATTGACCGAGCTTTCTGGGAGCCAGGATATAAAAAAGAGCCGCCCAAAGAGAAATACCGACGACATCATTAAAACCAGTGTCTTTAAGTACGCCAAGACCCACATTGATCTGGAGGAAGAGGATGATGACTGCCGCGGGTCGGACATGCCAGTTGAGGGCGATAAAAGCACCGGGGATGAATTGTCCGGCGACAACCCCTGCAGCGAGGAGTTTATGATGACCTTGTCCCCATCGTAAAAATTCGGCATACCATGCGGGGGGATAACCGCTGTCCAGCCAGAACTGGAAGTGATCTTTAAGAGAAAGATCGCCGATGAGGAAGTAGTTATAGAGCTTATAGAGGCCGAGCCCAACGAAAAAGAGTCCGATAAAGATGCGCGCAGAGCGGATCCAGATATCCTCCGGGATGGCGAGTGACTGACCTTTTCTTTTCATTGATCGATATCATACGCGTGATGAATGGTTTTTTGATACACTTGTCCCATGTGTACATTTCTCCGCAAGTTCTTTTCGAGACAAGCGCAGGGCACGCGTGATGATCTCTCCTACCCTTTCGGCATCAAGGTTCTGATGGTTTTTATGACCGGTGTGCTTTTGCTTCTTGGTGAGCGGGCATTTCAGGATTTGAGTGACGGGATCCCGTGGATCGAATATCCTCTCTTGGAGAATATTCCAGAAGTAAAGGAACTTCGCACATTTGAACAGGAGGAGTGGTGGCCGCTCCATGAACGGATCGGTGTACTGGAACGGAGCCTTTCACAGCGGCGGGGGGAATATGATTCGCGATTGCTGGAAAAAATTGCCCGTGAGCCTGTGTCGTTTTA
Organism: Candidatus Peregrinibacteria bacterium; assembly: GCA_016196225.1. Classification (GTDB taxonomy): domain Bacteria; phylum Patescibacteriota; class Gracilibacteria; order Peribacterales; family Peribacteraceae; genus JACPXZ01. Next base: position 7,070 of record JACPXZ010000002.1, read on the forward strand.
TGGAGGTGAAGAGATCATCCGGGGGAGCATAACCGAACTCGAAGCAGATCTTGCCCAGTCCAAGCGTACACTTACCGAGAAGGAGGTTTTGTATAAAGAGCTTTCTGACCGTGCGCGCGACGCCGAGAAGCCTGTACTGCGCGCGTACGAATGGAAAGTGAAGAAGCGTCAGGCCAATGTCTTTGCGTGGGAAGCTCTCTTTTGGATTCCATTTTTTCTTCTTTCGCTCTTTTGGTACTCGGCGTCCGAACGGAAAAATTCTGCATGGCTCATTGCTGCATTGCCGTGCTTTATTGCCGCAAGTATTCTCGCACTCCAATCGGTCTGTGTTCTGCTGTGGAGTTGGATCCCGAAGGAACTGTTAGAGCGATTATGGGAACTGCTCCGTGCGACACTCTTTACTCGGGTGATTGGGTATTACCTTTTTATGGCGCTTGCGGTGTTGATTCTTGGAGGGCTGACGATCCTCATCTTCCGGTGGGTTATGGATCCCGCGCGATACGGAAAACGGCGGATCCGCCATGGGGGATGCCCTTCGTGTAGTTATCCCTTACATTTAAGTGCAAAATTTTGTGGGGGGTGTGGGAAGGAGTTAAAGAAGATTTGTGAGCATTGCAAAAAGGAGCGGTATGGATGGGAGGAGAGATGTTCGGAATGTGGCCATGATTGAAAAGCTCCGTTCATTGGCTAAAGAATATGATGACCTCCAAAAGAAACTGCAAGATTCGCATGTCATTGCGGATCATAAGGAGGTTGCGCGTATCGGGAAGCGACTTAAAGAACTTGAGCCCGTCGTCCGTTGTTTAAAAGAGTACGATCATTGTGAGTCCGTTGTTCGGTCGGTAGGTGAGGTAGAGGACGATCCCGAATTAAAAGTACTTGCGGAGGAAGAAGCGGAGATCGCGCGTCAGCGTATAGGTATCCTCGAGGGGGATATGCGGCGATTTCTGGTCCCTTTGGATCCCAATGACGATCGCAACGTTATTCTCGAAGTGCGGGCGGGAGCGGGAGGAGAGGAGGCGGCGCTCTTTGCGGCGGAGCTCCTCCGGATGTATCTGCGATATGCGGAGCGGAAGAGTTGGAAAACAGAACTATTCGATACATCCCATGGCGATGCCGGGGGAATAAAAAATGCAACGGCGAAGATCTCCGGTGATGGGGTATACGGGATTTTTAAGTTCGAATCGGGCGTACATCGTGTCCAGCGTATCCCCGAGACGGAAGCAAAAGGGCGTGTTCATACTTCGACAGCAACAGTTGCTGTTCTTCCCGAGGCGGAGGAGGTGGATATTGTTATTCGCCCCGAGGATCTTAAGGTCGATACGTTTCGCAGTGGTGGCGCCGGCGGGCAGAATGTGAACAAGGTGGAAACGGCCGTGCGTCTTACCCATATCCCGACAGGGGTTATTGTCGCATGCCAAACCGAGCGATCCCAACTCCAAAATCGTCAGAATGCTCTTGCGATGCTTCGGAGTCGTCTCTATGCGGCGGAGCAGGAGAGACTCGCCAAGGAGCGGGGAGATCTGCGGTCGGGACAGATCGGGTCAGGGGATCGGTCTGAGAAGATCCGTACGTACAACTTCCCTCAAGATCGGGTGACGGATCATCGCATCAACCAGAACTTTAGTAATCTCCCGGGGATGTTAGAGGGAGATTTGGAAGGGATACTGCAAAGTCTTAAGAAGTGGGATGTTGAACAACGATTGGAAAGTATTAAAGAATAAAACATACACACACATGTCATCCTGAGGTGCATTGCGTTTTTTATGATGCTTCGAGGCTCGGCCAAAGGCCTCGCACCTCAGCATGACATGGAGCAATGCCTCGAAGGATTATAAAAGAATGTATCTTTGGTTTTTATGAAACTTCTGTCTTTCCTCTATCCGCCGTTCGTAAAAGTATCCCTTCACCAGATGGACTGACATCCGGTGGATCAATTTCATCCCTTACCCTTGTCTCGGGTAAAAATTGAAGGAGCGGGAGAGGCAGGAGGCTACTTAAGATCGCAATCCACATAACCTTATCGAGGTGAATGTAATTTGCGGCAACCCCTTCGGACGCCTGATGAATGTCAAATGCGACGGAGAGGAGACCTCCTCCAAGATCCGATATCGCAAGGCCGATATTGGCGAGGCTGGCAAGGAGTGCGAACATTGTGGCTTCCACTCCTTTGGGACAGATCCGTGCGATGAGGACCATGAGCGGAAGAAAGCCGATTTCGGAGAGCGGGGCGGAGATCAACGTATCGGCCATCGCAAATAGTTTTGGGCTGACCCCAAGGACGTTATACCACCCATAAATGAGACCGAGTGTGGGGAGACTCAAGATGACACTTGCAATCATGATCCAAAAGAAGAGTACGCGGAGCGGCACGGACAGAAGGAATTTTCGGAAGACCAGTACGCCGACGATGCCCATGACATGGGAGATCACGCTCAATCGTCCAAAGAACTCCGGCTCAAAGTGGAGTTCATCAATCAAAAAGTATGAGAATGCGCCCCCACTCGAAGGGGTAGAGCGCCAAACGAAGAGGAAGAGAGCGGCCCAGAGGAGTCCGGGTGAGAGCGCGGATCGGATGCTCTGCCATGTCTCCCGGAGAGAAAATGTTGACAAAAGTCCCGGCGTTTCTTTGATCAGGAGCGCCATGATGCAGGTAAGGAGGGGAAGGGTGCCGGTGATGAAGAACACATTCCGGGCGCCGATCAGTTCGACCAGGATCCCAGAAAGGTATGCGACGATCAGTGCGCCTGTAAGGAGTGCGGCACGACAAATACTTTGCAATTGTCCGGCTTTACGTTGGGTGGGACTACGCTCGGCGACGATCCCGTCTACGATGACATCCGCAAGGGCGAATCCCATGCCGGAGATGAACACTGCCCCGAATGCTCCCCAAAAATTTTGCACCCACGTTGCCATGGAGAAGTACCCCGCAGACCCGAGTAATCCTGCGAAGATAAGATAGGGTTTGCGGCGAAGGCCAAAAACGGGAGTCCGATCGGAGAAGAATCCATAGAGCGGTTTGATGCTCCACGGGATGAGGGCGATCGATCCGAGAATCGATGTTTGGGGGATCGTGAGACCCAAGTCTTCTTTAAAGTAAAACGTTGTCGCTACCCCCGCGAGAGAGACGGCTCCCGCGATAAAATATACGAATGGGATGAGGATACCGGTGAGGTCCCGTTTCATAGGAGCAATCATAGCGCGGAACGGAGGCGCCGCATAAGATCGATCCTTTTTTGAATGAGTGCGTGGGTGCCGATGTCCGAGCGAAATCGAACAGGGCCTTGCACTTGTTCGCATAATTTCTGTGCGATGGACTCCGCTTCGGAGATCGTTTTGCCAATGCCGACGATTCCTACTGTTCGCGAGGTGCCAAGCCGCAGTGTTCCATCAGGGTCTTGAGAAATGTCTCCGTAATACATGCGGGACTCTCTTTTTATATTTGGAAATCGCACTTCTTTTCCAAGCTGTTCTTTTTTATCCGGATAACTTTCCGGAACGATATATTTACAAACAGTCGCTTTTTTTGCGAATCGGACCATTTCCTCCGTAAGTTCTCCGCTCAAGATCCCCTGACAGATCGCGACAAAATCTGAGTCCAGAATGGAGAGAATATTCAGCGCTTCCGGATCACCAAAGCGGCAATTGAATTCGATAAGTTTTATGCCATCCCGCGTCGCCATATACCCTCCATAGAGAATTCCCTTATAACATATTCCCTCTCCCTTTAAAGGGAGAGGGTTAGGGTGAGGGTTGAATTCATGTTGCAATGCCTCCACGGTCAAGCGCTGAATTTCCTTCGCCCGTTCCACGTCTGCGATTTTCAAAAAAGGCAGGGAATGATTCGCATCCGAGTATGTTCCCATACCGCCGGTGTTTGGCCCCGTATCTTTGTCGTATGCGCGCTTGTGGTCTTGCACGAGAGGGCAGTGGATAACATGCGAGCCATCGACAAACGACATCAAACTAAATTCACATCCGGTGAGTTTTTCTTCCACGACAACCTGTCCGCATTCCTCGATACATCGCAGGGCGTAGGTTATGCCTTCTCTGGTGGTCGCAAGATGCTCTCCGGATACTTTTACCCCCTTACCACCCTTCAAAGCATCATATTTGACGACGTACTCTCCCCATAATTCTTGTTCTATAAAATTGTTCAAAATTTTGCTGTTCTCTTTCGTAAAAACTTTAAATTTTGGTGAGCAATCTATATCGTATTTTTGGAGGAGATCACGGGCGAATCCTTTGCTGGATTCGAGCCGAGCAAGCATTTTTTTCGGTGCAACGGTGGGAATACCGTTTTCTTCAAGGAGATCAGCGATCCCTGCGGCGATCGGGTCTTCGGGTCCGATGATTGCGAGATTAGGTTTGGTGCGTTTTGCTATTAAAAGAAGCCGATCAAGATTGGTAAGACTGCGTTCAATAAATTGCTCCTCGGCGAGTTCTTTTATCCCGGGATTGGCGGTTGTGGCAATGGAAACAATATCTGGATGTTGCGGACTGTGTTTGAGGGCATCGGCAATGGCGTGACCACGGGCAGAGGACGTCATCAAGAGTATGCGCATGATTTAGATGATAATGAGATTTTGTCCTTCGTCCTCATAGGACTCCCGTGTTTCTTTTCGGATTTTTCCCATACGCCGAAGGAGGGCGGGAGTGACCTCGGGGGTTGCGTAAGTGCCGGAAAAGTATCCGTCACTAAAGCATTTGATGGCGGGGTTCCCATAGCGCACAGCATCCCGCACGTCTTCAAGATCGCCGTAGAAGAGCGCGTCCGCACCGATGAATTTCCGTATTTCTTCGATACTTTTTTTGGCGCCGATCAGCTCATCGAAGGTTGGCATATCAATCCCATAGACATCGGGGCTGATAATAGGAGGAGAAGCAGAAGCAAAATATACTTTTTTGGCTCCGGCTAAACGCGCAATTTGTACAATTTTTTTACTCGTATTTCCACGGACAATCGAATCATCGACCAAAAGAACATTGTTCCCTTTAAATTCGAGTTCGATGGGATGGAGCTTGAAACGGAGACTTCGTTTGCGAAGCGGTTGCCCTGGCATGATGAATGTCCGGGCGATGTAACGGTTTTTGATAAACCCTTCGCGGTAGCGGATACCGAGTTTGTCCGCGAGCCCCGTTGCCATGGCGCGGCCAGTGTCGGGAATGGGGATAATGGAATCAATCGTAAGATTGGCACTGCGAATTTTTTTGGCGAGAGCTTCCCCCATCCGGATGCGCGCTTTGTAAACCGACACCTTGTCGAGAGTCGAATCGGGTGCGGCGAGATAGACCCATTCAAAAAGACAGGGGGAAAAATTCGCGCGTTGGCATTCGTGACTAAAAAGCCTCCCCTTTGTATCGATGAAGATCGCTTCGCCGGGGTTGATGTCACGAATGAATGAAAAATCGAGAGCGGCCATGGCGGTGTTCTCGGAGGAAACGACATAGTGTATTTCTTTTCCATGGTGACGTTTTCCAAGCTGCAGGGGACGGATGCCGTGGGGATCGCGAAAGGCGAGGATACCGCCGCCGCCGATGAGCGCGACAACCGAATACGCTCCCGTGCAGGTTTTCATCACGCTCGTCACCGCTTTGAAGATATGGTCGGGTGTAATACGTTTGGGGTGAGTTTTTTCCAGTGCGACAGCAAGGATATTCAAAAGTACTTCCGAATCCGAGTCTGTGTTGAGGTGGCGGTAGTGATCGCTCACGAGGCGACTCCGAAGTTCTTCGGCATTGGTCAAATTACCATTGTGGGCGAGGGCGATCCCAAAGGGGGTATTCACGAAAAACGGTTGCGCCTCGAATTCACTATTGCATCCGGCGGTAGGGTAGCGGACATGCCCGATGCCCATGTTCCCTTTCAGGCGCAGGAGAGATTTGATGTGGAAGACTTCACGGACGAGGCCGTTCCCTTTTTTGAGATGGAACTGGCTGTTATACGTGATGATCCCGGCGGCATCCTGTCCCCGATGCTGCAGGAGAATAAGACCGTCATAGAGATCATGAATCGCATTCTTTGGGCCGGTGACCGCAAGGATGCCACACACGGGTAGGGGAAGTATATCACTCTTCCAGGCTCTTATGCCATGCGGAGGAGCGGGCATCTTTAATGGAGCCGCGCGCTTTTTTTTGACGAAGTGTTTTTTCTTTGGCTCCCCCCCGACGCAGGCGTCGGGATTGGCGCTCGCGGTGCGCCGTTCTCGCAATATTCTCATCGGCGGTCTTCTTTATTTGTTCAATTTTTTTGATCAGCATTTTGTAGGCCAGAATGCGGTTTTTATGTTGTTCGCGATTTTTTTGTACCCGCAAATTTATTCCTGTTGGCGTGTGGGTAAGTTCCACGCACGAGCTCGTTTTATTCTTCTTTTGTCCTCCGGGTCCGGTCCCTCGGATGAAATGCTCTTCGCAGTCCTCGGGGAGAATGCCTAAGTTCGTAGCCTCTTGTAGAAGGTCTTCGGGAAGATCGGGAGGGAAGTGGGAGGGCATAGAGGAATGTAAAATGCAAAATGTAAAATGAAAAATGAAGATTAGGTATTTTTTTGTTGCTCCTTCGCCCTCACGACATTCCGAATCAAGCTGGCGACGGTCATGGGTCCGACGCCGCCGGGTACGGGAGTGATCGCGGAGGCGATTTCTTTTATGGCATCAAAATCGGTGTCCCCGACAATTTTTTCTGTCTCGGTTCGGTTGACACCTACGTCGATGACCACTGCACCCTTTTTCACCATATCGTTGGTGACAAATTTTGGGATCCCCACTGCTGCGACGAGAAGATCGGCATCTAAAGTCTTTTGTCTCAAGTCTGATGTCTTGCTATGACATACGGTTACCGTTGCATCTCTGTTCAGCAGCATAATCGCCAACGGTTTTCCTACAATATTGCTCCGTCCGACGATTACCGCGTGTTTGCCCGCAATCGGGATTTTATAATATTCAAGGAGGGCGATGATCCCGGCGGGGGTGGCGGGAGGGAGAGTTTCGAATTCGGTCGAGAGAAATATTTTTCCGAGATTGTAGGCCGTGAATCCGTCCACGTCTTTGCGCGGATCGATGGCGCGGAACACAAGAGGAGTTGCTTGACGAAGGTGGGGGGGAAGGGGGAGTTGGATGATGAATCCCGTTGTCTTGGGATCGCGATTGAGGTCTTCAATGGTTTGGAAGAGTTTGTCGATTGGTGTTTCAAACGGGAGCTCCCGGTGCTCTGCCTCGAGTCCGATCTTTGCACAGGTCTCGATCTTTTTTTTGATATAACTCATGGATGCCGCTTCCTTCCCGATCTGGACAATCACCAGCTTGGGTTTCAGCTTTTTGATCGATGGCTTGAGAGATTCTAAAAGAGCTTCAGCGGCTTTGTTGCCATCAAGAATTGTTGCAGACATGGGAGAATGATAGCAGATGTTCCTTCGATTTTTTCGTAAGGGGGATAGGGAACCTTGTCCGGTTCCCTTTCCCCCTTACAACCCCTTACCCTCCTGACGCAATCGTAAAAAGAGACCGAATGCACAGGAGGAAATGTGTATTAAAGATTTTTGGAAACAATCTCAAGAATCTTTTTTGACACCTCATTCTTATTTCCTGATGTATCCACAACGTGGATGGAAGGATCTTCCTTCGCGAGACGTTCGTACGCCGCGTATACCTTTTGTTGGAGATCGGTCGCTTCGAGAGAATCTTTATTCTCCCGCCGTGCGACGCGTTCAAGGCATACAGAAAGTGGCGGGAGGAGGAAAATCGTACAGTCAGGTTGAATAAATTTGTTGTTCGTATTTTTGAGCCAATCTCTGTCACATCCGAGTGCTTCACCGTATGCAATGGTGGAATGGGAGTAGCGGTCGGAGATGACAACGGTGTTCTGATGAAGAGCATCGCGGATGAACGTTTGATGCATTGCGCGATCCGCAGTGAAGAGGAGCTGGAGGGCATCGGGAGGGAGAGGGGTATGTTCTCCCTTGAGTTGTATGCGAATAAACTTCCCAATCGGTCCGTCGGTCGGTTCTGCGGTGAGGACGATATTTTTCCCCTGAGAACGGAGAGTTGAAGCAAGGAGCCCTGAGTGGAGCGTCGTCCCGCTCCCGTCGGGTCCTTCGAGGACAATGAATGGAGCCATGCTCCCATTCTAGCCTTTTTTGTGCTATAATCATGAGATTCTCTATGCAACAAACAACCTTCGTTGACCGATATGCATTACTATGGACAACTCTTTGGGGATTTGTCTCATGGTACATCGGCGAAAAACCCGTCCGGATCTTCCAGCGTTACTGGGATTATACAACCGCTTTTGCAGAGATATTTTCATTTATTTTTTTACTGAAGACACTTTTTGCACCCTGGAAGAATATTACCGATGTCAAAAAGAAATCCGGTTTTGATCTCTCGCAGTGGGGTCAGCGGGTTGTGCTCAATATAACATCCCGTGTGGTCGGCATGATCGTTCGGATGATCGCGCTGATCACCGGTGTCGTTATCGAAGTTCTTTTGCTCGCGGGATTTGTTTTTTTGAGTGTGGCATGGTTTGCATATCCGGCTCTCGCCGTTATTGCGGTGACATTTCTTACACGTTCCCTATTGTCGTAGATGGTTGTTCCTATTTGTGATTGCGCGGCGACGAGAGTATATGCAGCGAGGTGGGTGCGCCGTATTTTTTTGTCACCAATATCGATGATCGCATATCTGGCAATCGGGACACCGTTTGTCATTGTTTTTTCACGGAGCGGCGATGCTATTCCTCTTATCGTGTATGCGACTGTCATTCTCACGGCAATGGGAATTCTGGAAGAGTTTATCCGGGATGTTCTCGAATCACCCGACCGCGCTGCTCTTTCGACCGATAACATTGCGGAATATCTTTCCAGTGAAACACTTCGGATACTCGGATGTGTCAACGTGTGGACGGGACTGGGTCTTCTTAAGGTTCTTACGCTGAGTCGCCGGGGGGCATTTTTGGTACGAGAAATGGGATTATCTGTGAATAATCTGCTCGATAAGGCGCAGGGGAGAACAGAAGGGCAGGTTCATCTTCCGGCTTTGATTGCCGAAGGAAGGAAGATGTGTTCATTTTGTGGTGAAGAGCGGGTGACACCTGCGATGTTGCTCTCTGCCGTTTTTTCCACCGGAGGAGTATTCGAAGAAATTCTGAATGAGCAGGATCTCTCGCGTGAAGATGTTAAGAAGATGGTGCAATACGAATCATTCCATGAACGTTTACGTATGCGTCGCAAGAACATTTTGCACCCCGATACGTTGCTCAAACGTTTTGGAGCAATGGGGAGATCTTGGGTGAAAGGATACACGGGGTGGCTCGATCGATTGACGGAGGATATCGGACCGACCATCCGCTGGTCTGCGGATCGGGGAGTGAAAATCCATACTCAGGTCATCGAAAATACCCTTCGTATCTTTGCGCGATCCGCACAACATAATGTTCTTCTCATCGGGAAATCCGGTACAGGGAAGCGTACTCTTGCACAGAATATCGCATTCACGATTCGTACTCTGGAGCGACAGCAGGGGAGATCGGATACACGCTTGAGAGTACTTCGGGAAGACATGCTTTTGTCGGGCACGGCATCACCTGATGAAGCGTTGCTCCGTGCTTTTGGGGAACTCAAGGGGATGGAGCGTGCACTCCTTATCATCGATGACGTTCCATTACTTCTCCAAACTTGTGACCCAAAACTCAAGGCGGTACTGATAAAGATATTCGATGCTCCTAATATCAATGTCCTTGGCATTGCGGATGCGAAGGGATATCACGAGCATGTGCGTGCGGATGCAAGCGTCGATCGATCGTTCGAGCCCGTCAGGGTGGATGATTCCTCCGATGACGAAACTATGTTTGTACTGATGGAGCATCTCTTTCAATTGGAAGGTCGAAGTCGTCTGACCCTGACATACCGTTCACTTCGGCAGGTGGTGGACTTGGCCAAGCGTTATGTTGGAGCAGGAGGATTTCCCGGAAAAGCGGTGGAGATTATCAATGATGCCTGGCACATTGCGCAGGAAGAACGTCGAACATTTATCGGAGAGGACGATGTGCGCAAGGCGATATCGGTCAAGGCCCATATGGATATCCAGGAAATCGGAGAAAGAGAACGTGAACGGCTTCTCAAACTAAAAGGGGAACTCGCGAAGCGTATCGTGGGTCAGGAAGAGGCGACCGATATGATTGTCCATGCCCTCAAGCGCGCCCGGCTGGAGATCGGTACACGCAATAAACCGTCTGGAACATTTCTTTTCCTCGGACCGACGGGAGTGGGAAAAACGCACACTGCCAAAACGATTGCCGACGTGATTTTTGGCGGGGAATCGGCATTTATCCGGTTGGATATGAATGAATATGCGCTTGAGCAATCACTCGAACGCGTGATCGGAGAACTATCACAGCGTATCCAGGATCGACCGTTTTCGTTGATTCTGCTCGATGAGATTGAGAAGGCGCATCCCAAGGTACTCAATACGTTTTTGCAAATACTTGATGAGGGGATACTGACCGATACGGCAGGAGTAAAGATTGATTTTCGTAATACGATTATCATTGCAACGAGTAATGCAGGGGCGCTCTTCATCCGTGATTTTGTCACGTCGCATCCCGAATGGGGGACGGAGGATGGTCGCAGTATATTCAAGCAGCAACTGACCGACTTTATTCTCAAAGAGAAACTCTTTTCGCCGGAATTCATCAACCGCTTTGATGAGGTCATTGTGTATTACCCGATGACACCGGTTGATGCCAAGAAAATCGCGGTCATCATGCTTGATGAAGTCATCCGGGAGTTTAAAGAAGAGAAGGGGATTACCATCATATTGGAAGAATCTGTCCTTGAGACCATTGTCGAGAGAGGATACAGCATCGAATTCGGCGCGCGAGCAATGCGTCGTACAATCACCGATGCATTCGAAAATTACTTGGCGGATTATATGCTGGAACATGAGGTGAAGCGGGGCGATACGATCAGGATTGGAGCAGGGGACATGCCTGCCGGCAGGCAGGTTTGAAGATATAAAAAAACCGCATGTCGGGCTCACCATGACACGCGATTTTCTTTGATTTCTTTTTACATCATTCCATCCATTCCTCCCATTCCACCACCGCCCGCATGAACGGGTTCTTCTTTCTTGGGGATCTCGGTGATCGCGACTTCCAGCGTGAGGAACATGGCAGCAACGGATGCGGCGTTCTCGAGAGCGCAGCGGGTGACTTTTTTCGGGTCGATCACCATGGATTTGACCAAGTCCTCGTACTTCTCGGTGAGGGCGTTAAAGCCTACGTTACCCGAGGCGGCCTTTACCTTCTCGACAATTTGTTTACCATCTCTGCCTCCATTCGTTGCGATCCAGTACGTAGGGGCAACGAGCGCTCCTTTGACGATGTCGATGCCGATTTGTTCATCCTTGGTATCCCCCTTGAGTTTTTCGAGCGCGTTCAGTGTCCGGATGTAGGCCGTTCCTCCTCCGGGGACGATCCCTTCTTCGGCGGCGGCTCGGGTGGCTGACAGCGCATCCTCAACGCGGTGCTGCTTTTCTTTTTGTTCCACTTCCGTTGCGGCGCCAACTTTGATGACCGCGACGCCTCCGGAAAGTTTGGCAAGACGTTCCTGGAGTTTTTCACGGTCAAAGTCGGACTTGGTGGTCTCGACCTGCGCTTTGATTTGGTTGATGCGAGCCTCGATTTCTTTCTTGTCTCCACTGCCTCCAATAACCGTGCAGTTGTCCTTGTCGGCAATCACTTTGCGGGCGGTCCCGAGGTCCTCAATGGTCGTGTTCTCAAGTTTGAGACCGATTTCTTCAGAAATAACGCGTCCCCCCGTAAGGATGGCGATATCCTTGAGCATATCTTTACGGCGGTCACCAAAGGCCGGAGCTTTGATCGCAAGCGTGGCAAATGTTCCGCGAAGTTTGTTCACGACGAGGGTTGCGAGAGCTTCACCCTCGACATTCTCGGCAATGATGACCAGTTCTTTGCGTCCACGTTGGGCGAGGGCTTCAAGAACTGGAAGAATCTCCTGGATCGAGCCGATCTTTTTATCCGTGATCAGAATGTACGGCTTATCGAACACCGCTTCCATGCGCGCGGTATCGGTGACAAAGTAAGGGGAAATATATCCGTTATCAAATTGCATTCCCTCGACATATTCCTTTTCGATACCGAGCGTTTCACCGGCTTCGACCGTGACGACGCCGTCTTTACCGACTTCGTCAATGACCTCAGCAATGATGCCGCCGATTTCTTCATCTTGGGCGCTGATCGTCGCCACGGCCGCGTACTCCTCCTTTTTGCTGACGTTTTTCTTTAACTTCTCGAGTTCAACGGCAACTGCTTTTACGGCCTTATGAATGCCGTTCTTGATCCCGATCGCATTGCAGCCGCCGGAGAGGTGCTTGAGTCCTTCTTCCATGATGGCATACGCGAGAACGGTCGCGGTCGTTGTGCCATCACCGGCCGTATCATTGGTCTTGGTGGCGGCCTCTTTGACGAGCTGCGCCCCCATATTCTCAAACGGATCTTCGAGTTCCACTTCTTTTGCAACGGAAACACCGTCTTTGGTGACCGTGGGGCCACCATACTTCTTTTCGATAAGGACGTTGCGTCCTTTGGGACCCATCGTTGCGCGGACGGCCTCGGTGAGTTTTTTGACACCGATGAAAATCTTTTCACGGGCAGTGGTATCGAAGATGAGTTGTTTTGCGGACATAGGATTGAAAGTAAAAAATGTAAAATGAAAAATGATGAATTAAGCAATCTTGCCAAGGACAGAATCGAGATGAAGGATCTTCACTTCGATGTCTTTTCCGTTGGTCGCTTTAAGTTTCACATCGTCGCCGGCGTATTTGCCGAAGAGCACTTTATCGCCGACCTTCAGGAATTCCGTGGGATTGGCGCAGTCTTTGCCGACGCCGCCTTTTCCGAGAGCAATGACTACTCCCTCTTGGGGCTTTTCACCGCTCGCGGTCTCGGGGATCACAATCCCGGAGGCCGTGACTTGTTCTTTTTCGAGGGACTGAACGACGACGCGATCACCGAGAGGCTCAATACTTACGGCGAGTTTGAGCAGAGATTTGCTTGCAAGGGCGCTGGGGCTCATAGGGGATAATGGTTAAAGAATTGAAGAAAAGAATATTTTTAGCAGGCGAGAGTATAGAGTGCTAATAGGCTCTGTCAAGAAAAAATTAGGAGTGTTGCTAATTCCCTCTCCAAGAGGGGTACGGTTGGGGGTGAGGGGATTCGTGTATAGTTTTAATATATGGGTGCAACTGACCCCCTCCCCTTAATCCCCTCCCGTCGGGAGGGGTGTGTTTTCGCTGTGATTTTTATTACTTTCCTTCTTGTTCTTGTCTATGGAAGAGCAATTTTGCAGAACGAGTTTGTGGAGTGGGACGATGGATTGCTTATCCTTAATAACCCCATTATTCAGGAGTTGAATTGGGATAATATTAAAACAGCCTTTACCTCGTACGACCCCGAGCTCTATATCCCCCTGACATTTTTAAGTTATCAACTTGATTATGCGATCTGGGGACTAAATCCAATTGGATTTCATCTGACCAATCTTTTGTTGCATATCGGGAATGCGTTTTTGATCGTATGGTTTTTGAAACGACTAGGTTGGCGATGGGCAATTTTTGGCGGTGCATTATTTGCCATCCATCCCCTGAATACGGAGGCTGTTATGTGGGCGAGTGCGCGGAAGGACCTCCTCATGGGACTTTTCTTTTTATGGAGTTTGAATTTGTACCTTGTTGGCAGAAAACATTTAAGTCTCGCAGCATTTTTATTGGCCTGTCTTGCCAAAGTCACAGCAGTCATGTTGCCGTTTATCTTGCTCCTGATCGATTGGCGTGCTTTTTCCCTCTCCCGGCGGGAGAGGGATAGGGTGAGGGGGTCTGAGCGAGCTTATGTATTGCAGAAAATGCCGTATTTTTTCATAAGTATTCTCTTCATCATCATCGCCCTCTTCGGCAAAGCGGGGTCCCATGGTCTCTGGTGGGAGAAAGTTCTTATCGGATCAAAAGCGACTATGTTTTATCTCCAGAAACTTTTTTGGCCGACAGGATTATCGGTGCTGTATCCATACACGCAAAAGATCGCTCTTTCGAATCCGGATTTGCTTGTTCCGCTTATTCTTTTTTGCTTCGTTACGTTGATTGTTGGATATGAATTTGTGCGCGCCCCGCGAAGCTCCTTTTGGAGCGAAGTTGGGTTTGGCTGGTTCTTCTTTCTCCTCCTCCTTGCTCCTTCCTTTACCAACTTTGCGAAAGGGCAGGATATCCTCAAGGATGTGTACTTTGCCTCGGACCGGTATGCATACTTGGCATCGATTGGAATACCGTATGTAACGGTGTTGTTTCTATCTCATATCCCTTGCCCCGTCCCTCGGCAAGCTCGGGATAAACTCCGTATTGAGCGAAGTGGGGTCGGAATCATCGGACTCTTCGGAATCCTCGGACTCTTTTCCTTCCTCTCCTATCATCAGTCTCTGGTTTGGCAGACAACAGAAAGTCTGTTCACAAATGTTGTTCAACATTACCCAGATAGTCATGTCGCACAGAATAATCTGGGGAGCCTGTACTATCGTCGAGGCGAAACTGATCGTGCGATTGAGAAGTATAAAGAATCTCTTAACATTCGTCCTAATGCGACAGCCTTCTTTAATCTCGGGGTGATTTATAGGGACAATGGATATCCGGCCATCGCTCGGGAGGCGTTTATACAGACAATCAAATTACATCCGGCTGACGAGGAGGCAAAGAGGAATCTCGAAGCGCTCGGCATTTGAAGTAAAATTCATAGGTATGACGGTCGAGGATCTGTTCTGCTGCGATTGTTGTAAGTCTGTCTGCAATGTTCTTGGCGGTCACCCGTTTGATTGCTTCGATCCGTGTTAATGCATTTTTGAGTAATGCATAGAGGACAAGGACAGATTCCAGTTGTTCATGCGCGGGAGAAAAGGGGTCGTAGGGTTGGTGTGTTAGGAGGGAAGCGAGCGGTCGAAGCATTCTGCACATGATAGCTGTAATTTCTTCGTCTATCTCAAAGTGTTCACGATCTTCATATCCAAAATGATCTTTTAGATCCTGGAGACTGACAGGAATATCAAACTGGCTCCCCATACATTCGAGGCGGTAGGTATTTGCGCCATGCGGCTCTCCCGGTCGCTGGATCACGATGATCTCGGGGAGCGCTCCTTGTTCGATCATCTGTGGGAACTCTTCTAGTTGCATTAAAGAGAAGTATAGAACACTCTTCTTCGATGTACCAGAAAGAGTCTTCTCGCCGTGGTTTACCATGAGCGAGGAGTCGTTACGACAGTAACGACGACGAGTCGAATGGTGCCCAGAAGAGGAGTCGAACCTCCACGGGATTGCTCCCACTAGCTCCTGAAGCTAGCGCGTCTGCCATTCCGCCATCTGGGCACTTGTCTCTATTCTCACTCAAATACCTCATTGTCGCAATGAATGGTAGAGAAGAGGTTTCTCCGTCAGAATAGTCTTATGATCAATGTCACCAGTATTCCTTCGCTGCGCCATTGGCCGTGGGAGAAGACTCTGGAGGTTGCGGTCCTCGCGCTTGTTGCCGGTTCGGTATTATGGAAAGGGGGGAAGACGCTGGAAATTACGTGGATACTGGTGGGGGTGAGCTGGTTATGTACCATTGTGTATTGGCGAAATAAAAAGCTGGAAGCTGAAAGCTGGAAGCTGGAAGCTGTTCCAATGTTCCTCTGGTTAAGTGTCATGCTGTTTATTATCTGGACAGCGATTAGTTACCGATATTCCACAACTCAGAATTATGGACTGGATGAGGTGTTGCAGACGGGAGCGTTGGGACTCTTGTTTTTGTGGATTGCCCGTCAAAATCTACAAACTACAACATACAAACTACAAACTGTTCTTGCGTACGTGACATTGGTGGCGTGCGTGATTGGAGTGTTGATTTATGTCTTGCAGCCGGTGAATCGATTGGTGGGGACATTCGTGGATTTTCGTTTTCACACCGATTATTGGCCCAATGCATGGGCTCAGTATTTATTGCTTGCATGGCCGATTGTTCTTTTGTGGGTAAAAAAGAATATGCGGATGGAACGATATTTATTTTTGATTCTAGGATTTGTTCTCGGATGTTTGCTCTTGAGCTACTCTCGGGCGGCGATCCTTGCATTTGGAGGACAAGTGGTGCTGTTTGGGATACTGCTCCAATGGCAGGAAGAGCAAAGCGGCATGCGGTTCCCATGGAAAATGATTCGCACGCATGCTCTGGTCACGGCATTGATTGCAGGCGGGGTATTTTTTCTTGTGAATGGAATCCGAGGGTCGGTCTTTGAGGTACAAAATATCATGGATAAGGCCGTGTTTACGGCGGATGAAGGATATTCTTCGGTAAGCGAGCGACAGCAATTTTGGAATCAGGCGATGGAATTCATGTGGCGCAGTCCCATGGTTGGGTGGGGGCCGTATAGCTTTCGATTTGTCCAGCCGCATGTGCAGGAAGGGATTCTTGCCACCTCCGATCATCCGCATAATGTGCTCCTCAAACTTGGAATGGAACGCGGGATTCCGGGGATGGTATTTTTTATATTGATCGTAGGTACGGTTTTTATCGGAGTATTACGCAATATTCGATACCCAAATCATATTGCAGTGTTTGTTTCGATATCCGGAGTTCTTGCTCATAATATGGTCGATTACAATCTTCAGTTCGTCGGTATTGCGTTGCCATTTTGGTTGTTGTTGGGCGTACTTGCGGGGAAAAATACAGAATCCGCAAATTTTACCAGGCTTGTTCGTCCGGTCGAGGTGCTCCTTGCAACGATCCTCATGATCGTTGCCCTTTTTGAGGGGCGATTTCTTCTTGTCTCGTCTCTTGGTCGGCATGCCGAGTCAGGAGGAGAAGATGCTCGGGCAATGCTGTGGTATGACGAAGCAAAGGGGGCATGGTTTGATCGGGATCTGCAATTAAGTAGAACACATTTATTGATCAATAAAAATCGCTTTGAAGAGGGCTTAATAGCAATTGAAGACTATTTAAAAAGGAATAATCATGATTATCGTGCATGGAAACTCAAGGGTGAACTTCTCCTTGGACAGGGCAGGGGAGAGGAGGCGAGATCGGCATACGAACGTGCGCTCCTTTTTGGAAAAGATAATGATCTGGGGATCCTGCGGGGACTTACCGAGACACTCATTGCGCTTAATCAATGGGACACCCTTCGGGATCGATTACCAAAGATCGAAGGTGAGATGCAGCGTTTTGCCGATGCGATCGAACACAACACTCATTTTATTGCGCTGTCCAATAATGTCGAAGAGTATCTCCGTCTGAGCAACCGCTTGGCTGATTTGTATCCGAAAGATGCACCACGATATCAGTTGATGGGGGCACGGGTGGATCGAGCAGCCGCTCGGGAGCGGGAGAAGGTGAAGGGCCGGCCGATTGGGAGATTATGGTAGAGCGAGAGCCTTACGGACCTCCTGAATGATGAAGGGCATCGTGCGGAGTTGTCCCGGGTTGCAGGGGATTTCACAGAGCTTGAGGGGTTTTTGTTGTTCCATTTTCGAGATAACGAGGATGATTTCGTCAATATGGGTCTTGGGATTTCGATGGAAGACAAGATTGGCCGATAAGGGTACTCCGCGGAATGCGCAGTAGAGCTCATCCTCGAGATTGGCGAGTTGAGTGTCATTGTGCGTTTTGTCCCAAGAGAAGGAGAGTTGATTCAAGATTGGCGTTTGAATTTCCATGGAGGATCGCAGTATACTCCGCGTCCTATGCATCGCAATGTCCTGTGGGTATTGGTGCCTTTCCTTCTTCTTTCGTGTGGGAAAGAGGGGGTTGACCCGAATGAAGAACCGATTGGTGTCGAGAGACACCCGCGCGCGATGCCGGGGAAGGAAGTTATGGATGCCAAGCGTGGGAAGGAGCTCTGGTTTGCGGTTGGTATTATGGAAGGCGTTGAAGGGACACCGGCGAATGGTGTTACCCAATCACACTTTTTTGAAGACGGGACGTCATTGGTCAATATTCAATTGAACATTGAGATGCCACCGGATGGTTTTTTTTATGAAGGATGGATTGATCGTGGGAGTTTAGAGCCCTTAAGTCTTGGACATCTTCGCAGTGTAACATCCGATGTGCGACATCAGCGGACATTTGAGTCCAAAGAAGATTTTCGAGGGTATAACAATGTTTTTGTTACGCGTGAGGCGGATGATGGGAACCCTACCCCTGACATTCGTGTGGCGGAGGGGATGCTCAAAGAGAGGAAGAGATGAATCAATGCACCACGGGGAGAGTCATCACCATACTGAGCGAGAGTGAGGTGATGAGGAGGGCGTGGACGAGGACAAGGAGGCGCGCGGTGTGAAGTGGTTCCATAGAAAGGGAGGCAGTTTAGGGATTTTTATCATCTTGTCCATGCTTCTTGCGATACCGAAGGAGGTTCTGTATCCTTTTCGGTTGATGGAGAATCAACCGGCGGACTCACCGCAGTTAGAGATATTACCGGATGACATCGAACTTACAAATGTCAACGAAAGCGTTGATGAGTCATACAGATCAACGCGTCGATCTTTTTTGAGGACCGCGTGCAGCGTATTGGGTATCGCAGGCGCGGGGGGAGCATTAGGGTATCAACAGTGGCAGATCATTCAATTGAAAGATCGTGTTGCATCGCTTGATCGCGTCCGGCAGGGGCTTCCTCCTGATCTTATTGAGCTTATCGAACGGACATTGCCTTCGGTGACGCGGATTGATCGGATCCATAAGCAGTTTTGGGACCCTCATCATGGGGAAGATACTTCCGGATCAGGGTTTTTTCTCCATGGGGAAAAGAACACCGTCCTCATGACGGCCGGACATGTCATTTGGGACCCACTTGAGGATCACACGGAGGGTGTATGCACGATTCATCCCTCATGGAATTGGAATGGGTTCGCATCCGCTCCAAGGACACTCCCGGACGGTCGACATATGTATCTTGATCGTCATAAAGGCGATATGGCAGCGTTGGATATTCCCGCGGGACAAGCGATACCCGATGATATCGGACTGACACTCCGTGATGTAAAGAGAGATCCGTTAAAGCAGGGAGAACGCGTGATTGCCATGGGGAGTCCATTCGGGCTTGATCAGACGGTGACGGATGGAATTATCAGCAACACGAATGTCTATATTCCTATGAAGAATATTTTCGGTCATATTGTCCATTCTTCCATTCATCGGATCCAAATCAGTGCCCCCTTAAATTCAGGGAACTCCGGCGGTCCCATTGTGGATATGCAGGGGCGTGTTGTCGGCATGGCAACGATGGTCGTCGGCGGGTCAAACGGTATCGGGATCGCGACGCGGGCGGATTCGATTGCAGAAACATTACGCGAGTGGAGGCTAGCGTGACCGTTTGCGTTCGAATTCGCGGAGGATTTTTTTGCGAAGTCGTATGGACTGTGGCGTCACTTCGACCAGTTCGTCATTCGCGATGTACTCCAGAGCCTGTTCGAGGGTCATCGGATGGACGGGCTTGAGGAGGATCGCCTCGTCACTCCCGGAGGAGCGCATGTTGGAAAGTTTTTTCTCTTTTATTGGATTCACGGTCATGTCTTCGCTTTTTGCACTCTCTCCGATAATCATGCCCTCGTAGACCCGTGTTTGCGGAATAATAAAAAGTTCTCCGCGTTCCTGGAGCTTCCACAGGGCGAAGGCAACGGCAGTGCCGTTCTCCATGGAGATCATGGATCCGCGCGTGCGTTCGGGGAGGTCTCCTTTGTAAGGATCGTACCGGACAAAGGAGTGCGTGAGGATCCCTTCGCCGCGGGTCTCGATGATAAAATCGCCGCGCAGTCCCAGAAGTCCGCGCGTGGGGATCATGAATTCTAATCGCGTATGCCTGCTCGCCGTAGCTTCAGCGAAGGCGGGGGCGCTTGTTTGCATACTGAGCATCTCCCCCTTTCGCCGCGCCATCATGTCGATAATGGTGCCGGTATAGGCTTCCGGCACATCGATGACGGCTTGTTCAATCGGTTCTTCTTGTATTCCACTTCTCTCTCGCAGAATCACCTCCGGCCGGGAGACCTGGAGTTCGAAGCCTTCCCGTCGCATATCCTCGATCAGGACCGCAAGATGAAGTTCGCCTCGGCCCGACACCTTATAGGCATCGGTCCCCGGCACTTCTTCGATATGAAGTCCCACATTGGTTTCGTGTTCTTTTTCCAGACGTGCGCGGATGTGACGGGTGGTGACGAGCGAACCCTCTTTTCCGGCGAAAGGGGAGTTATTGACGAGGAAGAGCATCGAGATGGTCGGAGGATCGATCGTGATTGCAGGAAGGAGTTCTGCATGTTCATCGGTGGAAATTGTTTCTCCCACATAAATGTCGGGAATACCCGCGATCATGACGATGTCGCCGGCAAGGGCTTCGGGGACCTCTGCACGTTTGAGCCCTTGCATGATGAATATCTTGGTGATCTTCCCTTCGCGTTTTTTTCCATCCTGTGTTTTGACATAGACGCGACTCCCGATATTGACCTTGCCCTCAACCACGCGACCGACCGCCAGACGTCCGAGATAGGAGTCGTATCCGAGCGAACTTGGCTGCATGCGGAAGGGGACATCGAGCTTTTGTGGAGCTTCAGGGACATGCTGCATGATCAATTGAAAGAGGGGAGTTAAGTCTTTCGAGTCATCGTCGAGTGTGCGTTTGGCGATGCCTTCGCGAGCGATCGTGAAGAGATAGGGGAATTCCAATTGTTCGTTACTCGCACCGAGTGCGACGAAGAGATCGAAGACCATGTCGACGACTTGGAGGGGGCGTGCGGCGGGTTTGTCGATCTTGTTGATAAGGACGATGGGTTTGAGTCCGAGCTCGAGAGATTTTTTGAGGACGAACTTTGTCTGCGGCATCGGGCCTTCCTGTGCATCGACGACGAGGAGAACGCAGTCGATGGTGCGGAGAATCCGTTCCACCTCAGACCCGAAGTCCGCATGGCCGGGAGTATCCACAATGTTAATCTTGCAATCCTGATACCGAATTGACGTATTCTTTGCGTAGATCGTGATGCCGCGCTCCTTTTCTTGCGCATTGCTATCCATCATGAGTTCGCCAACTTCTTCGTGCGCCGCGAATGCGCCGCCCTGTTTGAGGAGGGCGTCGACAAGCGTGGTCTTGCCATGGTCAACATGCGCGATGATGGCGATATTCCGAATCGACATAAAGTATGCTCATCCGCTATGGGATGCGGCTCATGTAGTGTACTATCATTATGGTATGAAAAAAGAATCAAACATTGCCTTTATTGACGGACAGAACCTTCACTTAGGGACGACAAAAAACAATTGGAAAGTCGATCTTGGTAAATTCCGCACCTATCTCAAGGACAAGTACGCGGTTTCTGACGCGTACTACCATCTTGGATTTGTGTCGGATGAAGAGCAGGATCTCTATGACAATCTCCAAAAGATGGGGTTTATCGTGCAATTCAGAGAACATAGTGCGGCCATGAAGGGGAAAAAGAAAGGCAACGTGGATACCGACATCGTCTTTGAGGCCATGAGGGCGCTTGTGGATAACGACCACTCTCGCAAAATTCTTTTGGTCTCGGGAGACGGCGACTACCGCAAACTTGTTGACTATCTCATTGCGCAAAGTCGGTTAAAAAAAATCCTGTTCCCCAACAGAAGATTCGCCTCGTCCTTGTATCGGCATTTATCTCCACTCTATTACGACGCCTTGGATAACTCGGGCGTAAAGTCCAAAATAGAGTATGTGCAGAAGCCCAAAGGGCTCCCCGTTGGGGAAAGGAAGCAGAAGGGGAAGAGCAGGCATACAAAAAAGAAAAGGTCTCCTTAGGCACGGGCACCGTTCGGATCCCTCTTCCTCTTGATACCTTTACAGTATATCGATCTCTTACATGATCGTGCAAGGGGCTTTTTTATTTCCCTTGGGGGGAATCCTTGACGATATCAATCCTTTGATCAATACTTTGGTGTAAACCTATGAGGTCTCGTTGCGTGATTAGCCGGATTATTATTGCCGCTCCGTGAGCGGAGGGAATCCCGGTTGATCATTGCCCTCCACTTGCGGAATACGCGGATGGGCGTTTTTTTTGTATTCCTTTTCTCCCTTCGTCTATATGGAACGTGATCGATTATCCCCTGATGAACGTCTGACCAATCTCTGTTTCGTTCTACCGAAGGACAATATCTCGTGGTCAACCCTGTGTTTGATTTTCCGCAAGCGGAAGCAGTTTCGGAGCGCCCTTCGTCTCTCTGATGAGACTGCCGATACCGTCTCTCGTCTTTCGGATGACGTCCTGAGCGAGATCATTGCTGCAGTGGAACCCCATACGATGTATATGACCACGGCGCAAGCTGCACAATTTGTTTGTGATGAATTAGAAACGTATGTTCGCAGAAACGGTTGTAACAAGGGGCTGCATGGTGGGGGATTGGGAGTGAGTGATGACGTCGGGATGACGATGGATATCGAGGCGCGTGAGAAGCATGCGGATGAGGAGTGTCCGGTGTGTGCGGGATGATTTTTTTGTCATCATGAATGACGCGTATTCTATATCTTCATCCACCACTTCCTGATCCATGGCAACGACAGTGTGGAGAGGATATACCCGCCGGCGGGGACGGCGGCATGTAGCCAGAATTGCGGGACACCGATCAGCCATAGGTAGTAGCAAGCGATGGAGTAGGTGACCGCGGCAACAAAGGTACGTCGGATAATGCTGACTTCCCATGCCTTGTCTTGTTCCACACGGGTGTTGCGTTCAAGAATAGTTTGAATCTTTTGTTGGAGTCGTTGTGGATCCATGGATTAATTGTAGCATGTTTCTTATTCTTTTATTTGCGCAAATGCGCAAATAAAAGAATTCATTTTTTAGAGCAGTTTGAGGACAGAGCGGATCGGTTCGGGTTGGTCTTTGAGGAGAAAGTACCGGACAATCGGACCTTGCTTTTTGAATTCCACGATCTTGGCGTTTCGTAGGATGCGTAAATGTTGAGAAGTAGCGAAGATTCTCAGATCGACTTCTTTTGCGATATCACTGACATGCATTGATTCGTGCCACTTGAGGCAGGATAAAATCTGGAGCCGCCGCCGGTTGCCGAGCGCTTTGAGTTGTCGTTCGAGGTGTTGCACATCGGTCATATTCGGAGAATCAGAGTCTATTCCTAGTATCGTATTTGCGCAAATGTTTAAATAAGGGAGTGCAGGGTGATTCGTTGCCGGATAAAATGTTCTACCTTACGACGAGCAACATGGATGGGAGGGTGGATCCCGTTACGGGCGATGATCGGATCATCCGGGTGGACCCGGGCGTTCTCCGGTAGAAGAGATAGTGAATATTTTTTTTCGGGAAGTCTGACCTGAGAGGAGACGGATGCCGGAGAGGGGAATGTGGAAGTGCATGGCGAGTGCTTTGGCGATAGCGATATTGGCTTTGTTATCGGACGGGGGTTCTTTGACCGCGATGATGAAATGTGTTTTATCCAGTTGCTCAAGGGATGATTTTTTGGCGTGGGGGTGGGCGGTGATAAAGATTTTCATTATGTGCATCATAAAGTACTTTGGTGCTCTTTTTGTAATCAAAAAGAACCCTGCCTACCGGCAGGCAAGCAAAAAGTTTTGTTCCTATGCTCCTTCTCCTTTTCATCGGGGGAGTTATTGACGAATCTGTATCTAATGACTTATTATTACTTTGGTATGGAAACAGTGCCGGGATACCTTGCTCTTTGAGACGTGACCCTCTGGTGAGAGTTACGTGTATGAGAGGTTCGACTCCTCTCCACTGGCTCCTGATTAGATTTCTCTTTGTGTAGAGTAGGTGGTAGGCGATGAACTATGACCGCTAGGTTATATGGAGCCAACGATGAAACACCACCCTTAGAGGAGTTGACCCCTTTGTCTCCGAAGTACGCTTCGAACAAAGGTAGTCAGGAGTTCCGTACTACTTCGAGGAGGAGCGTGTCAATCACGTTCCTCCTCTCTTTCTTTTTGAAAAAATTTCGACAACTGTTTTTCACGTATGAGGTTTGGCGGTGACGAAGATTTTCATAGTGAGATTGTATATTGGAATTTGGTACTTGGAATTTCCGCCATACAATGGCAGTACGGGATGTAGCTCAGTTGGTAGAGCGCACGGTTCGGGACCGTGAGGCCGGAGGTTCGAGTCCTCTCATCCCGACCATCCGGATTCGTCTGTCGCTGAAGTGCCGAGACTACGCCGAGATGGTTGTTTGAATGGAATAGAAAGATATATTCTGCTATAATGGTAGGTCATATCTATGTCGTTTGCCGCTGTTGTCCTTTCGGTCACTCTCTTTGCAACGCCCGCCATGGCGCATGACACCCTACCCGATCCCGGCAGGCTCCCGGGGAGCTTTCTGTATCCGCTGAAAATGTGGGTGGAGGACGTAGGGGATTGGTTCACGTTTGGAGAGACGCGCACGTTAAATCGTTTGCTGGATCGTTCCTCTCTTCGTTTGGCGGAACTGCGTGCACTGATCGATGCAGAGGAGAGTGAGTCTGCCCAATCTGTGGAGCAAGCATACGAAGATGTGTGGCAGGAGTTCTGGTCGCGTCTCGACAATACTGAAGACAGCGTCCCGTTTGCAGAGCAGGCGACGCGATTGTCCATAGAGCATCGTCATGCAGTTGGATCGATGTGGGAGGATGTTGATAGCAAGATGCGGGTATACATACTTAATGGCGAAATACGCGCAGTTCGTCTTCTCCTCGAAAAAAATTCTGAAGAGGGGGAGCTCATGCTCAAAGAAGTACTGATTGATCGGATACGCACGTTTCCGCAGACCACCCCTGACGATATTCTCGCGCTCGATCCGCTTGTGGGGTTGCTCCGGACGAGGGGAGAGAAAAACGTGATTGTATTGATGATGGATATTCTCCCTGCATTTGAGGATGTGCCCGCATCGGATGATCGCGACCGCATCGAACAGCATGTTTTCCGGACTATTCGCGGCGATCTTACCCGATATGTTTCGGCAAGTCCCGATGATGGGGTCGTTCTTGTCCGGGATCTCTTGGAGTGGGCACTCCATCGGGTGGAACAATCGGCGCAGCGCGCGGACGATGTTCGGATTCTTAAAGATCTCGGGGAATTGTCGGTTGTTCTTGGGATAACCGAAGAGTCAAGTCAGGGACTTTTGTCACCGTCCGCTTATCCGGCAGCAGAGAGTCTGAAGAATATATTGACCAGTATATCGTCACGATTGGAAGCACTTCCGCGTACGGGACACGAGGCAATGGTGAATGACCAACGTATGCGGATAGAGGGAGTCAGCCGGATACTCGAGGGATCTAAAGTACGGGAAGACCTTGCACGTACGATTCCACCGGAACTCCTCAAGCTCTTCCCGGACCTTCCGTGGAAGATCCCGGCGGTGAGGTCGGGGGGAATACATGTCCCTTTAAAGGATAAGAACAAGATGAACGATCCTCTTGATAACAATCTCTTCGATTTTAAGCAGCCGTCTTCTTTGTCCAATCTGGAAGAAACGCTGAAGTCCCGACTGGCACCGATGCTCCCCGCACCGGGACGACCGACCCCCAAAATGGGAGAAGACCCGTCCGTGCGATTGCAAGAACTCCTCAAAGAAAAAAGCGGCACACTTGCACCATCTCCGATTGATCTCAAGACGCAGGGGATGCCGAAGGTGCGATAGGATATCAATCCAGAGCTTGCCGAAGGTCGTCGACGATATCTTCGGGGTGTTCCATCCCGATCGAAATTCGGATGAGATTGTCGGTGATTCCGTGTTTGAGCCGGTCTTTTGGCGGCATAGGAGAATGGGTGGTGGAGGCGGGATGAATGGCCATCGTGCGAATATCTCCGAGGTGCGGAGCAATGGGGATGAATGTTAATGCCTCAACGACTTTTGCTGCTTCGGCAATCCCTCCCTCAACTTCGAATGCCAAGAGATCGCTCCCGGAGTGATACACTGCCTTTACGCGCGGGTGGCTCCTCAGAAAACTGACGACATACCGGGCATTTTCCACTTTTACTGTCATGCGTTTGTTCAGGGATCGTGCGCCCCGGAGGAAGTACTCTGCTGTTTTTCCGCTCATGACGCCTATACCGGTCGGGGGAGACCACCCGAGATCCTTGTCATTGAACCGGTCCATCAGTTCACGGCGTCCGACAATGGCGCCACCGAGATCTTCCGAGTGTCCGCCGATATTTTTTGAGAGCGAATGAACGGTAAAGTCTGCGTTGGATTCGTGGTGGGGAACGGGTTCGATGTGAGGTTGGCGGAGATACGGGGTCCCGATCGTCGTATCGACAGCAAGGAGCATATTTTTATGTTGGTGCACCAATCGTGCGATCTCTTGAGTCGGGAGTTTAACAGGTTTGGGGTTCGCATCGTCTTCGATAAATACGAGGCCGGCATCAGAATGTTTTTTGAGCACTCTTTTCCATTCCTTAAGGTCGAGTGGATCTTTGGTCATGACGGTCTTGATCCCGAGGTCGGGAAGTTTTTGTTTGATGAGTTGGTAGCTCCCGCCGTAGAGTCGCGGAGATGCAATGATCGTGCGCATTTTTCCTTTGAACTGGAGACAAAGGAGAAAGATCGCGCTCATGCCGGATGGCGTGAGAACGGCGTCATAGTGTGCTTTGAGTATCGAAGCATGTTCGCCGAGTTCGAGTGCAATAAGCTCAGAACGCAGCTCTTCTATGGGGGGGAGATTGCGTCCGACCCGCGAATAAAAAAAGTCTCGCGCTCCGGCATCTTTATCACCCCGAAATGTTGCCGCCCCCTCCGCGACATCTTTGAAGGCGAATGCAATAGAGTCATACCGATACCCTAAGTCGGTTCGGATTGGGGGGGCAATGGCTCGGAACTGGTCATCGTGTGGATCGTGAAAATTCCGTTTGCGTAAAACGTCGATGGTCTGCGGCCGCAGGTGTTGGAATTTTTCGGGTATGGGGAGATCCTTTTCCATTGAAGAGAGAGAGGAACTATGCGGGGCCGCCTTCGCTTTGCATATCAGCGATGGCATCTTCGGTGTGTTCCTTTACATGGGGCGCTTGCACCGGAGGGTTAGCGGGATTTTTTTGTGCGACTTTGGCGTCTTCGACCGACTGGTTCGGGGGATAGTCCGGCACATTCTCTTCCGATGGTTGCATGAATATCATGATTCCTCCCAGATCTTTCCAATTGCTCGGATCTGCTTCGAGGAGGGCGATAGCCGCCAGTTCTTCCTCTGTGAGACGACGGGCGTCGGTGACTTGGTCACGATACGTGGAATGGAGTCGTTCTTGTATGCGATCGCGTTCTTGAGGTGAGGAGATGAGAAGCTCAAACCGTCCGCGGATCTCATGAATAACCCCGCGAATGCGGACGATTCGGCGGTAGTACCTTTCAACCTTGCGTGTGCGGCCACCAACAGACATGAGTGCATTATCAAGACTACCGGGGGTTACCTTTGTGGTCATGATCCACGTCTCGATTGGTTCTGGTATTGCCGGGGGATAGGAATTAGACATATTGGAGCGGTGCGTTAGTATAGAGGAGTGCAGTGGGTGGTCAAATATTTTGGTTGGCTTGCGCTTTTTCTTATTCTGTCTCCAGTGAGGGGACTTTGTTTTACTCCTCCGCCGAATGATGGTTTTTTGACCGATGCGGCGGGAATTTTGACATCAGAAGAAGAATTGAGCATCGAAGGTCTGTTGCAGGAGTATGCCGAACAAACCGGAACGGAAATCGCCATTATTATTGTTCGCAGTGTTGGCGGAGAAACGATCGAAGACGCTGCAAAAGACATTGCGGCGCGTTGGCGAGTGGGAGTCGAGGATTTGGCACGGGGGATTGTTCTGCTCTTCTCCTTCGAAGATCGTGATTTGTTTATGGTGATCGGCGATGGACTGCAGGGAGCATTGTCTCCTGACATCGCCCAAGGGATCATTGCGCGTGATATTATTCCGCTTTTTCGAGACGGGGATTATGGGAGCGGATTTGAGGAGGGAGTGCGATCCATCATGAAGCATATCAGCGGAGAGTACACAAGTGAGCGATATGATTTGTCACCACCGTCTCTTTTGTCCGTATGGCTGGTCAATATTGTCGGAATGGTGGGATTTACAGGGATGATTGCGCTCCTCTGGGCATGGTGGCGGCGGGATGCACGAGGTTCCCGTCGACGGCGACAAAGAATGTCATCCTGAGAATGTTTTGTTTCACCTTTCCAAGAAAATTTGGCATACTGGATGTCATCATGCGACGGTCTGTTTATATTTTTTTCTTATGTGTATTCCTTGGAGCATGCGGGCGGTCCGCCGATCTTCCGCCGCACGAAGTACTCAAACGGACTGCGCGCGCCAGTCAAGAGTTATCTTCTGCGCGTTTTTTTCTCCTCGCCATTCCCCGATGGGAATATGGCGCAACAGCAGGAGAATTAACATTTAACATCGATGGACGTCTTCAACATGGAGGAGATCAGATTCAGTTTTTGGCGAGTGTACAGGGAGATATCCGGGGACCAGGCGGGGAGACGACGTCGCTCACCAGCGCATTTGAGGTGATTGTATCGGGGCCGGAGGAGTTGTATCTCAATGTACATACACTTGAGAGCCAACCGCCCCTCCTTGCATTTCAATCATTGTCATTGGCCGAACTCGTTGGCAAGTGGTTGCAACTTTCTGCTCCGGTATCTGCGATATCCGCATCATCCTCCATGGCACCGGATCCGCACTTGCTCAAGATGCAGTCGGAGATTGTGGATATCGTGCGGGATCGCGGTCAGGAGATGCATTCCGGTCGTTCGCGTTATCATTACGACGTCCGCTTGAATACGGAAAAGCTTCTGACCTTCGTAGAGGAAGTCTCTCGCGTTCGGGAAGAATCTCTTGATACGACCATGCTGAAAACATTTTTGGCATTCGTCAATGCGGAAGGTGAATTGTTCATTGATGCAGAAACATTCCTGATTGAGCGTTTGGTGTGGCATATCAGCGCTCCTCATGTGCCGTTTGGCGCATTTTCTCTCGATTTAACGCTCGATCTCAAGGATCATGGGAAGGCCCCTCCCATTCTCCCTCCTTTGGATGCCACCCCTTTTCCGTCTGCCGCGTTGATTCCGGTCAATATGGGTGCTCTCTCCACCGGAGATCTTTTACCGGAATTGACGCCGTCTATCGAAGAAGAAATCCAGAGCGTCATGATGGATACCGAACCATGATCCATGATTGAACCCCCTTCTCCCTCTTCGGCCGGCCCTTCCCCATCTCGATCGGTAGACAGCGTTGCGCGGGTATCATCATCGGTCCCTCCCGCGGTACTTAAATATCAACGGATGATTCTTGTCGGAGGCGGGGCATTGTATGGCTTATATGTATTGTGGTTACTGATTCTTATGGCGATGTTACCGAGTGTGGAGGAGGGTCTAAAGGCACTTGCTTCGTTGGGGGTATTCACGGCGCTTATCGGAGTGGCGGTATTGGGAGGAGCCGGAGCGTTACTCTTTCTTCGGGCATGGCAATCGACTGCCCCCGCTCCGATCCGCATGCAGGGATTGATCCGTGCCGGAGTGGTGATCCCGGGCATTGTGCTTGGACTCATAACGCCGGTGATGATCTCGCGCGAGCCCCCGATTGGCATCGTGGTGAGCCCGTCGGATCCGCGGGAACTTGTGGCTCCACTCTCGGTGACTCTCGATGTCGAGGAGGCGGTTAAAGTGTTGCAAGCGCGGGGAAGTACGCCCATTCTTTACCGATGGGATTTTGAAGGCGACAATAAGGTGAATCAGGAGACGGTTCTTCCCAAGGCAACCGCACTGTACCAACGGCAAGGGGCATATACCGTTTCGGTGGATATCGGCATGACCGACGGGACGTTCCGAAAACTCGGGCGCCGGCTCATTATCCAACAGGCGGTATTCTCCGTCTCGCCGATTGTCCCGATTGTTGAGGAAACAGTTGTCTTCAATGTGTCGCACCTCTTCCCGGATCCGAAGCAGATCAAAGAGGTGCACTGGGATCTTGATGGAGACGGAGAAGTGAACGAAGTAAGTACGGTATCTCGTGTGTCGTATACGTACTTTCGTCCGGGGAAGGTCACGGTGAGCGCAACGGTATTCCTCATGAATCAGGCACAAGAACGCTTTGAGCGGGTGATCGATGTCCAAGAGCCTCCTCCTCTTGCATTCCCCGTTGAAATGAAGACACAACCGGACCATCTTGTCGGTCCCGCGCCGTTTGGAGTTCTGTTCAATGTGGAGAGCGATGAACCGCTCGATCAGGTCTTGTGGAATTTTGGTGACGGATCGGAGGAAGAGACGGGAGGGCGCATAGCTCATACCTTTAAAAAAGAAGGAGTGTATTCGGTGAGCTCACGTATACGATCGAGCACGGGTGTGCAGGTCGAACTCGGAACGGTAGTGATTGTCGCAGAAGAATTGCAATTGCCGGATTTGACATTCGAAGGCACGCCCCAGGTGGTCAATAACAAAATATCAGCGGGAGTGCCGGTCACGGTTAATCTCAAGCCCCATACGCAGATGCCGTTCGTAGAATTTAATTGGGAAGCGCCGGAGGCGACAGAGGTCGGGGAGACCGAAGGATCTTTCCAGGCGATCTATCGTCGGGAGGGGATCTATACGATTACGCTTTTTGCGGAGGATCCCGATGAGCGGGTCATGAGACTACCGATCACGCTGGAAGTCTTACCCCCGACATCGAGTGTGATTATTCGGATGAACCCCGAAGGGGGAGTGGCGCCCCTCCTGGTGCAGTTTGATTCATCCGAAACGTATATCCCGGGAGAGGTGATCACCGGATTTGAGTGGGATTTTGGAGACAAATCCCCCAAAAAATTCGGCGGTGCGCAGGTGGAGCATACGTATAATCTCCCCGGCACGTATCCGATTGAGACGACTGCCCAGACGATATCCGGAGAAAAATTTATGTCCACCAGCACGATCACGGTCCGGGCGCCTCCATTGGATGCGTGTATGTTTGCGAGTCGGACGAGCGGAGCGTCTCCCTTGGGCGTGAGTTTTTCGGCCGATTGTTCCAGCGGGGATATCCTGACCTATCTGTGGGATTTTGGAGATTCGGCCCAGAGCGATCTCCCGGATCCCGTGCATGTCTTTGAACATTCCGGAGTCTATACCGTCACCTTGCGGTTGATGGATAAGACGGGACAATTTGCAGAGGCAACGACCATCATTCAGGTAAAATAATGTTTATGAAACGCCAGACACTTGTTCGTGGCATTGCGATTGCAGGGGTGGTGGCGATTGTATTAAGCGCGTTACTACCGGTATTAAGTAGTTTTTAGTTTTGTTTTTCACTGGTAGCGTATTGATATGAAACATGGGTTTTTACTTGTGGATAAGCCGGTGGGGCCAACTTCGCATGACATCGTTGAGATGGTGCGGAAGCAGTTGCATGAGACGCATATCGGGCACTTGGGGACGCTGGATCCCGCGGCTTCGGGTCTGCTCGTGATGGCGGTGGGGAGCAAGGCGCTTAAGTGCATCGAGTTATTCCAAAATGGTACGAAGGCATATGAGGCGGAGATAACATTGGGAGCGGTAAGCACCACCTATGATCGGGAGGGGGTGATCGAATCCCTTACGCCAAAAGCGGGATGGATGGTTCCGGATGATCACACCATCATGCTTCTCATTGCGGATCGGTTTATCGGGAAGATCAAGCAGGTACCCCCCGAGGCGAGTGCGGTGAAGATCGGCGGGGAACGTGCGTATCGAAAGTTCCGTCAGGGGAGGGGAGTGAACATCCCTCCACGGGAAGTCGAGATTACCGAATGTGCCGTTGTTGAGTATGCCTATCCTCATCTCAAACTTCGGGTCCGCTGCGGATCGGGGACGTATATCCGTTCTCTTGCGCATGATCTGGGTGCTTCGCTCAAATGCGGAGGATACCTTGCAAACTTACGACGAATAAAGGTCGGAGAGTGGAGGGTAGGAGATTCTCATCGGCCGGATTGTATTGCATGGGGGCATGTAATTCCATTAAAAGAAGTATTGAAGGATTTTTCGTCTATAGAGTTGACAGAGGCGCAGGCAGAGAATATCCGCCACGGTCGGGATATTGTCCTGGATTCGCCGCTTTCTGCAAAAGACACCATTGCCTGGTTGAACGATCTCCCGATTGCAATCCTTACGCCCCGTAACGATGGGACGGAGCTCGTGCACGCGCGGAAAGTATTGTAGGATGGATAGTCTTATGCAGTCGCTTCTCCCTCAGGGATCGGAAGATCAGAATGAGATGCTGTCTCGGATATTTCAAGAAAAAAATGAGGATACGGTGAGGAAGTGTCGGGACATTCTTGGTAAAGTTCCTTTAGACGCATACGAGGTTCGTGTTTGGTGTTACCGGCTCCTCATGAGTCATCCCGAGATCACTATGAGCGAAGAGGAGTATGCGGATGCCGTGCGCGTCAGCAAACATATATTGCGCAATCCCAAGGGGGTTTCTCTGAGCAGCCTCCTTGCGACGCATGTCGTGAATCAGTCTTTTTTGTATGGGGAGGATCCGAATCCCGATAAAGAACATAACGAATTTTTTGGATTGAAGAGAGCGCGTGAAGAACTGCAAAGCTCTGACAGTACGGACAGCGATCATCGTCACGCGCTGATGGTGCTTGCATGGTATGGGGAAACGACGGAAGAAAAGAGCGCAGCACTTCAGGAATTTATTGATAAAGGGGATGAGTGGGGCATCGCCCACGGCTGTCTCGGGATGGACACCTCTTTTCATATACAGACAAAATGCGCATATCTTGAGGATGCGATCAGAGCGGTGCAGAACAAAGAATATCTTGCACAATTGTTTATACGAAAAATGGGAATCATGCTCGAGATTCTCCCGGTATTTATTGAACAACAGGATACGGAAAACGCTAACCGTACCATCGGACAGATCCAGCAGTGTCACGCTAATCTGCAGTTACAGGAATGTTCTCCCTGGTGGCGCGTGTTTGACCAGTACCATATGGCAAAACTGTCGGATATTTTAGGAGAACCACGGTTGGCCAAGTTTTTAGCGGTGACCGCAAGTGTCCTCGCCAAACAATTGGAGATTATCTATTTGCAAAAACAGACACAGGACCTTATCAATGAGTTGATGGAAGGGGAAGGGGAATAGTAAGATGAGGATAATGTGGGTCGGTAGCTCAGCCTGGTAGAGCAGTTGCCTCTTAAGCAATTGGCCGTGGGTTCAAATCCCACCCGACCCACCATCCGCCTCACCACGCCATCCTCTCCGGAGGGATCATGAGGGCGCAGTTATCAAAACATCCATCCCCATCAAGGTTGTTCCCGTCATCACATTCCTCTTTGCCTTCCACAAGACGGTTGCCGCACACGGGGAGGTGGCAGTTGGGCATGCAGGAGTCATAGATATCGGTATTCCCGTCGTCACACTCTTCCGATCCTTGACGCACACCGTCCCCGCAATGGATGAAGGCGCATGTTGGCGCATCACACTCCGGATCGATGGTCATACCAGGGTCACACTCTTCGTCATCGAATGTTCCAAAGATGCCATCTCCTCCGAGGATCTGGATAATCCCGTCTCCGCAATATTCGATCCGGCAGTCTGCAGAACACCCGTCCCCGTCCGCAGGGATCGGACGGCCGCCTCCTTCGCCAGTAAGGAGTCCCCCCTGACAAAATCCTCCATGATCACATTCTTCACCAGATTCCTGGAGTTCGTTGCCGCAGATCGCTGGAACGGAAGAGGAAGAAGAGAATGAGGAAGAAGACATACTCGATGAAGTGAGGGAGGAGAGGGAAGACTCTGAAGAAGTAGACGAACAGCTCTGCTCCGTGCACCAAATCTCCCACCAGGAACAGGAAACTGCAGTGCACGCAGAACTCGAGTCTCCTGATGATGCAGAGGGAGGAGGGGGAGGGGGAAGAGGAGAGGGAATGATGACCGGAGTGATCACCGGAGTCACGGTGACGGGCGTAACGACGGGGGTCACCACAGTGGGAGTCACGATGGGGGCAATCGTGGGAGTAACGACGGGAGGAGTGACGACGGTTGGCGTGATGACCGGGGTGATCACCGGAGTCACGGTGACGGGCGTAACGACGGGGGTCACCACAGTGGGAGTCACGATGGGGGCAATCGTGGGAGTAACGACGGGAGGAGTGACGGTGGGAGAGGGAACAGGGATAGGAGTGACCGTCGGAGGAGTGACGGTGGGAGAGGGAACAGGGATAGGAGTGACCGTCGGAGGAGTGACGGTGGGAGAGGGAACAGGGATAGGAGTAACGGTTGGAGGAGTGATGGTGGGAGAGGGAACAGGGATAGGAGTAACGGTTGGAGGAGTGACGGTGGGAGAGGGAACAGGGATAGGGGTAACGGTGGGAGACGGGACAGGGAAAGGAGACGGAATGGGAGTGACCGTTGGAGGAGTAACGGTGGGAGGGGTGGATGAACAACTCTCCGGTGTGCAGAAAAGATTCCACCACGGACAATTGACGGGACTGCAAGAGGATGAGGAGGAACCTCCAGACGAAGGAGAGGAACTTCCGTCAGAGCCACAACTCACCGGCGAGCAGAAGAGATTCCACCACGGACAATTGACGGGACTGCAAGAGGATGAGGAGGAACCTCCAGACGAAAGAGAGGAGGCTGCGGAGGATGAAGAAGGTGCGGAAGAATCAGAAGATGGCTCAGAAGAATCTTCGGATGAAGAGGAACCTCCAGACGAAAGAGAGGAGGCTGCGGAGGATGAAGAAGGTGCGGAAGAATCAGAAGATGGCTCAGAAGAATCTTCGGATGAAGAAGAGGAAGAAGATTCAGAAGAATCTTCGGAAGAAGCAGAAGAGGGAGGAGGGGGTGGAGGGGGGGGAGGGGGAGGTGGTGAGGAAGGAGTGATCGTGGGAGGGGTAGTGGGAGGGGGAGGTGGTGAGGAAGGAGTGATCGTGGGAGGGGTAGTGGGAGAGGGAGGGGGGGGGAAAGGTGGAGGAGGAACTGCGGTGGGTCCCTGAGCGACATCGCAGTGATCTTCGGGGAGGCTGCAGGCATCGCGAATTGCTTCGCACGTTGCGTGGCATGTCGCATCAGCCTCATTCTGGCTTATGGGAACGATGCACTCGAGCGAGACATCGGTCGAGCAACAGTATGGGTCAACTGGGAGACCAGTCGTCGGATCTACATTGGCTCCGCATCCCGCAGGAATCTCGACGTGCTTTGTGTCACAACACGGAGTATCAGCACAGGATTCACCGGACTTGGCACACCCCTTGCATATGCAAGCACCGTTGATGAGTTGGCAAGTGTTGTTCGGGTCATTGCAAAATCCGCCACAGGTAGGAGTAGTGCTTGAACAGGACTCACGTTGGCAGGTGCTTGAGCAGCCGTCGTTGTTAGTCGTATTGCTGTCGTCGCATTCTTCTCCCGACTCTATGGTTCCGTTGCCGCAGTTCGTGCACTGACAAGCACTGGAGATTGATTTACAGATTTTTGATGACGGACAAGTACCACCACACGCGGGAGAAGCACTTTCGCCGCAGGATTTCGGTTCGCATTCGCAGGTAGTAAGGCCAAGGCCTACGCTTTCTTTGCATACTTCGTCATCTCCACAGGTTCCATTGCACTGGGGATAACTTTCTCCACAAGTCTTCGGACAATCATCAATACTCGTACTTCCCACGCACACACGACATGTTGTGCTTCCTTCTGTTTCTAGTATACCCGGTTCATTAGATGACACCTCGAGTGTAGAAAATCCATCAGGCACAGATGTACTAGTCGCACCTCCAGATGCCTGGCCATTAATCCAAAAATGCGTATGTGTATCATCCCCTGCACTCCAACTTACAGTGTTTCCGTTACAGGAAAACCCTGTAGGATCGGCACCACTACTATCGCTGCAGTCGAGTGCGCAAGCACTTCCTTCACTCTCTTGGCCAAGGAGCGACTGGGTTTTGTGGTATCGAACAAGGGAAAAACCAAGTGCAAATATTATTGTCACCAGAGCAAGAGCGTGCCATCGATGTTGAAGAAAAAAACGATAACGCACTGCAAAGCAAACAGTATCATAACTGTCGCTTTATGAACAATGCATCGACCCCTTCTCCTTAATTCTCGAGCATTTGATCAATTGCCTTTTTAAAGTTTTCCAGCGGCTGGGCGCCGGAGACCGAGACGGCTTTGCCGGTCTTGTTGTTCAAGACAAAATTTCCGGGGGTGCCGCTCACGCCGGCCGCGGAGCCGGCATCCATCTCTGCTTGGACATCAGCCTGATATTTTTTGGCATCGAAGCAGATGCGGAAGGCGGCGACGTCGACGCCGGCATTTTTCACATGTTTGTCATAGTCCCAGTCCCCTTGACTACCAAAGATCGCATCGGCGAATGTCCAAAAGGCATCGTTGCCACCGAGTTCGGCGACGCATTCTGATGCGATTGCTGTTGGCATGGCATTTTGATGAAAGGAGAGCGGGAAGTGCCGGTAGACCCAGTTGATCTTGCCATCGTATTCATCCAGTAGTTGCTTGAGGGTCGGGTGGACACGAGAGCAAAACGGACACTCGAAGTCCGAGTATTCGATCACCGAGACGAGCGCGTCGATGTCTCCCCGGACGTGGTCGGAGGCATCGACCGGAGGCACATCCTCTGCGAGAGGAGGGGGAGGTGGAGGCTGATTATTATTCGTAGGAGCCACTTGCGCGGGACCGCCGCCGAGGGGGGCGGAAGGGGAGGGAACAGCGGTTGCCAAACCGTATCCCACAATAAGGCCAACAAGCCCCATGGAGATGGCAAACCATGGATTCGAACTCACTACAGGTGGATTTCCATTCGATGACGATTGCGGAGTCATACAAAAAAAGAGGTAGAAAGTACGTTAAGGTGCTCATCGTAGGGGAATCTTTTCTAGAGTTCAACTGTTTCCTCCTTCTGCTTTTTGTGTTCGGCGAGGAGTCGTATGGGGATCTCCTTATAGCGCGAAACAAGGATGTTCTCTTTCGTTTCGCCGTTCGGTCGGTGGATGCGTTGAACCCACGCGATTTCGTTCACGTGGAGCTTGCGGTTAAAGACCGTGAGATCCTCCGGCGCGTTGGTCGCAAAGTATGGTCCAAGCAGATCAACACTTCTTCCATCGCGGACTCCGTAGAGATTAATGAACGCATCATACCCATCGGCGTATGCCTGGACGAGCATGTATGAAGGGGTGTCATTACGGAAGACCAGATCCTTGTCTCCCATGAAGATCGTTGCATCCAGCCCCACGCCGTATTTTTCATAATAGTGAACGTAAAGACTGTGGTTATATTGTTCGATGATCGGGAGACCCGCGGCAAGGAGGGCGCGGTAGAAGGTGGTGGATGTTTGGCAGATGCCGCCGCCGGGCGTCGGCCGCAGATCCCACCCGTCGAAGATGCCCAGCGCTTCCTTCCATCCTTGATTTAACGTAACGGCGTTATCAAGGGCCCTATTGAAAGAGAATGTTTCACCGGGGGGAATAATAATATTATGGAGATAAGATTTAAGCGCGCGGCGAATGTTAAAATCCCGGCCGGCATCCGATCGGGCAAAGTTGGATTGTCCAACTCCAAGAAGATCCATTACCACGATGCCACTTGACGATGCAAAATAAACGCGTCCGTTGTCATGTTTAAGGGGGATGGTAAGGGTCGGGGTTCCCGATTGGATCGCCTGCGCAATCTGTGAGGACACTTCGCTCACATTGAATGTGAATCCGGCTCTGGCTATCGCGGTTGTTTCGGCGTGGGTGACGCCGCGTTTATTGGTCACGGTACTTTGGACAATGGTATGGATGGGGGGGGAGATGAGTTCGGGATACCCATTGCGTGCAAAATATTCGACGATTCGTTTGGGGTTGACAGCAAATGACGCGGATGCGATGCCGGTGGAGAGCGTGAGCCATGTGGGGTACTTTTGGATGGAGGTATCCCATGTCCCGACCTCTTCGCCGGTGTCGGGATGAGTAAACGAAACAACGGTGGCATGGGTAAGGAGTTCTTGTCGGTCGGTAAGTGCCGGAGTGAGCACAAAGAGAGGGGGCGAGTATCCCTGCGATTCTCGAAGACGTTTTTGGAGCGCGAGAGCTTGGCGGGCGAGGGGAGTGATAGGTGTTGTACGTATGAGGGGTTGTTGTATGGCAAGTTCTGTGAGTTGGGTTGGTGCCGCAGAATGAATAACGACATGTTTTGTTGGTGCGATATTCTTCAAATGTTCACCCCATGTAAACATTCCGACGACCGTGATAAACGACGCACCGAAGAAGAGGAGGTGATGAAGAATGTTTGTTTTCACTATTTATGATTTTATCACAAAAATGAGTTTTTTGCAAATTTTTAGGACGAAAATCGATCGATTCGCTCTCGAGCGATGTCGGTCAGAGATTTTTTTTGTGCATGCTCAAGGAGAGTAGGGGAGGCCTCAGGAAAACGTTCCAAAAGGTATTCTTTGGTCGTCATTCCGTGTTTCGCCAGCTTTTCTACTTCTTCCCAATACTCATGAACATCCGCTTTATACTCCTCAATATCGTAGGCGCGCGATCCGGCATCGTAGATGGTGCAGCGTTCGAGGGCGAAGCGACTGTCCTCCTCCTGCGCTTCGATGAATGCCGGCATCAGGAGACTGTCTCGGCGCAGCAGATCGGTCCCCTGGAGCTTGATACTGACCGGTGTTTTGCTGTCTGCCAGATGGAACTTCCCTTCTATATAGAAGAGGTCGATCCCCTCAAAATCTTTGAATCTTTTCTTCCAGAGATCATAGTATTTTTGGAGAATTTTTTCTGCCTTGTGGCAGCCGATGGTAAAGAAGATGAAGTACTTTAAGGAAGCATTCCGTTTAACAATTTCCTCCGTGAGAGCTTCGAGGCCGGACTCGAGCGTGATCCCCGTGGCAACGACGTCGCCGCAGAAGACAACAGACCCTTTGGCGATGGTAATTTTTCGATACGAATCCTCGGTGATATACCAGCGGCCGTTTTTATCCCGAGCGCGCTGGCTGCTCATAAAACTTGTGCGGTGGAAGTTCCACCCGTAGGCCCGATGAAGAGCCTGACGGAGGCCAAAATTAAGTCCACCGCGAAGAAAGTTAAAGACATTGACCTGATCCTCGTGGAGATTGTCGAAGTGATGAGGCCGAAATCCGGTCAGGAGATGCATGAGGCCGCTCTCGAGTTTTTCGGTATAATCCATCCCCATCACGTCCGGTTTGTTCACAATGTCCCGTGTTTCGGCTGTAGAAAATATGTAGCGGCGGATTGGTCCATCATAATCTCCGATAATTTTGGAGAGACTCAAATGTGCAGCGTTGGGCATGTCGATCGGTTCGAGTGTTTGCATGAGGATAGAGTACCAGAATTACAGAGTATCTCGTGAATCGAAACGCCTTAAGGGACACCTGTTGTGGTCATGCTTTTTGGCAGGACAAAATTTTCGGCCGTATTCGATAAAGAGGTACGTTGCCTTAAACCAATCTTTTTTGGGGATAATCCCCATCAAATCCTGTTCGATTTTGTTCGGATCGCTGTGATCGGTGAGGCCGAGTCGAAAGCTAAGGCGTTTCACGTGGGTATCGACCGCGATACCCTCGACGATCCCGTAAGCATTGCCGAGGACGACATTGGCGGTCTTGCGGGCGACACCGGGGAGCGTCAGGATCCCCTCCATTGTCCGCGGTATCTTTCCACCGAATTTTTTTTGAATCATCTTGGCGGCGGCAAGGATGTTCTTGGTCTTTGCTTTATAAAAACCAGTTGAATAAATATAATGTTCAAATTCTTTAGCATTAGCTAGGGCATAATCGGAAATAGTCTTATATTTTTTAAAGAGGATTTTCGTGACCTCATTCACCTTTTTGTCCGTGCATTGGGCGGAGAGGATGACTGCGACGAGGAGTTCCCAGTTGCTGCGGTATTTCAAAATCATCCCGGCATGGGGGAGAAGTTTTTTGAGTTTTTTTATAATTGCTGCAGCCCGTTTTTTTCTTGTGGTAAGGGTAGAAAGAGGAGGCATAACCATATTTTACAGGATCATACAAATTTCCCTCTCCCTAGGGGAGAGGGTTACCTGTCCGCCGTAGCTTTAGCGAAGGAGGGGGGAGAGGGGGTGAATGAGTATTCCTTGTCAGGATCTGTTCTTATTGCAGCAATTAAGCTTACACACTAGGGGTCTATCGTGGCGGCATGAAGTACCACCACGCCTACCAATTCGCAAAAATGAAGGCTGCGCTCGTTGAGCATGTCCTTTCCGGCAAGATTTCTGTCACGGATGC
>JACPXZ010000003.1 GCA_016196225.1 Candidatus Peregrinibacteria bacterium
GTACTGATTTTTCGACAGTATCCCGGGCTGATATCAAGCGTGTGCAGCACGAGCTGAACGACCGCCCACGGAAAGTGCTAGGATGGAGGAAACCGAACGAGGTTTTTAATCAACTCGTTGCGTTAAAAAGTTGAATCCAAGAACCAAAAAGAACCAAAAAGTTTCGCTCCTGTGATTGCTCTTTGGATCAGCTTACCTCCGTAGCTCCGCTGCAAAAATGGCCTCCTCCAACCTGCGCAGCAGGTTGCCCCCCGAAGCTTCAACGGAGCGTAGGGGGGCTTTAATTATAAAATAAATACTGCTGCTTCGGTTGGCAGGCCACCACCGCACCGCATTTTTGCGGACGCTCCGCTCCGGAGAAGCTGAAACCGCTCACAATCAGGGGAGCGATGGATAACGGACGGGAATGGCGCGCCACAGGGGGGTGAAGGGGAAGCCCTGCTTTTCGTGTCGACGAACCAGACCCGAATCCCTGGAGGGTCTTATAGAGGAGACCGCAGGGCGGGCGGAGTAAGTTCTGGCGCGCCGGCATTTTTATGCCACCTTTGTCGCCGGACAAAGGTGGCATAAAAAAGAACACTAGTGAACTTATGGAAAACTTTTCAAATAGTCATCACAAGAGAGGTTGCACATATCTGCAAGATCAATTTGATTGAACTTAACGTTCACTCTTCGTAGAGTGACTGATCCTTCCCCCATGTTTTTTCCTCGCGATGACCTTACCAAGGCTAAAGATATTCTCCAACATGCGCATCATGTTTTCTGTATTTGTCATCGGGGACCTGATGGTGATGCCATAGGATCATTATTAGGGATGGGACTTTTTATTGAGAATGCCCTTCAAAAAAACGTGACGTTTCATTGCTCGGATGATGTTCCGGATATGTTTTTGTTTTTACCGGGAGCAGAGCGCATTCAGGGTGTTCCCGCAGTGACGGTGAATGACGCCATCGTATTTTTGGATTGTGCAGAGCCAAAACTGACAGAGATGCATGAGACAAACCCGCAGTTTTTTGACGGGAGTATTCCATCCATTAATATCGATCATCACCCGTCCAATCCATTGTTCGGATCGGTCAATTTTGTGATACCGGATGCGTCATCTGCCTGTGAAATTATCGTGCATCTCGCAGATGCATTTTCGTGGTCGTTTACTCCGAATATTGCCACATGTTTACTCACGGGGATGTATACCGATACGGGTGGACTTTTGCATAGTAACACCTCGTCTCAGGTGTACCGTACGGTGGCGCGATTACTGCGTGAAGGCGGACGACATCAGTGCATGGTGCAAACGATCTTCCGGACGGTGAAGATCTGCACACTCAAACTTTGGGGACGAGTACTCGAGAATATTGTGGTAACGGAGGACGGAGGAGCGGTTGCGGCGGTGCGACAGGGGGATTTTAAAGCGGCAGGAGCAAAATATAGCGATCTCACCAACGCCATTGATTACGTCAATGCTGTGCCGGGAATGCGTTTTTCTCTTATTCTTTCCGAACGAGATGGCAAGGTAAAAGGATCACTGCGTACGCTTTGTGATGATATTGATGTGAGCGCGATGGCGAGTCGTTTTGGTGGCGGAGGACATCGCAAAGCGGCAGGATTTTCTGTTGTTGGTAATCTTAAGCAAGAACTACGCTGGACGGTGGTTCCTCACTCTTCCGATCACGACGGAGTCGGAGGAGGGGGACTTGCTTCTTCTCCGGGTTGCCCTGACGATTCTTGAGGTTGTTGCGGGGATTCCTGTTGCAGGGAGATGGTTTCTGCCGCCGCTGCTGTTGGCGGAGGTGCGGCCTGCGAAGGTGGAGCGGCATTCTTTGCTTTATCGTTTTCCCGTATCTGTGCCTGTTTGGCGAGTATTTCCTCCGGCTTGGTCGTGATAAGACGCGCCTCTTCGGGACCTGCAATAATTTGCAATGCCACGTGTTTGTATCCGGCAAACAAAATACCTTGTCCCACATCGCAGTTGAGAAGGACCATTTTTTCTCCTTCGGTGAGGAAAAAGAGATGCTGAAGGTTGTCGATCGTGGTTGGAGATTGCTTCATGAGGAGTTGCATGGCGGAGTTGGTGAGAATGGGTTTTCCGTAACGCGATTCGACAAAGTCATCGACGTCCTGTGTGATGGTGGTGATGCCAAGATAATATTTACGTGCACGTTTTACGATGCCAAAGAGGAAGCGAGCGGAGTCTTCGTGTTGCATAAGGTTCCATGCTTCATCAATGACCAGGATACGTTTGCGCATGTCTGTGCGAACGCGATTCCAGATAAAGTTGAGAGCAATATAAATCGCAATCGGTCGCAATTGTTCTTCAAGATCGCGTATTTGGAAGACGATCATACGATTATCCAGTTTTACATTTGTCGGTTGATCAAAGAGTCCCGCAAAACTTCCTGTGGTGTATTTTTGCAATGTTTTTGCCATGTTTTCTCCACCTTCGGTGGTGAGGAGAACATCAACGAGATTTCCGAGTGTTGGCGGTTCGATGGCACCGGGATCAGGGGACTGGAGGGTGATGCCTTTGAGAGCATACGTATCAATGATGGCTTTATCGAGAATGCCCTCTTCGGACGGTGTGAGATTGCCGATCATCAGTGTGAGAAGTCCTTGGACGGCAATAATCGCCGATCGAAGCACTTCTCCCGGTGCCGCATCCTCTCCCCGAATGGCTTTGGGGAGATCAAAGGGATTGATACGAAATGCGCTTTGAATGGATAGAGGAATGAACGACCCATCAACGGCCTTACAAAGATCCGTGTATTCATTTTCCGGGTCAATGATAAGAATGTCGGTGCCAAGCATCAGGTATCGCAGGAGTTCCAATTTTGCCGTGAAGGATTTTCCGGCGCCGGATGTGGCGAATATATTGGTGTTGGCATTGGGAAGATCGAATCGGTCAAAAATCACCAACGTATCGTTGTGACGGTTGATACCATAGAGGATACCGTGGTCGTCGGTAAACGACGCACTGGAGAATGGAAAACTTGCCGCCAAGGGAGACGTATTCATGTTGCGGTTTATCTCCAGTTCATCAAAACAAAGGGGAAGGGTGCTGTTCCATCCATGCTCCATTTGAAACATTGCGGGTTTGGTGAGGACGAGTTTTCCCCCAAGAATGGATTCGATATCCGTTTGGATCTTTTTAAGCTCTTTATCATCTTGGCCGTAGATGGTGATATACATCCCGAATTGGAACAGTTTTTCTTCGCCGCGCGTCAGGAGATCTCTCAATTCTTCCGCATCTTGGAGAGCCGCCTCGAGCGCGGGATCGCGGACGATCCCACGCTGTTCGAGCATGCGGATGGACGACCGTAATTCCGCCACTTTTGTGCGGAGCATTTTCATGATGGCCTTGTTGCTGGTGGGATAGATAAAGTGCGCGATATCCAGCTTGGTGCTGAAGTTGATGAGTTGGGAGATCCAGTTTGGAAAGATAAAGTTTGGCCAGTTATAGACAAATAATGTTCGGGTATAGAGATCGTTCAAAAGGAGTTCTTTCGGCTGAATTTCCATTCCAGATGGCGCAATGAGGTCCAGCATTTTTTGCACACCCTCTTCGTAGTAATGAATTTCCGTTTTTTCGATTTCCGTATCGGCTGCTCCCTTTTTTAAGGACGGCTTAAAAACAGATTTGCGATGCAGACCAAGAAGTCTGTCCAGTGCTTGCAGGAAGATATTTTGTTGAAATATCGAAACGCGTTTTGTCTTGCCGGGAGGTGCCGGAGAGCTCGTCGCAGGCGACTGAAGGGGTTTTTGTATATCCATAAAATCTCTTTATTCTATCAGAAAACACCTTTTTAAGCAATATTCCTCTTATCGCAGTAGCCCCCGTCGTTTGGTGGTTTTGAAAATCTCAAGATCGTCCATACCGGGTAATTCTTTTACGGATAGTCCCGCGATAAGGATTTCGCGGTTTTCCCGCAGGGCAAGAAGGCGTTTTTGGCTTATTTCTATCATTTTGGACAACAGGTCATTCATGTTGTCAGCTTCGTTTTTCTTCGATTCGATGTCCG
Source organism: Candidatus Peregrinibacteria bacterium (assembly GCA_016196225.1). GTDB lineage: Bacteria > Patescibacteriota > Gracilibacteria > Peribacterales > Peribacteraceae > JACPXZ01. The sequence goes on from JACPXZ010000003.1 coordinate 4,017, forward strand.
CAAGCTCCCGTTGGAGCAACAAGAGATGTTCCTGAATGATACTTGCTTCCGCAAATTGATCATCCTTCATTGCCTTGTTCTGTCTTTTTTGCTCTTCACCGAGTTTTTTCCTCATGGAACTGAAATTTTTTCCTGTTTCATCAAGCAATGTTTCGAGCAGGTTTTTTTGAATAAGGGCTTCGGATAGAGTCTGTTCCATATGATCGATGTAGGTATTCAGTGTGTCCGCACGGGAAGAGCTGCGATTAAGGAGGTCGGGAATATTGATTTGTATCGCAATACCTAGTTGCTCGAGTGAAGCTTGTGCTCCTCGTGCGGGGAGAGACCGTTCGTAGAGCAAGTGTGCCTGTTGCATGATGCCCATGAGAACAGGATGGGATGGAGAAACATCCAGAATATGTGCCAGGTGCAGTGTCGCCAATACTCCCAAAGTGGCAGTGGGTCGTATCAGTGTATTAATGAGTGACTCCGATCCAAGCAATATTGTTGTATGGATTGCTTTAAAGGGTCCAAGGGGTGGTGGAGAAACATGACGATTGGGAGTACATCCTGTAAGGAGCACAAAGAAGATGAATATTGAGGGAAGAGGACGCATCACGATATTATATCCTAATGAGTATGGATTGTATATGAAGATAAAATTGTGTTCAAAACATGAGAACAATTTTTGAGCAAGATCAAATTTTGTTTTCAACTTTTCTCATTGCCGTTCATGCGTATATTTAGCGGTACTTATTGAGTATTACTTTTGTTCACCTGTTGTATACAATGTATGAACATCTGACGAAAGCGGCAAAGGATGCCCTCAGCAAGCAGTTTGGAGTCGTTCCTGATGTTGTTTGGGAATACACGCAGGGGCCGGATAGGGGAGATGTGTCCACATGTATTGCGTTACAGATTGCAAAGAATGTAAAGAGTTCGCCACGTGCCGTCGCGGAGGTAGTGGAAGAAGCCCTGAAGGGTCTAAAGGGGGTGGAGCGTACAGAGATCGCGGGTTCGGGTTACGTGAATGTATGGTTAACGCCGGATGAACTCCTTAAGGGTCTTATCCAGACGCGTACGGCGTGTACGGCGAAAGTGAAGAGAAAGAAGGAAGCACCGATTATCATTGATTATTGTGGACCAAATATTGCGAAACCTTTGGGGATTCATCATATCTTGAGTCATGTTGTCGGTCAGGCGATGATCAATCTGTATCGACATGGAGGTTATAACGTTATTGGGTGGAGCTATCCAGGAGACTGGGGAACACAATTTGGAAAATTGTTTGTGGCGTATGAAAAATGGGGGAGTAAAAAGCCGGTAATAAAATATTCAGTTGATGAACTTCTTTCCTTATATGTTCGTTTTCACCAGGAGGCAGAGGAAAATCCTTCTTTGGAGGATGATGCTCGTAAGGTATTTGCAAAGATGGAAGCAGGAGACAAAACACTAAGAACATTTTGGCGCGAAGTTGTCGAGATTTCTCGGAAAGACTTGGAGAAACTCTATGCACGTCTACAGATTCACGTGGATATTGAGACTGGAGAGAGTTTTTATGAGGAAAAAATGAATCCTATTCTTGAGGAAGGACAAAAGAAAGGAGTGGTAACTCGTGGTGAAGGAGGAGCGCTCATTGTCGAATTTTCTGCAGAGAAGAATTTACCTCCGATGATGCTTAAAAAAAGTGATGGATCGACATTATATGCGACACGCGATCTTGCCATGGTACGTTACCGATTGGATGAATATGATCCGAAAGCGCTCTATTACGTTGTTGATGTCGCTCAGAGTTTGCATTTTCAACAATTGGAAGCCGCATGCGAATTATTTGGATGGAAAATGCCGGCATTTGAGCATGTGTATTTCGGTCGTATGCGTTTTGCTGATGCTTCCATGAGTACGCGGAAGGGGACCGTCATTCGATTGGAAGATGCTCTCGATGAGGGGGTACGTCGTGCCGCAGAAATTATCCGGGAACGGGGAGAAGGTATTCAGACGGATGCCCCCGAAGTACTTGCAGAGATGATGGGAATCGGAGCGTTAGTGTACGGAATTCTCAGTCAAAACCGGAAGATGGACATTATCTTCGATTGGAACAAGATGCTGAGCTTTGAGGGCAACAGTGCTCCATATTTACAGTACACGCATGCGCGATCGCGGTCCGTACTCCGCAAAGCGAATCAGAAGAATATCGTCAATTTTCCTACGGTGGATCGACTGAGTGCGAGTGAGCGAAAACTCATTGGGACACTACTGCAGTTTGCACTGATATTGGATGAAGCATGTGTAACGCATATGCCGCACAAGCTTGCACATTATCTCTATGCCCTTTGTCAGGACTACAACGCTTTTTATAACGCCGAACCGATCTTGCAGGCAGCCGAACCCTCTCGCACGTTGCGTTTGAGTCTTACCGCATGCGCCGCTGATGTTTTAAAGACCGGAGCAGAGCTCCTCACTCTTCGTGTTCCTGATCGTATGTAATTTTAATACGCCTATTATGAATCACTATCGTTCCACTCGTCGCTCTGGAGTCTCTGTCCGACCATTTCTTGCATTTTTGCTCATTGCGTCTTTTGGGATTCTTTTTGCCGGGTGCACTCCGGATACAGTGGAGCCGTCTGAGGAGTTTACATTTACGGCGCAGGACGTGTCGAAGTTAATGGAATTGGCCGGTGAAAAAGAAAAAGAAGATTTGACCACCGATGAAGAATTAGGAGATATCCGGTTGGACCTTCCGGAGATGGAGGAGGAAGAAGTGGTATTGGATGTATCGATGACCGATACCTATGCCGCGATCCGATCCGGACCGCTTACGTCCGGTGATGATGTGTATCGCGTCACAAATGAATTTTTGAATGTGCGCGCAGAACCGCGCGTGACATCGGCCACAGTGAGGAAACTTGTGCGCGGAGATATTGTTCATCTTCAGGAATTTATTGATGCGGCATGGGCAAAGGTACGCATGATTGATGAAAAAACTGAAGGATATGTTGCACAGCGGTACATTGCCAAATTGGTCAGTGAGGATCGTCTTGCATTGGAAAAAGAAGCATTAAAAGGGACGTATTTCGTCGATTTTAGTTTTTTGAACGTACGTAAGGATCCCGATGCCGAAAGTGAAAAGATTGGAGAGCTCCCGGGACAGGCATTGGTGAAGCCGTTGAGTATGGATGGGGTCTGGGCAAGAATCCCGTTTGAGGGACGTGAGGGATATGTTGCTACCCAATACCTCTCCCCATTTTTGCCGAATTATTTAGTTCGTCAGGATACATTTCACCTTCCGGTTCTTTTGTATCCCGTGGACGAAGAGGGAGTGAGTGGAGCATTGGCCAGACATATCGACCGCTTTGTACAGGAAGGCATGCATGTGCTGACGATAAGGGATTTTTACGATTTACTCCTTGCTCAAGAGGATCGTGATGTACGTGTTTCTCCTAGTAGCCTCATTATCGGGATTACGGGGTTGAATGATAAAAATATTGGAGAAGTCTCGGATGTTTTGAACAGCAGCCGGGTGACCGTGACGTTTTTTGTACAGACGGACCGCATCGGTCTTCGTGGTGTTACCGAGAAAAATATCCTTACGCTGCTTGCGAATGGTCATGATATAGAGTCGGCCGGCCATACCGGGGATGATCTCCGTTCTCTCACCAATGCCCAGCTTCAACTCGAACTTCGTCAAAGTCGACAAATACTCGAAGCAATGACCAAGAGAACAGTCAGTGCAGTCGCCTATCCGCGTGGGGGAGTGAACAGCCGTGTTGCAGAGCAAGCAGAAGCGGTAGGGTATCTGTTGGGCGTGGGGATGGCACCGGATAAAATGTTCACACGGGATCAGTTGCTGCGCATCCCAAGTTTTATCGTCACGCCATCAACAAGCGGCGATGATGTGATGACATTGGTGCGGGGAGAAGGGGATTTGTAGACAGAGTAGATCTTACTTTAAAAGTTTTTGGAATTGTTCCATAAATCCATTTTGCTGGAGTTGTTTCAGGATTGCTCCCTGGTTTTGGCCGGTGATGGCCGCTGCTTGTCGTGCGGCCTGCTCAATGATCTGATTCATAAAGTTCCCTCCGTGGGCGTAGATGTACCAGAGGAGCCAGATCGTGATTGCGAGGGGAATGAGACCGAGGAAACTGTGCACATAACTTCCCCACATCCGTATGCGATCCCGGTGATCCATTCGCTTGAGATAGAAGAGGATTTCGTCCAGTTTATCGCCCGTGTTTTTGGGGGGTTGTTCCTTCATAGAACGTTTAGAATCCGCGTTTCCATTTTCGCAGAAGCTCGAAGCTTTTGGTGAAATAGTAGCGTGCGGACAGGGGAATATCCATGCATGGAGTAAGTTCGAGGAGTTCTCCCCCAAATCCGGTTTTAAATGTCGTTACCCCTGCAAAGGGATGTTTTTTAGCGTTGGATGGCGAAATCCCCCAAAAATTATAGATATGATCGCCCCGTATGAGAGCATCTTGAATAGCTCTCCATTGTAAGAGATAACTTGCGGGGATTTTTGAATATTCAAAAGAACTCGCACCATGGTGGTAGCTGGTCTCTCCGCCAAAGTGCATGTGAATGGAAGCGGCAATAGGTTTATGTTGATATGTTGCGACATATAATGTGCAATGTTCCGGAGCAAATTTTGAAAACTGAGTCTGAAAGAATGCGTCGGTATATGGGGTGAAGTGGTGGCGTTTGTGGGTTTGTTGGTGGAGGCGTAAAAAGACATCGATATCCGGCGATTTGTGGATGGTCACTCCTTCTTTCTCGGCGCGACGAATAAGATTCCGGGTTGTTGCGCGCATGCCTTTGAAAATTTCTTCCTCTGTTTTTCCTTCGAGGTTGAGGAACCAGATATGCTCGGCAAGGAGATGCATCGGAGACCTTGTTGCTCCCGGAATTTCCAACTTTTGTTCTTTTGGCCAGAATGGACTTATCCGAATAAAAGAACATCCCTTTTTTTTCGCAATCTTTTTTAGCTCCTCTACAAGCGATCTGATGTCTGATGTCTGATATCTGATATTTGATATAACTGGTCCATACTGGACCATCATGTGCCTTCCACGACGTGCAGGCACGATTATTGCTTGGCAAATCCCCACGATCTTCTCTTCATCTCGAAGTTCCAGCCGAATCGGTTCTTGCCCGATCTCTCGGTATACCTCTCCCATCGTCCAGGATTGGAGGAAGGGGGACCAGGGTTGAGCGATCAGGAAGTGATCCCAATCGGCGGGATTATTTGCTGATTGAATGATCATAGGAGGTGTGTGAGGAGAGAAGAGAGATTTTTTGCTTGCTTTAGCGACATGGTGGGATGGGTGGGGAGGTTGAGGATACCGGGACAGTTTTCCCAGCCGTCCGAGAGATGAATATTGCGGCGCTTAAGTTTTTTTCGTATCTCATCTGCATTGTTTACAAAAATAGGGAATTTTTGTAAGGGCATATGTTCCGTGATACGCGATGGAAACTTCCAGCCATTTTTTTGTGCTTCTTTTAAATAAAACTCCGTCAGCATGCGGCGGTGGTCATTTTTTTCATGAAGTCTTTTGTAGTCAAAGAGAGCAAGAGCTGCGCAGGCGTTGGGAATTTTGAAGAGTCTGGGATCCATGGAACCATTCTTTTCTTTTTGCGACACAATCGGTACAAGTCCGCCGAGGATTTGTGCACATTTAAGGAGGACCTTCCCGATACCGATACGGTAGAGCGGGCGGGCTAAGCTATAGATCAGGGGATAGCAAAGGAGGCGTTTAATAAAGAGCAGGGGGCGATGTTCGGCAGACATCTCGATCTCTTTAAGTTTGGTAGAAATTTCTGGATTCCGCGAAAGAATTGCCCCTCCGCTGATACCAGATATCGCCTTATCGCGGCCGAAGCTGAAGAATGCGAAATCTGCTTCGCAAGTTTCGGGGATGACGTGCGCGCAGTCTTCGATCAGGTGAATATCGTATTGTTCACAAAGAGATTGTAAGGCAGTGGTATCGGATGGAATGCCAAACGTATGTTGGCAAATGATCGCGCGAGTCGTATTCGAAATTTGATCTTCCGTACTCTGTATATTCAGGTTCAGCGTGTTCAGATCGATATCTGCGTAGACCGTTACGCCCTTAGCCGCTTTGATTGCATTCAGGACAACAATGCATGTGTATCTCTGGACGATGACTTCGTCTCCTTTGCGGAGGTTCAGTGCGGTGAGGAGGGCAAGGAATGCTTCGCGTCCGGAGGAGAAGAGGAACACGTCGCCATGGAGTTTTTTTGATAACTCGGCGCGGAGCAGTTCGGATTCGGGACCGCGGCGCCACTTCCACGGAGTGAAGAAAAGTTTGAACGTTTGTAAAAGATATGCGGTATCGACATGGGGTGCAAAGAGATGATGGATGGGGGAGAAAAGGTTCATGGGAGGATGTTCTGAATAATGGTATCGGACATTCTCCCAATGCAAACGAGGAGTGCTCCTTGTGGGACAGGGGGAGGGGTTTTTGAATATATTTCCACCCGTCTTCCCTCCCCAAATTTTCCATACCCTCGTTGAAACATTTTTGCGTGACGTTTGTTCAGAAAGATCACCCGGTCGAATACCGGATTGGCGGTCTCCCCTAGTTGTTCATGAATCAGGGAATCCTCATTACCAAGTTCGATAATGCCGGGAGTCATCAAGACCTTATGTTTTTGTGGCTGACTTTTAGCCCATTGTATAGCGGCATGAAAGCTCTCGGGGCTGACATTATGAGTATCATCGAGGATAGTGATTCCGGATTCCACTCGCATAGAGAACGTATGGGGTGGGGGAGTGAAGGAGTTACATTTTTCTTCGATTGTTTTTTCGGATAAACCAAAATGTTTGGCGACGGCAACGGCAAGTGCAATACTGGAAAATGGTATTTGGGGTTGCACGAGCGTCATGGGACATTTTGTTTTTTCTTTCAGTTGCTCTACGAACGGTGTTGTTGCATTGATAAACGCATGTCCATTTTCCGGTAGCGCTTCGCAGAGTTCTCCTTTGGCATCTGCGATTTCCTGCTCGGATCCAAATAATCCAAGATGTTGTTTGCCGATGCAGGTGATGATGCCGATCGTGGGTTGGACAATGTCGCATAAGGTTCGGATTTCACCTTTGCGGTATGCCCCCATCTCCACAATGAGTAATTTTACATTTTGCATTTTGCATTTTGCATTTTTTATCAACCACTGTGCCACTCCCATCTCGGTATTCACGTATGCGGGGGTTACGAGAGGATGAAAATCGCTAAGAATATGAGCGAGGAGTGTTTTGGTGGTTGTTTTACCCACGCTTCCCGTGATCCCAATGACCGTAAGATCGGGATACTCGGCACGGAGCGCTCGTGCTTCCTCAAGCGTATGGCACTTGAGCATGTGGTCGACGGGCAGCCACAGCAGCCAAGTCAGTAATAGGAAGAAGGGTTGGAGGAGGGGGAGGAGAATAAGAAGAATATCGAATGTCGAGTAGTGAATGTAGAGGGATAGTGCAGCAGTGAGGAGCAACGAAGTGGTTGCAAGTGTGATGGCTTTGGATGTCCAGACGGGGTATTTTTGTTTTTTAACGGTGATTTGAAGAATATTTAATGCAGTGAGGAGAATGAGAGAAGCCAAAATGGAGAATGTACCAGCCGTCGCCAAGGCTATGGCCGGCAAGAAATGGAGAATGTAGGAGATTGCAAAAGATGAGAGGATGATTGTTGGGCGGAGGATTCCGAAGAGTGGTCGAAGTATTCCCTCTGCGCGGAGATGTTCACGGAGACGATCAATTCTCCATTCCTTGAGTTGCCAAAGGTGCGTGAACGTAAGGAGAGGTGAAATGCCCGCTGCAATGGTGAGGGCGATCAGCAATTGATCCATATTTCTATTATTGTGCGGAATGGGTAACAGTGCTATACTGGGATGATTTTTTCCATAAAAACTATATGAATGGACGTCTTACAAACATTTTACTTCTTTTGGCCATTGTGGTTTCGGCCGTGTTCCTTGGGAAGGTGCTTCTCGAGGAGGTGCGGGTCCCTGCCTATCTCACCTCTCCTCCTCCTCCTCCTCCAATGCCCGAATCCGAGATCTGCGACGATGGAATCGATAATGACCTGGATGGTCTGATTGACATGGAAGACGAGGATTGTTGGCCTCCGGAGCCTCCTCCTCCTATGCCCGAGCCGGAGATTTGTGACGATGGTATCGATAATGACCAGGATGGCCTGATTGACATGGAAGATGATGATTGCTGGGCTCCAGAGCCCGAGATTTGTGACGATGGGATCGATAATGATCTGGATGGCCTGATTGATATGGAAGACGAGGATTGCTGGTCCGCCCCATAAGTACTGGACATATTAATAAAAAGTAATAAAATAACACTTCCATTCGTATATCATGATGGAAGTGTTATTTGATTCTCTTTATCGGGATCTTGGAGAGACCCAAGACTGGGTCCCGGGTTCTCCGGACATTCTTCGTGCTGCCGATGGATCGAAGATCAGTTGTTTGCAGATTCTCCATAAAACAAAAAACAGTATTGTACGAGTGGTCAATCATGAGGCATTTGAGCAACCTCTGATCGGAAAATTTTACAATGGCGATATGTCCGATCAGGAGGCGATGCAACGATTTCGTCATGAAGGGGAGATATTATCCATGCTCCAAGGGGAATACACGCCATCGTTTCGTGGATGGGGGGAATATACGGGACGTCCATATCTCCTCATGGACCATATTCCGGGTGTTTCCCTTCAGGCGCTGATCACCGCCGCAAATGGGCGGGGATTACCGTCATCTATTGTACGACGCGTAAGTACAGAGCTCTCTGCCGCATTGGCCTTTATTCACGAGGCAGGTGTTGTCCATCGTGATATCAAGCCGGGGAATGTGATTCTTCGTGATGATGGCGGGCTTTCGGTCATTGATTTTGGCCTCGCCAGTCGTCGGCGGGGGCACGAATTACGTCTGACACATGAGGGGCAAACAATGGGCACGCCTCGGTACCTTGCACCAGAATCTTTGTTCATGGGGATTCGAAATGCGCCTCCTGCGTCGGATATCTATAGTTTGGGACTCGTTATCTCAGAACTGACGACCGGCCGTCATCCCATGAGTGATGATCAAGTCTATGCACTTCGAGGGGGATATGTTGGTCTGATCGATTATACCGCGCTTTGCCAGAAGGGAGTTCAAGAGGTAGCCAAAAATGATCCAGCTTTGGGATTGTTACTGAGACAGATGTTTGATGCCGATATTGCCAAAAGACCAACAGCAACAGAGCTTGTGAAAGAATTATCGGGAGTGACGTTGGAGCAGTATCGTACGCAGGCGCCGAAACATCGGTTGCTCCCTTGGAGAAAACCGCATCTCAAAGAAAGCGCATCTTTGCCGTCGATTTTTGGACAGACGGAACAAGAAGCGGCGCATGCGATGTGGGTGGCGATTGAAGATGTTGTGCGTCGATCGCGCCGAAGATGTTTGATGACGCTTGGTGGAATTGGAGCTGTTTTGGGGATCGGAGGGCTGGCATCGGCGGTTGTGTTTTGTACACATGAAGAAGAAAAAGAACATCCAAATCTGCCATTTCATCCTTTTGATCGGATAGGGAAGAGGCCGGAGGAGGGTGTGGAATTTGCGACGCGGGATGGGGAGTCTTGTGTGTGGATGTTCCGTTTATCGAGGGAAGAATTACTGGGATTAGGAATCCAAGGAGAAGTACCGAATGAACTCGTGTGCACACTCTTTTATCGTGAGAATACATCTTTCTTATTTATACCGGGAAAGGGGGTTCATCCTCTTGGATCAACGACGCAGGAAGATGTTGCCAGAATGCTCCAAGCATTTCCCGTTATGGATGGTCCGATCAGTATTCCACCCGGATTCCCGGGGAGTGAAGCATCATGGCGATCAACAGTGAACGGCCGATTAAAAATGTTGCAAGATCAGAAACGTTTCCCACAGTGAGGGTACCTCCCCCTTAGGGGGAGGACGAAGGAGGGGGGGGTGAATCAGAGCAACCTTTTATGAATAATGTCCGCAATTTCTTTTGCTTTATCCTTATGCACTCGATGCCGCACATTTGAGTATGTATAAAAATGGCTTCCCTTAATTTGCTCATGCATATATTGGCCATCCGCAAGGGGAGTCATCCCGTCATCCTCTCCCCAAAAGATATCGGTGGGAACACGTATGTTTTTTAAGAGAGGGCGGAGATCTTCTTTGCACACATTGATCATCGTCTGGCGCATGATCGCAGATGCCTGTTCGTAATCATGGACGCGGAAGAGTTTGTAGAGGAGCCTCTTCCCGATGGGTTGGAGATAGCGCATGCCGGGAAGAGAGAGGAACAGTTTGCCGGTCTTTGCGAGGGTGAGACCAAAGGCGCGTTTGATATGACGGGGATGCCTGATGCCTGCAGCGGCACAGAGGAAGAGGTGATCGATATGGAGATTGTTTTGGGCAGCAAGTTTAATCGCAATCCGTCCACCGTGAGAATGTCCAAGGAGGGCGAAAGATTGGGGGGGTACCTCCCCCTGAGGGGGAGGATGAAGGAGGGGGGGTAAGTTTCGTTTTATCCACTCCATCACCCACTCCGCATAATCATCCGTCGTCCACGGCTTCTCCGGTTCAGGCTCCTTCCCAAATCCAGGAAGGTCGGGAGTGAGGATTTGGATATCAGAATCCTTAAGGGCTTCTTTTAATTCATCAAACGAATGATGATCCGCTCCCCATCCATGCAAACACAAAAGAATCGGTTTCATGGCAGCATTATACCGTTTGTGGTATATATATGCTTACCTTGTTAATTTCTTTTATCTTCGGGAGCGTTTTTGCCGTGAGTCTCATGTCGCTCACGGGTGTTTTTCTGTTGTCCCTCCATCAAGCCTTTTTACGGAAGGCACTCCTTACCCTTGTGAGCTTTGCGGTGGGTGCTCTCTTTGCCAATGTTTTTTTGCATATCCTTCCTGAAATTGTTGAGACGACCGACAATCTTCATACTGCGTTTGGTTTTGTGCTTCTGGGTATTGTCTTCTCATTTGCGATCGAGAAATTCATTCACTGGCATCACTGTCACACCCTCGAGTGCGAGCATGCCCATCCGCTGGGGATCATGATGCTCGTTGGTGACGGCGTGCACAATTTTATGGATGGTATGTTGATTGCGACGACGTATCTTGTGGATATCCAATTAGGAATCGCGACGACCATTGCAGTGATTTTGCATGAAATCCCGCAGGAGATCGGAGATTTTGCCGTGTTGCTCCACAGTGGTTTTAGCCGCAGCCGCGCACTTTATTGGAATTTTGCCTCCGCACTTACGGCTTTTCTCGGAGCGGTAGCGGTCCTTGGACTTGAGGTGTCCATTCACGGAATCGAAGAAGTGCTCCTGCCGATTGTCGCGGGGAACTTCCTCTATATTGCAGGGAGTGACCTCATCCCGGAACTCCACAAAGGGTCGAGATCCACCAATGCGATTTTGCAGCTCGTTGCAATGATTGCCGGTATCGTCCTGATGTACGGCATTAGCGCTTGACATAAATGAATTTATATATACTATAACCTTATGAGCGAAAGGTTGCCGATCCAGTGTTCTGGACATCATGTGAGCGACGATTTTGGCAAATGGGGTCCTGAACGCTGTGCTCTTACAGCTCCGCAGAAACGACGATTTTCAGATTATGGGACGGGGATTACCATTCCTCGAGATGGAATAGAAGAACCTCTCATTGGAAAGTATTCCCGAGGTATCGTTGATCTGAATCGCGAACCGGGTAGTCCGACACTTTTCCCCAAGCAGGATTTTGAAAGACCGACTCCAAATGACATCTGGCTTCCTGGCCAGGGACTTACCGAAGAAGAACGGGGAGAGGTAATGAGAGACGTGTATCGTCCGTACCACGATGACCTTATGCAGAGAGTGAAACAATTCAAACGTCCCGGCGTTGTAGTTGCATGGGATAACACTGCCCACTACGAGATTAGCAATGCTGCGACCGGCGAAAAAGAAATGATGCCTCCATTTATCCTTTCGAACAGAGGAACACGTGACAGTACGGATATGACTGACATGGCCGAGCTTGATGCGCGAAAGGAGAGCATTCGAACGACTACATGTGATCCGCGCTTCCTCACAGAGTTTGCGATCGAACTCCGAAAATCTCTCAAACAGTACGGCCTACCCGACGAAGTATTTTTTAATCGTGTCTACAAGGGTGGTTATATCGGTGAACATTACAATACGAGGCGCCATCCGGAGTTGAATGTTGATCAAACGGTAGAATCCTTCCAAATTGAATACGACACAATACTCACGCATGATCAGGAAACACTGAAAGCGGATCCATCTGCTATGGAAAAACTTTGTATCGCGGCTGAGCGGGCGCTATTCAACGCGTATGTGAACCTGCTCACCTGGAATGTTGGTGTGAATACTACAACGAAGGAGTAGACGATTATTTGCCGTCAATAGTAAGGGCGGATGGTGTCACGGGCTGGGATTGAACCAGCGACCTCGGGCTTATGAGTCCCGCGCTCTGCCAACTGAGCTACCGTGACATGTAAAACCTACCTCAATTATGCTCTATGCTTTCATTCAAGCCAAGACTGTTCCCTTAAACAACTACTACCTCCTCCAAGCGCGCTATTCTCTGTTCATGGTCGTTGGTCTTTTTGGTCAGTTTTTTATCGACGTTCACGAGGACATCCAATACACGATCAATGTCCTCATGCACCTTTTTGAACTGCTCATTCACCTTGCTGAACTGCTCATTCATTGCTTGTTCCAATCTTTGCACATCAGCCTTCGTTGCAGATGAAGTATCATCCATTGGTATTGATAATATGATTTCTTTTCTGGAAGACAAGATTAAGTGTGATATACTTCCCCTTCCTATGAAGATTGATAAGTATGGGATCGATACCGATGATCTCCCCGTCCTCACGTTGAATGAGGTGCGGGAGCAGGTGCGAAGTGGTCAGGAGCGGGTGATCTGGTGGTGGATCCAGGCAACCACCGACATGACGCGAAAAAATATTCTGAATACTCTCCGTGAGTTTACCGAGCGGGAATTTATTGTCATGGATAACAACAAGAATCCCATTGCCCGCTTGAAAGAGCCCACCCCCCCTCCATTTGCGGATGTATTATCTCCCGTTTGGGCAGGGTGTGCGAAGAGTATGCACGATATTCGCAATCGCAGTAATCTCTTGCTGCAACATGCCGAACAACATGAGACGGATATTTCGTTTTTTATTTCGACGTGTCTTCTTGATATAGAACGTGTCATTCAGCACGCGCGCAATCAGCTGGAGGTGACGCTCTATCGTCAGTATATCGGTGACATCGTTATGGATGAAGAACAGATTGATATGTATATGCACTATGCCCAGAACGCATTTTTATCTCCGGAATATGCTCTTTATGTATTGGAGCAGTCGTTTCGTATATTGATGCAGCGCAAACAACAGGGGAACTCATCATCGATGCGCCAACTGCCGGACGTTGATGAGTGCCAAGGCGGCGAAGAGGACATTTAATCCGACGAATACCCAATCACGCATAAGGAAGCTGAAGACCGCGATCACCATGCTCCCGATCATGAGGGCCATCTCTCGCTTAAGAGTCCCGGACTCCATCGCAAATCCAATGCCGAGGAGGGCGAGACCCACGACGAAGATCGCGGTCGTGTAATCCTGGAAGAGTGATAATGACCAGCCGACGAGCGCAATCCCGCCGACGGCGAGGATCGGCGTGTCGTAGGTATCGGGTACTCTAAGGAGCATGCAAAGGGTGGAGAGCGCGATAAAGATCTGGAGGATGAGGAAGAAGATCGGGCCTCCGGTCAGGTATCCGACGAGTGCGTAGAGGAACATGTAGGCATTCCCGATCGCGAAGAGGATGTTTTTTGCTCTCTGGTCTGTGTTGGCGACGCCCGCAACCAGAAGCGCGGATCCAAGGACGCCAATCAGCAGGCGGTAATCCATCCAGGGGATGATAACACCGGACAGTTCCTTTTCAAATGAAGAGCGAGGCGAGAGCGAGCGTGAGGGTGGAGAAGAGTTTGATCAGCACATGCAGGCTCGGACCGGCGGTATCCTTGAAGGGGTCGCCGACGGTGTCACCCGTGACGGCAGCCTGATGGGCGGGACTGCGTTTGCCGCCGTGAGCGCCCGATTCGATAAATTTCTTTGCATTGTCCCACGCTCCGCCGGCGTTGTTGAGGTAAGCGGCCATGAGGACGCCGACGATGGTGCCGACCATGAGCAGACCCGCGACTGCTTCCGCACGGAAGATCAGTCCGACCACAATCGGGGACGCGACAGCGACAACGCCGGGCAGGATCATCTCACGGAGAGCGGAAGCCGTTGCGATATCGACGGCGGCCGCGTAGTCGGGTTCTGACGTGCCATTCATAATCCCCTTATTCTCCCGGAATTGTTTGCGGACTTCTTCCACAATGACACTTGCGGCGCGGCCAACCGCGCGGATGGCGAGAGAGGTGAAGAAGAAGATGGTCATTGCCCCGAGGAATGCACCGATAAAGACGCGCATATCGGCGAGGTTGACGACGGAGAGATGCGCTTCTTCCATATATGCCGAAAAGAGGAGGAAGGCGGCGAGGGCTGCGGAACCGACGGCATAGCCCTTGGTGAGCGCCTTTGTCGTATTACCGGCTGCATCGAGCTCATCCGTTACTTCGCGCATCTTGTCCGAAGATTTGCTCATCTCGACGATCCCGCCGGCATTGTCGGTGATCGGCCCAAACATATCCATGGCCAGCACGTAGCCAACGACGGCCAACATCCCCATGGTGGCCACCGCTGTGCCGTAAAGTCCCCCTGCGGGAATGTTGGTCTGGGATCCCAAGGTGTATGACGCAAAAAGTGCCGCACATACGGAAATAACCGTAAGGGCAGTGCTCTCCATACCGATAGCGGTCCCTGCGATGATGTTCGTTGCGTGACCGGTCTTGGATGCATTGGCGATCGCCTGGACCGGATAATGGTTTTTACCGGTGTAGTAGTCGGTGATGTAGACGAAGGCGATGCTTGTGAGAATACCGGTGAGTCCCGCAAAGAAGAACCAGAGCGACGCATTCCCTGTTTGTACAAAGTTGAGCAGTCCGGCAGTATCGCCTCTCAATGTGTATTGATTCCAGTTGAGGAGATAGTTTGCACATACAAAGAGGGCAATGGCGGTGAGGATGGCTGTCACCCAAAAACCACGTGTCATGGTCTTCATGGGAGTTTCTCCATGTTTTGCTTTTACCGAGTACACGCCGACGATGGATGAGATAAGCCCAAACGCACGGAAAACAAGCGGGAAGAGGATTCCTTTAATGCCGAGTGTCGGGTAAAGCACGGCTCCGAGGATCATCGCTCCGATGTTCTCCGCAGAGATGGATTCGAAGAGATCGGCGCCGCGACCGGCACAGTCACCGACATTGTCTCCGACGAGATCGGCAATCACGGCGGGATTACGCGGATCGTCTTCGGGGATGCCTGCCTCGATCTTGCCGACAAGATCTGCGCCCACATCGGCCGCCTTGGTGTAAATCCCTCCGCCGAGTTGCGCGAAGAGCGCCACGAACGAGGCGCCAAATCCATAGCCGATAATAAGTGCCGGAATACGATGAGCATCCTCGAGAGAAATCCCCATTCCGTATCGGTAAAAAAGGTAAAGACCGCTGATCCCGAGTAAACTCAGTGCGGTGATGACAATGGCGGATACCGCTCCTCCACGGAGAGCCATCTGGAGTGCAGCATTGAGTCCGTGCTCGGCCGAGGCGGCAGTTTTTAAGTTGGCTTTTGTTGCAACAATCATACTCACGATCCCGGAGAGACCCGAAAAGAACGCGCCCAAAAGGAAGGCGAGAGCCACTTGCCACCCGTAGGTCCATCCTCCCGATGCACCGGTGAGTCCATACATGAAGAGCATCCCTACTGCGAGGATGACAGAAAGCCAGGTGATTGTCCGGTATTGTCGATCAACGAAGGCACGAGCACCGACAGAAATCGCGTGCGCGACTTTTCGCATGGCGGGCGTGCCATCGGGAGCAGCTTGAACTTGTGTCCAGAAGACAAGGCTATAGAGGAGTCCGAGGACCCCAAAAACCGGAGCAAAGACTTCCAGGAACAAGAGAGAATCCATAGGTATATTGAAAGTGTACGGAAAGTTTATTTTAGGCGAAAAAAAAGTCAACTTAAAGCGCAACACCGACCCACCCTTTCAGTGCGACGCCGATGATGTACGCGACGAAGGCTCCGATGGCCCCGATGCTCAAAATTTCGAGAGGTCCACGGAAAAGTCGCTCTTTGGTCACGATACTCCGCGTAAGTCCGAGAATGGTAAGGGCAATGCCGGTGGATATCATGGCGACCATGAAACGATGTTGTGGTGCGACCCCAAAGAGATAGGGGAGGAGGGGAATGCTCCCAAAAATGACGAATGATACAAACGTAATCATTCCATGAACGAGGGGTTTATCGAACATGTTGGGAGCCATTTGATGTTCCACCCACATCATCGTATCGACCCATACCTTTTTGTTCGATGTGATAGTGGTGACTGCTCGATGGAGAGTCTCTCCACGGAATCCCCGCCGATGAAACGCCTCTCGGATTTCCTCTGTTTCTTCTTTGGGGTCATCCTCGATTTCTCGCAATTCTTCCTTGCGAATCCGTTTGTACTGATCGCGCTCCGAACGGAGGGATAGGTATGCCCCTGTTCCCATCGAGGTGCCGTCCGCGAGGAGATTGGCGAGTCCCAGAATAATGATGACGGCAGAAGGGAGGCTGGCTCCCACCGAACCTGCGACGACCGCGAATGTCGTTACGATACCGTCACTCCCTCCATAGACGATGTTGTGAATAAAAGGACCCAATCGATGCCCATGAGCTTCGTCGGTGTGGGAGAGGGACATTGCAAAGGTATTGTAACACGAGATATGGATGCAGTAGGATGGGTTCATGAAACGAGTTCTGTTCTCCGTGTTCATCATGTCGCTTCTTCTCGGCGCCTGCCAATCGGTTCCTCCGGCACCGGTGGTGCCTCCTCAAGCGAAAGAACTTCCACAAGGTACGCAAACAATACCGGGTAAACCGCCCGTCTCTTCCCGTATCATTGATATCACGACGCGCAACTGGGCGTTTTCGCCGGCAAATATTTCTGTAAAAAAAGGGGAGAAGGTAACTCTTCGACTGACCGGGGAGAGTGGAGTACATGGCTTTGCCGTTCCGGAACTTTCGATCAATAAAACGATACGGCCCGGGGAGACTGTTACGGTGGATCTCCCGACGGATGCGGCGGGTTCGTATCGATTCTTTTGTTCTGTCCCGTGCGGTCAGGGGCATATTGATATGAAAGGGGAGATTAAAGTGGAAGAATAAGGGAACCACTGAAAAACACGTCACACTGAGTGATTCCACAAAATTTTTCTATGATCCTTCGATACAATTTTTCGCTCTATAGAGCGAAAAATCACTCAGGATGACGTAGGAATAATTTTGTGGAATTGTATCGAAGTGCAGTCGTTTTTCAGTGGTTCCTAAGATAGAATACCGGTATGCATCGGATTATTGCTTTTGTTCTGGCGGCGAGTCCCCGGACCGGGGGTCGGGAAGAAATGATCGAAATAAAATCCCTTCAGAGCGCCCCGCATTATCTGTCATCCTCTGTTCCTCCGCAGTACATCAAGGGGAAAGAGGGAGAATGTCTGATTAAGGCATATCCGCCGAATGTGCTTCTCGTCGAGGCATCGCGAACGGTGGAGAATGTGTTTTCCAGCGCTGCATTCGAAGCCAAGGAGGAATTGCTCACCGCATGTCATACGATTGTCGAAAAGCGGCGGGGGAGCGAACAGTTGCGTGAGGAATATGCCATTGCCGTTGTCGATCAATATAAAGGCGACCCGGAGGAGTTTTTGGTACATGGATCGCAAATCGCCAGTTTTTTGAAATCCGAGCGATTACCGCTTGATCCCGCGGAGGTTTCTCATACTCTGGAGAGTCAACTGAAGTATGCGAAAGATGATCTGGTGATTGTGGACTGGGACGGAGCATTTGTCTTTGATCCATCGGGCGATGTGCAGTCTGTTGTAGAATTACTTCAGTTGGCCAATCTTCAATTATTGCAGTATCGCGTGCTCGATAGCGAACTCGATCGCCGTCTTGCGCGGGCCAATAAGTTGGTGCAGGGACGCAAGCGACACTGGCTCTGGGATCGTGAACTTTCCAAATCCTTTGAGGAGGCGATTCGTCTGCGTGCACGGTCCATTGCGGATTTTGACGCGCTGGAGCGCGAAGTTAAACTCATCGGGGATTGGTATTCGGCGCGTTTGTATGGGCTTGCGACAAAAAAATTCCGCCTCTCGCAGTGGCGTGAATCCATTAAGGAAAAATTGGATTCTCTTGAGGACATTTACTCTATTATTTCAGAAAACTTTAGCGTCACCAAACTCCACTTCCTCGAGATGGTGCAGATTTTGCTGTTCTTTGTCTTACAGGTGGGATGGTTTGTATTGATCGTTCTTGAATTTAAAATATTCCTTCGGGAGATCTAAATTGCTATGATATCCATCATGGAAGCATGGACGCCGTACCTTGTTGATATTCTTGCCCCCGTTGCGGTGGGGGGATGGGTGGTGTCGTTTCTGCTTTTCGCGGTTCTTCTCAAAGAATTGGTGATGCATGAACGATGTTCTTTGTTGTTCAGCCGGATCGGGAACATCGGTCTGGCGTTGATGTTTGTGGCGACGTTGGGGGCGGCGCTTGGGAGTCTCTTCTTCTCGGAGATCGCGCTCTGGCCTCCGTGCAAGCTTTGCTGGTTTCAGCGGGCGTTTCTGTATCCGCAGGTATTTATCTTGGGATTGGCGCTTTGGGAGAAGGACGCCAAGGCCAGTCGATATGTGTTGATTCTCAGTCTTGTGGGTGCGGTCATTGCGATGATCCATTATACCGAGCAGATACAGGCGATCCTTAATCCGGTCGTATTTGATCCCATGATTCCCTGCGATATGACGGGTGTATCGTGTCGTGCAACGGAGTTCCTCTACTATGGTTTTGTCACGATTCCCTTCTTATCATTGTCCGTGTTTCTTCTGAACATTGCGCTCTCGTTGATTGTTCTTCGTTGCGCGAAAAAGTCATGAAGTGTCGCATTCTTGTCGCAAGCGGCCTTGTTCTTTTCGCGGCAGTTCTTGCATGGACCTGGTGGCCAAAGGAATTTATTAAAAACCCCGATCCCAATCATACCCACGCGGATGTTGCGGTATGGGTTGATGGGAAGAAGATTGATTTTTCTCTTGAGAAGTATATGTCGGGACTGGAGGAGAAAGGAGACGATCATGATCATATCCATTTACACGATTACTTGCATCTGCATGATGGTGTGGGACATGTTATTCACCGACACAAACCGGGTTTGAGCCTTCAGGAATTCTTCGATTCGCTTGGATTCGAATTTAAAGAACCGACGCGTTGGCGGATGTTTGTGAATACGATCGAACACGAATTTGACCTCAATTATGTTTTTAATGACACGGATTATATTCTCCTGAGCAATGCTGCCGGCAGCGCAGAGGTTCTGGATCAACTGGAACAAATGACTCGGGATGCCTGTTTGTATTCGCGGACCTGCCCGTGGCGTGGCGAACCACCGGCCGAGAATTGCATCGCAGACCCCAGCGTACCGTGTGTCGCTCCGGAAGAGACATGGCTTTGGCCATGATATTGGATAGGCTTAAGTTATTCCCTCTCCCGAGGGGAGAGGGCCAGGGAGAGGGGGTAGATGAATATTCCTTATTCAGCGGAACTATTTGACCCCCTCTCCTTCCTCCTTCGCTAAAGCTACGGCGGACAGGTAATCCTCCCCCCAAGGGGGAGGAAATCCTTCACAGAGGATTTTTGTTATATAATAACTCGGACATATGACGACCAAGCCCCCAACAAAAAAAGAGCTTGAGATCGAGCTCAGTCGGCTGAAGGAGATGGCGGCCCGCGCGCAGGCGGATCTTCAGAATGCCAAAGACCGGTTGCAGCGGGAGGCCGAAGAATTCCGTCGCTACGCGGCGGAAGGGGTCATGCGGCGACTCCTCCCCACAATTGATAACTTTCAGCGGGCGATCAAACATGTCCCGGATGATCTTAAGAATAATGAATGGGCGAAGGGGGTCGTCGCCATGGAACAGGAATTACTTCGGCAGTTAAACGAAGCAGGACTTAAACGGATGGAATCATTGGGAAACATCGTCGATCCCACGAAGCACGAGGTGCTGATGACGGGTCCGGGGGAAGAGGGGAAGGTGATTGAAGTGTTTGAAGAAGGATATATGTTGCATGATAAGATATTGCGGATTGCTAAGGTAAAAGTGGGAGGCTTTGCACCCACCGACCAAACTCCTCCCCCCGTTCCTCAAAATTCTTAAACATGTCGTAGCTCGGGGCGGCAGGGGAAAGAAGGACAATGGGTTTTTGGAAGTTATTGGTTGAAAAGCGAAAGGCGGTTTGCACGACTTCTTTCAGTGTTTTTACTTCTGTGATCGTTCCGGAAAATTTTGCGTTCGTAAGAGCTTTATGAATGCGGGGGGTCGTTTCGCCAAGGAGGACGATATGTTGAATGTCTGTATCCGCAATACGTTTGGCAAGTTCCGAATAATCAAATCCGCGATTCTGTCCGCCGAGAATAATGGTATGGATGCGATTGCCAAGAGCATCAATCGCCGCCATCGTGGCATTGGGGTTAGTCGCGATTGAGTCATTCACCCATTCGATGTCACGGGATATTTCAATGGATTGCAGGCGATGGGGAAGCGGCGTAAAGGTCTTGATCGCGGCAATGGCGTTTGCTTTGGGGATATCCAGATATTCAGCGACCTTCCAAGCGGCTGCGATGTTACTCAAGTTATGAGTGCCAATAAGCCGCGTATCGATGATTGCAATTGGAGCGTCATCGGATGTGAATGGAATCTTTTTTCCGGGTGACAGGGACGCGATTCTTTTGGCTTCATCGTATATCGCATTAAAGAAGACGACATTATTTTTGGTTTGGAATGCGGCGATGTTCCTTTTTGCCTTTTTATATGCCTCCAAAGAGCCATGGTAATCGAGATGTTCCGGGAAGAAGCTTGTAATGACGGCGATCGGAGGGCTCACGGTCAGATCCATGAGTTGATAGCTGCTCATTTCCATGACGAATATTTTGGATGCGCGTGCTTCGTTAATATGGGAAATCGCAGGGTCGCCAATATTGCCAATAAGTGAGACATCTTTACCGGATTTTTTAAGAATATGGGCAATGAGACTGGAGGTGGTGCTTTTGCCTTTGGAACCAGTGACGCCGATCACAAGAGCCTTCGAATCACGGATCGTATCCAAAAAAATTTGAGTGGAGTTTGTAATTTTTGTTTGAACGGAATGAAATTCTGGTTGAGGCGGAATCCCCGGGGATTTAATAATGACATCGAATTGATCCAGACCTTTTAGATAATCCGGTCCATCTTTTTGATCTCGAATGGAGATTGTTGCGGTTGGTGCGTATTGCTTCAGCGCTTGCTCTGCTGCCTTTCCTTCGCGCCCGTATCCAAGAATACAAACCTTTTTGTTGTTGAGTTCACGTATGCGCATAGATGGGGAGAGAAAAGCCATTTTTCTCTGCGAGGCGGAACGCTTCACGTGTTTCTTCCGGAGTCCCGACGCATTCAAATGGTTTGCATCCTTCGAGTCCGAGGAGTTGACGGTAGATGGGGATGAGGTCTTTTTTTTCAAAGAGGTTTTCGCCAAAGATTTCCAAAACCCTTTCTTTGGGGAGATAGGCAGCGTAGAGAGCAAAGACGAAGGCACATTTGGGGCACTGGTTACACCAAAGTTTCTGTTCCCCCCTCACCCTACCCCTCTCCCCCCCATGGGGGAAGAGGGGGGAGATTATTTTCCAGTTTTTGTTGCAACTGGTTGTGTAGTGGAAGTACTGGGGATGCTTTGCAAATTCTTTGACAATCTCTAGTTCTGTCATGTGCCGGACCGGACTCCAATATTTCAGGTTCGAATCGATGAATGTACGAATGTACTCCTGAAAAATGTGCTCGAACTCTTCACTTTTACTCCATTGATGGTTCACCTTCGTGCCGAGATATTCGACATTCCCTTCGTTTGCGCTTTTTTCGCAGCTCATGGCGATCTGATCAAATCCGTAGAGCTCTGCGATGACGGTGCAAAGGCATGAAAGGTAACACGTGATCGGGACGTGACCGTTTAGTGCTCCTTGTTCATTTAGGTCAAATAATTGTGGATCAAGCGTGCGTTCGACCGTCAGGAGTGGCAGATCGGCAACGGTCGCGATTTCGGTAATCACGGGATGTGATCCCATCCGGAAGAGGGTGGGTTTTTGTTCCCGCAGCATTTCGAGGGTCACGATGGAATCTTTGCCACCCCCGATGGGAAGAAGAATGTTCCCTCTCCCTTTTAAGGGAGAGGGCGAGGGTGAGGGTTGCGGAGAAACAACTCTTTTTTCGCTGACCGGAAAATTCACCAATCCCTTTCCGTCCATCTTATTCTTATACCAAAACTCCCCCAACCCCTTCTCGTATACCGTGTTCCAAAACCGTGCCTGCGTCTCGTTCAATGTTCCCGATCGAATCTCAATGGTCTTCGGGCAGAAAGTTTTGTAATAACTAATACCACCGATTAAATGAAGTGCAAACAAGGCAGCATCAATATTTTTAGCCGCACCCGTTCTCGGGTGCGGTACAGCGAGATTTTCGATGAATCTGATCCCATCATCCAGTGCATATCGAAGCTCAATCTGGCCCTCTACAGGGTCGAAGGAATAAGAATCAAAGATGAAGGTGGAGTAGGACTTCATTGGTGAGTACACTATATCGTAAGCCGGGGTGGCGGAATTGGTAGACCTGCCTGCCGGAGTGCTCGTTGCCATGGTGGCGGAACTGGTATACGCGCGCGACTCAAAATCGCGTCCCGCAAGGGTTGTGGGTTCGAGTCCCACCCATGGCACCAAATTAGGCACGCAGGCAGGCGCGCATCCACCTTCGCTCTTCCACTGGAAGAGCTACGGCGGACAGGCGACTCAAAATCGTGTGCCGCAAGGCATTGAGGGTTCGATTCCCTCCCTCGGCACCATTGATGCTCCGATCACTTTCAATTTATCCCCCATACACGTAAACGAATTCCTGCAAGCGTGCTTTTTTAAAAAATTGGTTTTCCGGTTCTATCCATAGAGCCTCCTCGTAGGCGTCGAGTGCTTCTTGGTGTCGGTGGAGAGTCGCAAGGATGCATCCTTTCCCGTAATAGACGTATGCATCGAGAGGTTGATCATGTGTTGCAATATTGAATGCCTCAAGGGCGGCATCCGGAAGCGTGTTTTTAAAGGCATAACCCGTCGATGCAAGCAATGCCCTATGTTGTCCATAATCGGGTGGGCTGATATGCATATACATGGGGTCTGCTAAAGTCCATGAGCGGTTACGTTTGCGGAAGGACTCGGACGTGAGTTGAACGGTGAGACCTTGCGAAGTAGGTTTGTCGCGGTGCTCCACCAGATCGCTGACGGAGAAACCCTCGAGATCATGATCGGTGATTTCGCAGTTGTTTTGGGGGTTCAGCATGTCCCACCAGTAGAGTTCCCGATCCGATGGTACGAGCAAGAGGAGTGCATGACGGTGAACGGTTGCTTGCAGGTGTTTGATATTGAGTTCGGTGAGAAGTGCACTGCCTAACATGGAGGCGCCCGTGCAATTTAAAGTTTCGTTTAGTTTGATGGAAAGCGGTCGATAGGCTTCATTATTTCGGGGATAGAGGCTGATCATGAGTTGAATACAGCGTGCTATGCGTTTTTCTTCGGTTATCAATGTATCGGGGTGAGATTTTTCAAGCATGGCGAGCATCTGTTTACGAGCATCGATACGGAGTGCATCCATCAGCCGCTCATTGGGAGAAGGGGTATATGCGGGTGTAGAGATTTTTGTGGAGACGGAACGTATGCCCATCTCTTCGAGCAGGCGTCTTTTGCCTTGTCGGAACATATCAAGACTACGATCAAACTTTTTTTGCGGATCATCCGGCATATCGAGTAGATTCTCATCAGTGCGAACGTGTGTGCCCAGGGTCGCTTGCCAGACAAGGGAAAATTGTTCTTCGCCGGGTGTTGCCATAAGAATGGTATTATAATTTATTTTTATATTTATGCAATATTTTTCGGAGGGCGACAATGACTATTGTATCGCAGGTCTTTCCCGCATGATGTTGGGCGGGAGAGTCCATTTGCGCATGGTACTAGGGTCATAGTGATCGGCTGTCACACGGCGTCCGCCGTGGACATTCTCGAGAGGGACAGCGGTGACTTCGTTCCCGCGAAGGGAGACCATATGTCCGTATTTTTTTTGATGAGCGAGCAGGCCGGCCATTGCACCTAGTTCTGCTGCAAAAATACCATCGGATGCAAGAGGAGGACCATTGCGGACGGAATATCCTGAGACTTGAACCTCGGTTGGCAGCCCCGTTTCCTTTTTGATGATTTGGAGAAGGGTGCGGGCGGCGTCTTCTTTGTGAGGGTGTCCAAAGGCATCTGCCTCGCCGGCATTTTTTATGTATCCTTCGGCAATGGCAATCACGACATATTGTTGTTCGGAGTAGATGTGTCGTACTTGCTCTGCAATGCGTTCGATAGGAATAGGGAATTCGGGAATAAGGGTGATATCGGCACCGCCAAAATACCCGCCGTAGAGGGTGATCCATCCGGCATCGCGTCCCATAATCTCCACACCGGCAACGCGCTTCATTGCTTTGGCATCGGTGCGCATGCGGATAATGTGGTGTGCCGCTTCGTTGTATGCGGTCTCAAATCCAAACGTCTTGTCCGTGTCTGTGACATCATTATCGATTGTTTTTGGGACACCAATCATATTGAGAACGGCGTGTTTATGAAGCTCTGCCGCTTGTCCGAGCGTGTCATCTCCGCCGATGGCAATGACACTGTCGAGGCCATAACCGTCTGCGGTCTTGCGGACTTGGTCATACTGCACAGGTGTTATTTTGGTACGCGAACTCCCGAGGATCGTCCCCGGTTTTCGCAGCAGACTCTGGAGCCGATCGCGGGTGAAGGACTGGAATTCGACGATGGGTTTTTGCTCGAGCATCCCTGCCCACCCTTCTGCGATACCGATCACGCGGTGACCGTGTTCTGCGAGCACGTTGATGGCACCGTAAATGACGGCATTTAAGCCCGGCGCGATACCTCCTCCAGTGAAAATCCCCACTGTCTGTTTATCCGGTGAGCGATCGGGAGTGATGCGCTCCATGGAGAATGAATTCTAGTATGCTTTGTTTGTTATGCAATATGAGTATAGGATTTGCATACTTTCCTATGGCGATTTCACTCTCACATCTCGATACCCTTATTAAGGAACATAGTCTCCTTAAACATCCTTTCTATGTTCGTTGGACGCGAGGGGAGCTGACGCTTGAGGATCTTAGGGTGTATGCGAAGGAGTATTACCACTTGGTAAAGCGGATACCGGGGATCGTCGCGCGGGTACGGGATCGGATACCGGAGCAGTACGGGGAGCGATTCCAAAAACTGGCGGACGATAATCACAAGGAAGAACTCGAGCACATCGGTCTATGGGAACGTTTTGCGCGGAGTCTCGGCGTTCCCGTCGAAGAATTACAGTCGTATATCCCTTCGAAGAAAACACAAGAACATGTTGCAACGATGGAACATCTTGCGGAGAGAAGTTTTGGCGATGGAGTGGTGGCCATGTATTCGTTAGAACTGGATCTTCCGGCGATTGCAGAGACCAAAAAGAAGGGACTTGCGGAGTTCTATGGATTAACCAATGAAGATGCGCACTGTTACTTTGACGAGCACATGGGAGAGGAAAAGCACTTACGGGTTTGGCGGGAGGTTTCGGTGAACGGCAATCGTGGGCGAGAGACGGCCAAGAAGTGTCTCGTTGCTCAGTACGGCATCCTCGATGCCGTGCAAAAGTTGCGAGGACTTACCGCTCACTGCTAGGATCGGCTTGTGACTTTGTCTACCCCATTCACGCGATTTCAAAAAACATTGGGGACGGTTGTGCAGCAATTAAAATTAAGCAAAGCCGAAATGAAAATGTTGCAAGAGCCGCAACATATTCATCGATCGAATATTTCGATCAAGAACGATCATGGAAAAAAGGTGACCTTTCCGGCATTCCGTGTGCAATTTAATAACGCGCGTGGTCCCTATAAGGGAGGGATTCGCTTTCATCCTGCGGCCGATGAAGAAGAAGTGAAGGCGCTGGCGGCGCTGATGGCAATCAAGACTGCGGTGGTGGATATTCCGTTCGGCGGGAGCAAGGGGGGGATTCAGTGTGATCCGAAAAAATTCAGCCGTCGGGAGTTGCAGGAAGTGTCACGTGCGTACGCACGGACATTCAAAGAACATCTCGGGGCGGATCTGGATTGTCCGGCTCCGGATGTCAATACAACGCCGGATATCATGGCATGGATGCGCGATGAATATGAAAAGCAAACCCATACCTATGCGCCCGCGATGATCACGGGCAAGCCTCTTGCCTATGGAGGGATGCTCGGGCGAGATCTCGCAACCGCTCGCGGGGGTTTTTTTGTTCTGGAAGAGATGATTCTGCGCGATGCCTTGGATCCGAAGGAACTTCGGGTTGCTATTCAGGGATTTGGGAATGCAGGGGCAAACATGGCGCTCTTTCTCCATCGCGCGGGATATATGGTTGTTGCGGTCTCGGATTCGCAGGGAGGGATTTACTCTGCAGAAGGGATCGATCCGTTCCGGATCCAGAAATATAAGCAGCGGACGGGTTCGGTGATAGGGGAGTATTGCAAAGGGTCGGTATGCGATATCAAGAAGATGAAACTCGATCATGTCCGGCGGGTGACAAACCAAGAGCTTCTGGAACTTCCTTGTGATATTTTGATTCCCGCCGCACTCGATAACGCGATCACCGGGAAGAACGCATCCAACGTGCAGGCCAAATATGTTTTGGAGTTGGCGAACGGACCGGTGAGTCCGGAGGCGGACAAGATTTTTGCAAAGCGCGGTATTCAGGTCATCCCCGATGTTTTGGCCAATGCGGGCGGAGTAGTCGTGAGTTATTTTGAGTGGTCACAGGGGAGATCGGGACGTCTCTGGACATTAGATCAGAGCAAAGCTGATCTCAAGCGTATTATGCTCGAGGCGTTTACCGAGGTCCGCCGGGAAGCGCGTCGCACCAATGCGACCTATCGAGAGGCAGCGTTCGCTGTTGGGATCAAAAGAATTGTAGAGGCCATGAAAGTACGTGGTTGGGTATAACATATATGTATGGTTGATGTCATCATTATTGGGTTGGGCTGCGCGGGATATACGGCGGCGATTTACTGTGCGCGATACAAACTCTCAACGTTGATTATTGGAGATAAAGAGGGAGGGACGGGAATGGCGGCTGCCGAAGTGGGAGATTGGCCGGGGACGCAGTTCATTACGGGGCCGGAGCTCATGGAGAATTTTAAGGCTCACGCACTCACGTTTGAGTCAGTCACGCACAAATTGGCGCGGGTAGAGGAGATCACAAAGACCGCAGATGGATTTTCGGTGGCATTACAGGGCGGGGAGACGGTTGCGGGACGGACGATTATTCTCACAACCGGAACCAAACATCGCTTGCTCGGTGTCCCGGGAGAGAAAGAATTTTCGGGGAAGGGAGTTACCTATTGTGCCACCTGCGATGCATTTTTCTTTAAAGGAAAAGATGTGGCGGTGATCGGGGGAGGCGATGCGGCCGTAGAGGGAGCGGCCATTGCGGCGCAAGTCGCGCGGACGGTTTATCTGATTCATCGTCGAAAGGAATTCCGCGCAGAGCCGTATTGGGTGGATCGTGTGAGAGCGCGCGATAATGTTCGATCAGTATTAGAACGTCAGGTGGTGGAAATTATTGGAGACAAAAAGGTGACCGGTGTACGACTGGATAAACCATGGGATGGGTCGGATACGATTACTCTTGACGGAGTTTTTGTGGAGATCGGGGCGGATCCGGATTCGGGACTGGCAAAGAGTGTAGGATGTGCGCTCGATGAGCGGGGGTTTGTGAAGGTGGATGCGGGCATGAGCACGAGTGTTCCGGGGATCTTTGCCGCGGGAGATCTTACCAATGCGAGCAATTACTTCGCCCAGTTTGTGACGGCCGCCGGTGAAGGGGGGGTTGCTGCAAATAGTGTCTTTCACTATTTACATTCAGGACATTAGACTTTTCTCAATACTTTTTGTGAAGGAATGTTCCGCAGGGAACATGGCCAAGATCCAGATCGACATCATCATCGGGGTAAAGAGGATGACGGGGAGCGAGAGCTCGAGGAGAAGGTGAAAGAGAATGCCGACGAACGCAATCCAGGGGTGTCTGCATGCCAAAAATAGTCCGATCGTAAAGGCAAACATGGTCATGATGATTCCTATCATGGGGATCCAAAGAAGATGGTGTTGCAGAAGGAGTGAGATCAATGGGCCAAAGATGGCACTATGGCTTAGGTCCGCAAACTCCGGTGTCGCACTCCAGCGCCAAAACCAATCCGGATTGGTTTTGTTTAATGCCGAAAAGAAATAGAGAAAACTTGTTTGGAGCAAGATCAGGAACTGTCCTGTCAGGAGAAATTCTTCATTTTGCCATGCACGAAATGCCGATGGGGAGAGGGCACGCCGTATATTGCAGGCATCGAGTGAAAAGAATCGTTCGGTGGGAGAAAGCGTAAGGAAAAAAGTGATGAAGAGGGCGAATGCATAATGGTTATGATAGGTGGATGCGGAGTGAAAGAAGAGGGGGATAGAGAGGATGGCGAGCATGTTTTGAGAGAACCGCGTATGCCAACCAATACCAACCAATATCGCGAAGAGGAGGTAAAGGAAAGACAGGACGATGATGAGGGATGGGGGGATAAAGGTGAATGGAGTAAGGAGGGGGTGATAAGGGAGAGCGGGGAGAGACCATTCGTCCCATGTCCAAATAATAATATAAAGAGCAAAGGAAATTTGAACCGGTGTCCAAAGAATGCGAAAAATACTTATGCCAAGAGCGGGGCCTTTGGCGATCAAGGATAGCGGGAGAAGAGAGGAATGCAGCGAATATCCACGCGTCCGCTCGGATGAGTTGTCCGAAGGATCTGCGTGAGACCTTTTGCGTAAAGGGGAATCACTTCCAGATAGGTGCGGTTGGTGAAGACGGAGGCGGGGATCCTCCGGTAGGAATGTGGAGGAGGAGGAATGGGTTTTTCGCCATCAAATGCCGTTATAGCACAGGTGACGATGGGGTCCGAGAAAGGGTGCATGGTGAAAAAGTTACGATCTTCCTGCCATAATCCCCGCAGTCCCAGCAGCGTATTCAGAATGATCAAAAAGCCGATCAGAAAGTTCTTGCGTAGAGACAATACATCCGTATGCTACTCTTGCTATGCCACGAGGGAAACGAACGGTATTTATGATGCAGTGCTCCGCCTGCAGTCGGCGGAATGGGACCGTGCGTCTCCATCGGCAAAACAACAAAGGAGTGGGTTGGAAGGATTTTAAAAAAACGAATAAATACTGTGGAAAATGCCGTAAAAAAGTGATTGTGAAATTAAAGGAGGAAAGACACTCCACATAAGAGTATTCTCACGGTGTGCCGAAAGAAGTATATCGATCTGCCGCGTCCATTCTCATACTCCGTCCGATATCGGTTTGTGCTCCGAAGGGATGTGGGACAAGGTACCAGGTTTTATTGCTCAATAAACCCCGCAAGCGTGATAATTGGCAGCTCCCGCAAGGAGGCGTTGAAGGAAAAGAATCTACGATCGATGCCGCATTGCGTGAGCTCAAGGAAGAAGCCGGGATTGATGGGATACATGTGCTCAAAAAAAGTAAATGTGTGTATCAATACGATTTTCCCGCGTCGTATCGTCGTATCCGTCCGGATCATGTCTGTGGTCAGCGGATTGAATATGTGTTGGCATTGGCACCAGCAGATTGCGTGGTACGGGTAGACGATCACGAAATTGTCGGGCATGTCTGGGTGCTTCCCGAAGAGATTTCCCGGTATGTAAAACGAAAGGAATATCGTGATTTTGTGAAGAAGCTTGTACGGGAGGCGGCCTCCTGTGTTCCTCTCGATTGATGCGTATTCAGGCTCTCACTTTAGAGAACTTTCGAACGTACGAACGTCTTACCCTTGATCTTACTCAAGGTGATACACATCTCTTTATCGGACCAAATGGAGCCGGGAAAACCAATCTCCTAGAAAGCATTTCGGTGTTATCCGGCGCGCGGTCTTTTTTGGGTGTGGAGGATGATCATGTTCTCCAGTGGGGGAAGAGTTTTTTTCGAGTCAGAGGAGTGATGAAGTCGAAGGAGGGCGAATCGTCCGGCGAGGTGGTTGAAGAATTTTTGCCGAGGAGGCGTAAAGCGTATTTTATGAACGATGCGCCGGTCCGTCTACGAGGTTTTGTAGGTACCTTCCCGACAGTGTCATTTTTGCCCCAGGATCTTGATCTTTTAACCGGGTCGCCGGGACTTCGTCGACGATTTCTGGATCGAGTGCTGTGTCAAACATCTCCTGAGTATCTTCAGCACTATATTGCCTATGCCCGTTGTCTTAAGCAGCGTAATGCCTTGTTACGGAGGATGGCAACATTTCCCTCCCCCTTAGAATTAACGACGTGGGATCAACAAATGAGTTCTCATGCATGTGCTATCACTCTTTCCCGCCTTGCGCTCATTCAATCTCTCAATGATATGCTACAAATAAAACTGAACGAACTTGGTCTTTTGTGTGATAGCGCGTCCATTGCGTATCAACGACAGAGCACGACACAGACGTACGAGGATCTCATACAGGAATTCCAAACGCTTTTACAAAATTCCCGTGAACGCGATCTTCAATTGCGGACAACGGGCGTTGGACCGCATCGTGACGATTGGATGATCGAGGTCTCTGGACGACCGGTGGATACGTGGATGTCCCGTGGCGAGCAGCGCGTGTGTATTGTGGCGCTCTTTTTGCTCCAGGCGGAATATATGAACAGCGTGCGTGGAGAGCGACCGGTGATTCTTTTGGACGATGTCTTCTCCGAATTGGATGCTCTACACCAACAGTCGATTTGTGAACATCTTCGTGATCATCAAATTCTCATTACAAGCACGCATCCTTCTCCCACATTTGCGGATGGATGGTTAACGTGGACGGTAGAACGTGGAATTATCCGATCAGTTGAGAATGCGCATGCAATGCACCATATATCGCCAGTGCCAGGGCATCAGCGGCATCATCGGGTCTTGGAGGGGACGTAAGTCCCAGTAGTTGTTGCACCATTTTCTGCATTTGGAGTTTATCTGCTTTTCCGTCGCCGGTAATGGCTGATTTGAGTGCAAGCGGGGCGGGTTCGAGGATGGAAATATCATGTTCTTGGAGCGTGCAAAGAATGACCCCCCGGGCATGAGAGACGTCGATGGCGGTACGCGTATTTGTCGAAAAAAAAAGTTTCTCGACGACGGCCAATGGTTGGGAATGTTTTTGAAGGTAGGCGGAAAGATCAGATCGCAGTTCTTGCAGGCGATGGGGGAGATCTTGACGTGGGGATGTTTCTATGGTGAGCCACTCTATAACGCGGAGTGCGGTAGGACTCTCCGCAGAGAGAAGACCAAGTCCCGTACGGTGGAGGCCGGGATCAATACCAAGGATGTGCACAAGACCGCATTGTACGCTATAATGAGTAGATTTACTTATGTTGCAGTGCCATCGTCATATTGTGGCTGTTCCACCGGTATTGTTGCTACTCATGATATCTCTTTGGGGAGTGGGGTATGACACGGATCTTCGGGGGGATGTGCGCCCCGATAAAGTGATATTTGGAGGAGAAGGGCTTGAGCATACTTCTATCGGAGAATCTGTTCTCACCAGTTGGTCCGGGTTCTTTTTTGCCAAAGAGTCCGATGGCAATCTCTCTGTTGCCGCGCTTTCCAGTCCTGTATCGATAAAGACAACATCCGGTACGGTTCTTGTACCGATTGGATGGCAGTGGCGGACAGATGGAGATTTGAGCCGTATACCGCGACATTTTTTGGAACGCAGTCTCAAGGAGATCGTCACATATTCTTCCGTGACGGTCCCCGGTGCGTTTGCAACGCCGGATTCGTGGCTCGTGGCATCGCTCCATCCGCTCATGGCGGATCAGGTATGGGTCATGGAGGATCCAGAGGGGGTATCTGATGCGGATCATATGAGTCGACTGATGAGGTTCCCTCAATCGGATACTCTTCCCGATGCGTTCGCACCCTTTACGGTAGAGCGATGGGGGATAGAAGTGCGGGAATTTTTAGAAGGCGCAGAGGATCCATCTCTATTCCTGAATCAATTGGTTCCGCATGTTGCAGGGATGATTCGGTGGTTTATGGAACAGGGATATCCGGAGCGCTCCGCACGATACCGGGAGGCAATCGAGAACACCGCAGGCGGGTTTAGAATGTTTTTGTCGGAGGAGTCGAAGATGGTTCTTGAGGAGCTGCGATCAGACGAAGAACCGGTATTGGATGATCATGCTGTGGAACAACCTATAGAACCTTTGGAGCCTACCTCATCCATACCTTTTGATCCCGACACCATAAAGCAACAGGCATATGTGATGCTTCGGGATATGGGAGCACTCTTTACGATCAATACCGAAATTGTTCCGATATCTTTCACCAGTGCAGAAGTTCACGCGGTGGTGTTTGGGGATCATGTATTTGATTTTGTTCTTGATACTGATCAAAAGGTTCTTGATGGAATGTCGATGGATGGGAAGGTGATGGCGTATCCAATAAGCATAGAAGAATTTAAAAGGTGGTTGAAAGGGGTGAGTGAGCACGAATAAGCTCTATTGCATCCGCAGTTTCTCCTCTAGGATGGTTGGGTAATTCTTTTCTCCTATCTTCTCTATGTGGACCACATTCTTTTTTGCAGCAATACTTCTTATGACGCCTACGGTGTCACTTGGGCAGGAGGCAGATGTAGAAATTTCTACCGAAGTTGATGTTGAGGTACGCAATCTTGGTCAAACGATTAAGGCTAACTGTGAAGGGCTTTCGGGACTTAAGCGGGTTGTTTGTCTTCGGGAAACAAAGCAAAAAGATGCGAAATCACAGGCCCGTGGAAAGAGTGTCCGTGGCCGGGAGCGTGCGGCAAAGGCTTTTGAATCTTTTGAGGGTGCGCGTGGGGTGAGACTAAAGGATGTCGGTGCGGGCAAGGTGAAGCAGAAGGTGCGGACGTCGATACCAACGATGGGAGGGAAGGTGCAGAAAATGACGAGTGATGAGCGGCGGATCCTCAAGGGGAAGATGAACGTAGAGAAGATCGAAGATCTTAAGAGTCGTGAAGGGCTGCGGCGGGCAAAGGTGGAGAGTTTGAAGAAGCGGGTTCATACGCGATAAGGTTTTTTCCCTCTCCTGAGGGGTGCGGTTAGGGTGAGGGGATATGGGGAATTATTGACAAAACTATTTCCCATATTACCATCTTTATCTTTATGATTATCAAACTTGGTTCTGGTCATACCGCCGAGCATGTCGATGCCGTTTGCAGGTTAGCGGAGGCCGAGGGGCTTAAACCGGTGGTGGAATATGGATCGCTGATCACCGTGATTTGTTTTATCGGTACCTTCAATGGTCGTTATCAGGCGATCATGGACCAAGTCCGAACGATGGATGGCGTAGATGAAGTGATCAAAGTCTCCGCCCCCTACAAGCTCGCAAGTTGGTTAGAACATCGTGAGCGTACGGTGGTCGATATCGGGAATAATATCCGTGTTGGAGGACAGGAGGTTGCTCTCATCGCAGGACCATGCGCCGTTGAGAGCGCCGAGCGTCTTGATGATATTGCCCGCGATGTTCGTGCGGCGGGAGCGACGATTCTGCGGGGAGGGGCCTTTAAACCACGGACAAGTCCGTATTCCTTTCGTGGAGGAGGGGAAGAGGCGCTCAAGATTCTACGGGATACCGGTCTTAAATATGGAATGGCGACCGTCACGGAGGTCATGGATACCCGTCAGGTTCCGTTAGTAGAGAGGTATGCGGATATGTTCCAGATCGGTGCGCGGAATATGCAGAATTTCAACTTATTGGATGAAGTGGGGGGTACAAATAAGCCTGTGCTCCTTAAACGCGGCATGAGCGCGACGATCGAGGATCTCCTCATGTCTGCGGAATACGTCCTCGCGCGTGGCAATCGGAGTGTCGTTCTCTGTGAACGCGGAATCCGAACCTTTGAGACGTCGACGCGGAATACGTTTGATGTGAGCGCGGTCCCGAATCTCCATGAAAAGACGCATCTGCCCGTTATCGTGGATCCAAGTCACGCGACGGGTCGTCCCGAACTCATCCCCTCGATGGCCCTTGCCGGCATCGCGGCCGGTGCCGATGGGGTTCATATCGAAGTGCATAATGCGCCGAAAGA
The DNA here is from genome assembly GCA_016196225.1 of Candidatus Peregrinibacteria bacterium. Taxonomy (GTDB): domain Bacteria; phylum Patescibacteriota; class Gracilibacteria; order Peribacterales; family Peribacteraceae; genus JACPXZ01. Next base: position 38,432 of record JACPXZ010000003.1, read on the forward strand.
AGCGCTCTCTGACGGGCCACAGGCTCTCCTCCCTGCGCAATATCGGGAGCTTGTCACCCAGATGCGGCGGGTGGCGGAGGCAGTGGGGAGGGTGATAAAGTGAGTGAGTGGGGCGATTAGCTCAGCCTGGTTAGAGCGCGACACTGATAATGTCGAGGTCAATGGTTCAAATCCATTATCGCCCACCAAAAAAAGAGACCTGCCCAATAAAAGGCAAGTCTCTGTTTGCAGATTCGTCTGTCATTTCGATTTCTTCAGGCTAGTCGTAAGACCCTGCACGCTGCCGTTGAGCATCTCTCTCTGCGCAGAAATGTCGGTCAAGAGCAGTTGGAATGCCTCTGTCTTTGTGAAATTCGCATCCCTGTAGGCCTGGAGAATGGTGGCGCGTCGTTCGGCCCTCAACTTGGCGAGTGCTCGGTGTTGATCCTTGAACACCGTATCGGATTGCACTGCGACGAGAATGCGGACGAGGGTATTCACCACACGGGCGATGTCTCCTCCTGCGTCGTCGAGTATACCCGTTGCGGCATCGATGATCTTACGGAATGATCCCATGTTGTCGTTGTAGAGTTCCCTGAGGAGGTTGGACATATGATCGCTATCCACATCCTCACCGGAAACCAGGAACATCACTTGCTCGAGCAGAGCCGACGGTCGGCCACTTTGTAAAAGATCGGTGAGCTCTCTTGGCATACGGTTCTCCTTATCCGGGCTTAAGCCCTAAAATGGACTGACGCGGAACAACAAACTTGCATGAAGTATATAAATATTGTGATATAAATCAATAGGAAATGACCCGACTTCGCGCCGCTTTGCCTCGGTTTTTATTTATATATTTCCGTCACGCTCTTCCCCCGTTCATGATGCCCGATGACTTTGGCAAGGAGGGGGGCGATGGGGAGGATGGTGAGATTGCGGAGAGACCCTTTTTTGACGGGAATACTGTCCGAAATGACAATTTCTTTAAATTTGGCATCCCGCAAGCGTTCGATTGCCTTGTCAGAAAAGAACGGATGGGTGGCGGCAACGTAGACGTCCTTATGGGCGCCGCGTTTTTCGAGCGCGCGTTTGGCGGAAAGGATCGAGCCTGCCGTATCGATCATATCGTCATAGAGAATGCACATGCGGCCGGCGACATCGCCGACTACCTCCAGCACTTCTGCTTTATTGTGGGCAGAGCGGACCTTGTGCATGATCGCGAGATCGGTCCCCAGGGCGTCCGCAAATATTTTTGCCTGTTTTGCACCACCGGCATCGGGTGACACAACGATGGGATTCTTAAGATTTTTTTTGCGGAAATAATCGACAAAGATCGGACGTGCATCGAGGACATCGACGGGGATGGTAAAAAATCCCTGAATCTGGTCGGAGTGGAGATTCAACGTAATGACATGGTCGGCACCGGATTCTTCAAGGAGATGGGCGATGAGTTTGGAGGAGATCGGTTCACGCGGGGAGGAAACCCGGTCCTGTCGGGCGTAGGGGAAGCTGGGGAGGATCACATGGACGCTCTTGGCAAAGCCGAGGTTGGCAGCCTGACACATCAAAAAGAGTTCTATAAGCGATTCGTCAGGTGAGCAGCCGGGAGCCTGGAGAAGATAGACGTCTTTGCCACGGACGGATTCCTCGTACTTTACATAGCATTCCCCACAAGAGAAGCGTTTGACGGTTATTTTGCCAAGCGGTATTCCAAGTTCTCCGGAAAGCGCCTTTGCGAGGGCCGGGTGAGATGATCCTGTAAAGAGATGCATATTCGCTTATAGTATAGCAGATGCACGTTCGACTCTCCACGTGTCGTGGGATGGCGGTTCTCGAAGAGGGGACGCAGGATTTCTGCGGGTGGATCCACGGGATTCTCCTTCATCCCGAAACGGGGAAGGTCGAAGGATTTTCTGTTGGGGGAGGAGGGCGAGAGGGGTTTCTATCACGGGACGACGTAGTACGGTGGGGGAAGTGTGTTTGGGTTCGTTCGGTCCACGTACTCGGTCCACTGGAAGATATCGTGCGTTTGCGGACCATTGCGGGGGATTCACGGCATATCCTTGGGCAGAGGATACGGACCGAGAGTGGGAGGAATCTCGGCAAATGCGCCGATGTACAGTTTTCGACCGGTAGCTTCGAGCTCGAGTGGATTTTTCCACGCAAGCTCTTTTTATTTTGGGGGACGGCGCTTCCGCGGAGTGAGATTATCGAAGTAACGTCGGCGGCTATTATTGTGCGTGATCCGATCGTTCCAAAAAAAGAAAAGATCATGTCGCCCAAGGATTCCGTTCGATTGGAGGAACTGGTGGAAGTACCGAAGCCGTCATAATAAAAAGCCCCCATCTCTGGGGGCCTTTTGAAAAACGAAGGAGAGAATTAGTTGATCGCGTTCGTGACGAACAGAATGATGGCCTTGGCCAGAAGGACCAACACAAGACCAATGATTGCATAAAAGATCCCTTTCTTTGCCTTTTCCTTTGCCTCCTCTTCCCCTTGTGAGAGCACGAGACGAAAACCTGCGACGACGATGGCGACGACCATCAACAGTCCAAGAAAGTTCACCACGGTATTGAGGACGCTGGTAACGGCACCGCGGAGATCCCCTGAAGAAGCGCCGGGAACGTTGGGAATACCACCAATGTCACTTGCAAGGGCAGAGGACACCCCGACCATACTCATCACTGCTGATGAGGAGAACGAGAGGAAAAAACGTTGCAGAGATGCTTTCATGAGAAGGTGGGGAAAGGAAAGAAGTAATTCATAGTCTATGATGCGTTGATTGTTTGCTCTGTGCAAGAGGGGGGAGAGGATGAGTAAAAGGAATTGGATTGACGAATATATTTCAACATGTTTTATTCACCTAATCTGGTTCTTCTTCTTCAATCTCTCCGATAAAACCCGCGGCGACGAGCAGGAGCGCAGGCAACGAAAACCAAAGATCCTGATTAAGGACCATCACCTCGAGGAGTTTACTTTGTGCCATGAGAGGGGAGAGGGAGGGGGTGAGAGCTAACGTTGAGGAGAGGAGGGGAGCGTTGGCAATAAAGGTGAGGAGAGTCGAGAGGAGTAGGCCTGCGGTCGCAAATCCAAAAAGACCAGTGAGGATGGTATTGAGAACAGAGCCCGTCTCGCGGGTATAGCGAATCTCGAATCCTCCGCGAACGGTGAGGAAAATGATGGCAATGACGAAGAGAAGGAGTTTGAACGTTGCGAGGAGTGTCGGATCAACGGAAATACCCACGACATTAAAGAGCGGTGTTGATTGGGAGGTGAGACGGAGGAGGACATTCCCGATCCCCTGAACTGTGAGGACGGCGATGTAGATCGCGATGATGATCTTAATGGACTCATGCTTCCCCACGATAAAACTATAAGCCGTGATGATGGCAAAGAAGACGATAACGAAGAGATCCCAAGTGAGGGCGAGTTCCATGGGGGAGGGAGAATCAATGGCCATTATGCTACTTTCTCCGTCATAAAGAAACCTGCTGCCGCAATCATGGCGGCATTGTCGGTGCAGTAGGCAAGGGAGAGGGGGAAGCGTGCAGGCACATCGGGAATTGTTTGTGTCAGGAGTGTTCGCAAATGCGCGTTGGCCGAGACGCCGCCGACAATGTGGATTTCGCGTATATCGGGATATTGTTTGAGGGCTTTTTGAATGCGATCAACCAGGTGTCGACAGATTGCGTGTTGGTATGATGCTGCGACGTCGCGGAGCGCCAGGGGTTCCTCGCTTTGTAGAAGATACTTAAGGGCGGTTTTAAGGCCGGAAAAACTAAAATCCAATGTGGGTTTTGCCTTGAGAGGGAGGGGGAATTCGTAGGCATGATCGTTTCCATGTTCAGCCGCTTTTTGAATGGAGGGACCGCCGGGGTACGTAAGACTGAGGAGACTTGCTCCTTTATCAAATGCTTCACCTGCCGCATCATCGCGGGTTTGGCCAAGGAGGATTCCTTTGATGTGAGATTCCCGATACCACAGTTCTGTATGTCCGCCGGAAACCGAGAGTGCAAGGAGGGGAAAACAATCTGTTGTCTGTTGTCTCATGTCTGTTGTCTGCAAAAAGGTGGAAGAAAGGTGTCCGAGGGTGTGATGCACGCCGATCAGCGGTTTTTTCCACACCGATGCAAGGATCCTTGCGGTCGTGGTCCCGACAAGGAGAGATCCGAGGAGCCCGGGCCCCTTGGTCACCGCAATGGCATCGATATGTTTGGGTGTGATATGAGCGTCAGTCAGTGCCTGCGTAATAACCGGCAGGATACATTCCACCTGCCTGCGGGCGGCGGATTCGGGGATCACGCCACCCAAGTGTTCAAATGCTTCCTTGGAGGTTGCAATGATATTGCTCAATACCGAGGTACCGTTTTCCACGATAGAGGCAGCGGTTTCGTCACACGATGTTTCAATGCCAAGAACAAGCATAGCTGGTAGCATTGTACTTCAATGAAGAACACGCCGAATGTTCTCTTTATCACGAGGAAATGGCATGGGTGGGGGGGGATGCAGCAGCTATCCAAAGATTTATGGCAATGCATGGAGAATGAATATGAAAAGTGCGCAGTTCTCTGTGTATTGCCAAAACTACGGTGGTGGGTAGGGAGAGATGTCCATCTCGGTGATGCCGCTCTTGTGCCGATCGGGTGGGCACTTAAAAAGTTGGGTGCCGCTCGGGTGACGGTTACGGTCTGTGGTCTTGATGTGATTTGGAGTCCGCAATGGTATCAGTGGATTCTTAAAAAAACGCTGCCCTCGATGAACCATGTGGTATGTATCAGCAATGCTACGGCGGAGGAAGTTCGGAGGAGAGGAGTACCGGAGAAAAAAATATCGGTGATACCGTGTGGAATTTGGGAAAAATCCGAAGTCCATCCTTCAGTCTCGAGTAAAAACATACACACACATGTCATCCTGAGGTGCATTGCGAATTTTTTTATGATGCTTCGAGGCTCGGCTAACGCCTCGCACCTCAGCATGACATGCAGCAATGCCTCGAAGGATCATGGTAATGAATATTCCTTAATTCAAAATCCCATTCTCCTGACCGTTGGTCGGTTGGTGAAGCGTAAGGGGCATGTGTGGTTTGTTGAGAATGTGCTGCCGTTTCTGGTTCTAAAATATTCGAGATTGGAATATTGGATTATTGGAGAGGGGCCAGAGCGAAAGAGGATCGAATCTATTATTCGAAAATATAGACTGGAGTCGCACGTCAGATTACTGGGGTCGGTTTCGGATCGTCTTCGGGAAGAGTATTACCGGAAGGCAGATATCTTCGTCATGCCGAATATTCCTATTCGAGGAGATATGGAAGGGTTTGGGATTGCCTGTATCGAAGCAAGCAGCAGAGGTGTGTCGGTGGTCGCAGCACGATTAGAAGGGTTACAGGATGCGGTGATCGAAGGAGAGACCGGTGTATTTTTTGAATCAGGGAATGGTGAGGATTGTATGACTGCAATTCAACGTATTCTTAAAGCACCCCCCCCATTGGGGGGGGATACAGGGGGGGGGAGTAGAGAGATTATTAAACAAGAAACACTACGGCACTTCTCCTGGCCCCGTCTCTTCCAACGATATCGCGATGAAGTCTTTCGCTTCTAGTACTGTGGGGGTTGTGAGCTTTGACTACGATCCGCCGAGAGGCGGGTTGGGACGAGCGATAAAAGAGATGGTCAACGTATTACAAGAGAAAGGGATGAACATTCTTGTTCGGCAAACATGGTGCAGAATACCTTTTTTCCTTCAACATTGGATCCGTGAGAACAATATTCGGACGCTGATGCTGCCGGTGGGTCCCGGTGGGTTATTTTTGTTCCGAAGACCAAAAAACGTTCGATTAATTGTCATTTGTTACCATACCTACTGGCAGCAGTGCAGGTTGGTACCGGGGGAACAGTGGAAGAGACTATTTGTTCCGTTTGAACATCGTACGTTGAGAATGGCAGATCAGATTTTTTGTTACTGCAGGGATACAGAGCGGGTGTTGAAAGAGGAGTATGGATTAAAGAATGTGAAGTTGATGAGACAGATTTTGGATATTGAGCAATTGAGAGAATCACCTTTTGTCGACCCCCTCCCCTTCATCCCCTCCCGCCGGGAGGGGTACCCCCGCCGGGGGAGGGAAAATATTCTCTGTTTATATATTGGCCGGAAGGACCGGCGCAAAGGGTTTCATGTTCTTATGGAGGCATGGAAAAAAGTGAAGAAGAATATTCCACATGCGGAACTTTGTTGTGTTACTCAAGGAGATATGTCCGATCACGAACTTCGTTCATTGATGAGTACCGCAGATCTCATCGTCGTTCCCTCGTATCTTGAGGGATTCGGTCTTGTGGCAGCGCAAGCGATGTGTGCGGGGAAGACTGTGCTTGGATGCGATAGCGACGGATTGCGTTCGCTTATTGGTCACGGTGAAACCGGGTGGCTTGTACCGCCGGGGAATGCAAAAGCTCTTCACGATGCCTGGGTGATGCTTCTTAAACATAATATTCTTCGAGAGCGTTTAGGATTAGGAGCTTCGATATTCATGCATGAGAAGTTCAACCGTTCGATCGCAGAGAACGAACTCGTGGTAGAATGTGGGACGCAATGAAGGCGCGAACTCACCATGACATCATTCTTTGGATTATTGGTTTCATTTTCTTTTTACTTCTCCTCCTCAAATTTACCATTCCACTCCTGCGTTTCGGATCAGTCCCTCTTGGGTACGATGCGGGGATCTATCGGTATCTTTTTGTACACTATGAAAATGTTTTCCCCTTTGTTCCACAGCTTCCTGATTGGGCCAAGGAACATCCTCCCGGTTTATTTTTCCTCTCTACCCTTCTTTTGCAAACAGGAATACCGGTAGAGTGGCTTACCGGTTGGTTGTGGAATGTGTTTGTGGTGGGACTCGGATGCGTACTTTCGTGGATCATTGGGAAGAGGTGGGGGGCCGGTGTCGGTGTAGCGACACTTCTTTGTTTTTCACTTTCGCAAGCCTACTATGACGGATTTGTGGTGATGTATTGGAAGACCTGCGTGGCTCTTCTCCTCATGGCGCTGACATTTCATTTTTTGGAACGTCGATCATGGTGGGCGCCGGTGACGATTGCGGCGGTTCTTATGACACATCATCAGACGGGATTACTCCTCATACTGGTTCTTGGTACGTGGTTTGTGCGGTGGTTCCGTCGTGAACTTGTTGTGCGTGAAGTTTTGCGGGGTATTCGTATCTTTAAGAAAAAAGGGTATCTTCGTTTTGAATATGTTTCTCTTGGATTGGCGGTCATCGGTCTTGCGCTTTTTTATTACATTCCCGTCATTCAAGAGGCGATATTCCGTCACATACCAAAACTTCTTGAAGGGTGGGACGCTCCCGGAGGGAGTTTCCCGGAGCCGTCATTCTACATTCGATTGACCGGAATACTTCTCCTTTTTGGGATCGCCGGATTTGTGAGGAGTTTAAAAGAAGAGAGAGGGAGTCTTTGGCAGATAGCGGTTTTGTGGAGCGCGGTTTTCGTTGTCTTTCACCTCATGTTCTACCGGCGGTTTTACTTACAACTGGATTTCTTCTTGTTGCCGTTTGCGGGATTGTTTCTTTGGTGGGCGTGGCATCGATTTTCTAACATACATATCCGTGTGCTGCTTGTTGCGCTGGTATTGCTCCAGGGGGTGGTGTCGTTTCGTGCCGCATGGCAGCGGATTCCCAACGTGGATGCTGCAACCTTTCATGTCATACGATCGCTTCCCTCCGGACTTCCGCACGACGCGACGATCATTGCATTAGAGGATCAGACAGCGATTCTATTGCGTGGTTGGCTCCCGTTCCATCATGTCGGTGGGCCGGGACTTTTTGAACTTTCCTGGAGTGAGGAGGAATGGGAGAATTTTTTGTTGGGGAGTCCTGCAGAACGGCGGCCGTATTTTGAACGACTGAAGGATCCGACATTTTTCTTTATCTCCCCGTACTTCCGGTCATACTACGGAGAACGTGCGGAAACATTTCTGCGCGATCCGTGCCTCGAACGTACGGAGCATCCGTACCTTATGTATTCCATTTGTTTCCCATGATCACATTTTTTTCTTCTCGCACCGTTGCTCTTACATTTTTGGGATTCCCCGTTCATTGGTACGGACTCCTCTACCTTGCGGGGTTTTTACTCGGGTTCTGGATGGTGCAGAAATTGCAGAAATATCGATCTCTCACATTGTCGCGGGATGAATGGGGCAATATCCTTTCGGCTGCGGTGATCGGAGTGATCCTTGGCGGGAGGTTGGGCTTTGTCTTTTTTTATCAACCAACATATTTTTTGGAAAATCCTCATAAAATTTTCGCATTGTGGGAGGGGGGGATGTCATCGCACGGTGGATTTATTGGGGTGACCGCTGCCCTTCTTGTGGCCCTGCGTCATCAGCGTGCAAATATTCTTCGGATTGCGGATATTATTGTTATTCCCGTGGCAATCGGTCTCGCACTCGGGCGGTTTGGTAATTTTATCAACATGGAACTCTATGGGACGGTTACGGATCTCCAGTGGGGGATCGCTATTCCGGGAGTGGAAGGATTACGGCATCCCACATTTTTCTATGCGATGGGTAAAGATATGTTTATTGCTCTTCTATGTTTTTTGCATCTCCGCGCCACGTCGGTCGCGACCGACGTGGCGGGACGGACCTGTTCCTTATTCTTGATCCTGTATGGGATTCTCCGGTTTTTGATCGAATATGTTCGGGTTCAGGAATACTCGCTGATCGATACGGGAGTATTGCTCTTAAGTCGGGGGCAGCTCCTCACTTTTGGCATTCTATTAGCGGGGGTGTGGTTGTGGGGAAAAACGAGGGTAAATCCGACGAAGCATTCCTCCATGTCATGCTGAGGTGCGAGTCCTGAGCACAGCGAAGGACGAGCCTCGAAGCATCATAAAAGGAATATTCATTATATGACCCTTCGAGGCTCCTCACTGCGTTCGTCGCACCTCAGGGTGACATGTAGGTGTGTGTTTTTTGTTTTCGTATTTGGTTAGGAACGTTCTCCGATGTATCGCACATAAACCGTATTTTTCAATTGCCGCAAAATGTGATGCGGTTCCGTATCCCTTATGGATCTCAAATCCATACTGCGGGAATTCTTTTGCATAATCTCTCATCATGCGATCCCGGCTCACTTTGGCAATGATCGAGGCGGCTGAAATGCAGACTTCGGATGAATCCCCCCGAATAATTTTGCTATTGGGGTAATTGAACCAAAAGCGATCACGCCCATCCATGAGGACGTAGGTTGGCTTCATAGATTTTTCGATCATGCTGACAGCATCGTCGATGGCATGCTGAGTCGCTTCGAGGATGCCGTGAGTATCGATAAACATCGCATCGGCCATTCCTATGCCGTAGACACAGTGTGCGGTGATCCACTGGAATGAGATTTCACGTTCCTGCGGTGACATTGTTTTACTGTCACGGACGATGACAGGAAATGCGGACCCCCTCTCTCCTTCGTCAGGCTCAGGACAGGCTCTAACCCTCTCCCCGTGGGAGAGGGGAAAATAACAAGCACCGACGACAACGGGTCCCGCGAGCGCTCCTCGTCCTGCTTCGTCCACGCCGACGATGCAGACGGTTTGAGTCATAACATTCCTCTTACAATTTCCCGCTCGTTCCAGGGGATTTGTCCCTGTGCGGTCCACATGGTCGTATCCGATCCTTTGCCGCAGAGAATCACCGTGTCGCCGGGGTGCGTTTGGGAAAGAATGAATCGAATGGCTTCTCGTCGATCGGGAATGCGGTGAGCTTTGCATTGCGATTGATCGATCCCTGTCCAGACTTCATCAATAATTTTTTCGGGATTTTCGGTATAGGGATCTTCGTTGGTGACGACGACAACGTCCGCGTATTCACCGCAGATTTTCCCGACTTGCGGACGCTTTTCCTTCATGCGGTCGCCGCAGCTCCCCGTAAGGACAAGCAGACGTTTTCCTGGTTCGGATAGAGCGCGGGCCGCAGAGAGAGTTTTTTGATAGGCGACGGGAGTAACCGTAAAATCGATGAATACCGAGAATGGTTCCTTCTGGATCTGCTCCATTCGGCCGGGGATCCCTGTAAATGTTTTGAGCGCTTCTATTGCGGTATTGCGTGGAATACCTATGGCTTCTGTGCAGGCAATGGCGATGTTGGCATTTTCTTGATTGAATGTTCCCGGAATGAGCAATTCGATATTCGGTATTCTGTGTTCGACATTCTTAATACATGTGCCGCTTTTTCTCATCATCTCAAATATCTTTTCCTTGTCCCTCCGGTACTGCTCCATCGTCCCGTGGTAATCAAGATGTTCAGGAGTGATGTTCGTGATCGCTGCGACCTGAGGCCAAGTAAAGTTAAGCCGGCCCTGTGCGAGTCCATGGGAGGAATATTCAAGAACAGCGTGCGTACATCCTGCACGGACAGAGTCACGGAGAAATTTTTGAATATGGAATGGGGAAGGGGATGTCTTCTGCGTTGCGTTCCCATACGCGTTATTACCAATTTTGAATACAGCGGTGGATAGTGCTCCATGTTTGATTCCTGCATATTCCAAAATCGCAGAAACCATCCCCACGGTCGTTGTTTTTCCGTCCGTGCCGGTGATGCCGATGATCGTGAGATGGCGCGCGGGGAATCCGTAAAGTAGTGCTGCAAGGATTGCCTTACCTTTATGCCACCCAAGGCGAAGGGGATGACGGTTAGGGATGAGCTTGCGAACGAAACTTAGCATGTTTTGAGGATAGCACGTGCCTCGGCAATATCGCGTTGGATTTGTTTTTGGAGTTCCTCTACGGATGAAAAATCCTGCACCTCGCGCAGTTTTTGGATAATTTCGACGGTGAGCGAGTCGAGAGTGGCCGTAGGAGCGATATCGAGGAAGTGTACTTCGCATGATGAAGTGTCTTTGAACACAGGCCGTGGTCCATAGTGCAAGACAGCTTTTAGCTCCCAGCTTTCAGGTTTCAGCTGACATCTGCACGCATATATCCCAGGCTCCAATTCTTTTGGAACCTGTTCCAGATTCAAATTCATTGTCGGGGTCCCGATGCGGTTCCCCCGGCCGGATCCTTTGATGATGCTCGCGGTAAATTGCATGGAGCCAGTATAGATAGTATTCTACCTGCTATGGGTAAGTTATCTCCTTCAGAGAACCAACATCATAATGTGCCGGGTTCGCGCGGGGGATCGGGGCGTGGGATCAATATATCGGTCATTCCCGAAAAACGACATGAGGGGTTTCATGTGTGGTCATGCAATCGCACGCCCGAGATGCTTATGCGCAAGATGCTTATTCGTGCCATTGGTTTGGAGGGGAAGCATGCTCTTCCCCTATCGGCCTTGGAGGATCTCTTTGGTGAAACAGGGGTATCCGATTGGACGGACTTGTATGATCCTGATGCCGTCATTTGGCTCTGTGGCAAAGGGGATAAGGAGCATGTTGCCAAAGCTCGTGACTATGCGGTGGAGCATTGGGTAGAGGAATTGAGCGATACGCGTTGGACGATCAATTCATTGCTCTATCGGCGGTATTTCCCTGTGGCTGCAGAAGATGACGATAGAGAATTTCTTCGACAGGCAATGATGTTTTTTCAGACAAATTCTCCACAGGCTGCCGTGCAGACACTCTTAACGGAGAAGTATAAAAACGAATTACTCTGGGTTAAACCGTTAAAAGATACCGTCCGTCGGAAATTGCTCACGGTTCTTGGGTGTGCAAGACCGGTTTCTATCGGTTATAAAGAAGAGGGTCCATTGGTAGATATGTTAAAAGAACATGAGATGCGCATTGTTTCCGGTATTGTTCACGAACGCTCTCGTTAGAAATGTGTCTCCATGCAATGACGCTGGATCGTCCGCCAATCAAACGGGAGCTTGAATGTTTCGCATGCCCGCACAATAGCGGCAAACGCATGCCATGGGTTGATCTTTTGGAAGAGGAACGCATTGCCGCTCTCCTGGACCGGGTCGTAGCTGTGCAGTAAGGATCCGACGTGATCGGGTGCAATGGGTATGGTTCCCTGCTCAAGACAAAGGGATAATTCTTTCGAACCGGTGGGATCTGTGCAAAAAAGAGCAATATCTCCCCCTCGTACCATTTGTATGAGCGACTCCTCTGTATCGGGGATAATGGCGATATGTTCGGGATACTTTTGGTGGAGTGTCGTCAAGAGTGCCCCAATGTTTGCACTCCCGCGTCCACGGATGAGAAGGGCAATATCGAGAGCCAGGAGCCCCGGAAGCATTTCCCGAAGGAGGGTCTCGCCGGTCTCTTCTCGTACCTCTTGCGGGAGAATCATGAATGGCCGACGGGGTTCTTGTACCCAATGAAGCTCGTGTGCCAGAGCTCCTTTGGCACGGGCTTTTTGCTCGAAGGAGAGGGGGCTTTTAAGAGGGGAGGACGGGGAGATCATAGGATGTGTATGTATCCAAACATTATAGCGTAAAATGTTCATATTGTCATGTCTCATTTGGCAAGTCACCTATGAAACATTTTGTTCTCATCGACGGTCATCACTTGATGTACAGAGCGTACTGGGCGATTCCGCGGACACTAAAAACATCGACAGGAGAACAGGTGAACATGATTTTTGGCGTCGCGTCCATGCTCCTTTCTATACTCAAAAAAGAAGAACCGGATGCGATATTATTTTGCATGGATGCAGGGGGAGAGACATTCCGTCATGGGGAATGTGCTTCCTATAAGGAAGGGCGAGCGGAGACTCCGGAGGATTTTTATGTGCAGATTCCGCGCGTTTTTGAGATGCTTGATCGGTGGGGGATACGACAGGTATCCGATCCGCAATTTGAGGCGGATGATTTTTTGTGTACGTATGCGCTCGCCGGAAAAAAGGCGGGGATGCGGGTATCCGTTATCACGGGAGATCGTGACGCACTGCAGCTTGTACAGGAAGGGGTAACCATGATCATTCCCCATAAGGGATACAACGAAGCGGAATATTTGGATGCGGAGAATGTCTGGAAAAAATACGGTGTGCGACCGGATCAAATCCCGGCCTTCAAGGGTCTGACCGGAGATCCGTCCGATAACCTTCCGGGAGTAAAGGGGATCGGCCCTAAGACTGCGGCAACATTGTTGCAGGAGTATGCGTCTCTTGAGAATATTTACGAGCATTTGAATGACCTTCCAAAGGGGGTAAAAGAAAAATTAGTTCAGGATCGTGAGCAGGCATTCTTTTGTCAAAAAATGTCGCGATTGGTTTGTGATATTCCTCTTCCTATCCCTCTTGTAGATTTGGAATGTAAGGGATTATCCACGAAAAAGATCATAGATTTTTTTGAGGAATTGGAGTTTACCCTGCTCATGAGGCGACTGCGTAATCTTCAGTTGGAGGAACAAATGCCGCTTTTTGGATAACGTACTACTTTATTACTCATTCTTTTTTCAGCGTTCTTTTGTCGAAGTATATTTGCCAAAAATGTTTTTTGGATGCAATATAGTATGGATATATTTTTTGTTCTTAGTAACCCTTGTTGTATACCAAACGTATTCATAAGATTCTTGCATGCTTCTTCGATGATCTCATACACTGCCCGTTGATCTCTTCCCATTTCTTCTTCTTATTATTATGCCCCGAGAACGAGTCGTTGCGAGTCTGGATATTGGAAGTGCAAAAATACGGACGATTGTTGCCATCGTGGATGGGGGAGAAAACCATGCGATCCCCAATGTTATCGGTGTGGGCTTATCCCCGTCACTCGGGATCCGCAAGGGGCATGTGATTGATGTGGAGGAACTCATTCATAACATCATTGCGTCGTTGGAGGATGCAGAGCGTATGGCAGGCGTTCCGGTAAATCATGTGTTTGTCGGGATCAATGGTGCGCATATTGAGTCTTTTGACAGTCGGGGGGTGATTGCGATCTCCGGTCCGGAGATCAGTCCGGAGGATGTTGCAAGAGTGTTAGAGGCGGCACAGGCCGTGAGCATCCCCGCTAATCGTCGGATTTTGCATATCGAACCGAAGGCGTATTCGGTGGATGAGCAACGGGGGATAAAGAATCCTGTCGGAATGACCGGGATACGCTTGGAAGTGGAGGCGCATATCATCACCGGTCAGGTCCAGCATGTGAAAAATCTCGAGAAGTGCATTGATCAGGCGGGAGTGGATATTGATGCGCTGATCCCCGCGACAATCGCGACAGCCGAAGCGGTGCTGACCCGGCGACAGAAGGAAATCGGAGTCGTGGTGATCGATATCGGAGCCGGATGTACCAGTGTTGCGGTGTTTGAGGAGGGGACCGTGCTTCATTCGGTTTTTCTGCCGGTGGGGGGAGAAAGCGTGACGAATGACATTGCCATTGGTCTCCGGACATCGGTTGATACGGCCGAACGTCTCAAGATTGAGTATGGGTCGGTCCTGCCCCAAGAGGTTGGTGAGCGGGAGATGATCGATTTGAGCGCTATCAGCAAGGTGGATACCCAGACGGTCAGTAAGCGCTACATGGCCGAAATTATGGAAGCGCGTTACCACGAAATTTTTTCTTTGGTGAAGGAAGAGTTAAACCGTATCGGGCGTTCGGGGATGCTCCCGGCGGGAGCGGTGCTGACTGGTGCGGCAGTCAAAGCTCCCGGCGTGCTCGATATCGCGCGCGATACGTTGGGGCTCCCGGTGCAGATGGGGTTCCCGGAGGGTGTAGGAGGAGTGATCGAAAAAGTCGATGATCCTGCGTATGCGACTGCCTTAGGAGCGCTTGTGTGGGGAGTGCGGGAAGGAGGGCAGGCGGGATCCACCGGTGTGGTTCAACTCAAGCGGGCTGCACTGCAGGTTGGATCGTGGTTTAAGAGTCTTCTTCCGTAATTTTTCCATATTTTTTCATTTCTTCTTTTTTCCCCTTTCTCCCATGTCCGATACGTTCCGAAATTTGTTCTCCGGCAAGACCAGTAACTCCTCCAATCACGATAGCAGTGCCAATGGATCTCCTCTGCACGCGATGCGCTCGCAGGAAGTGCGTCCGGACATGGCGCCCGGTGCAGTGCTCCGTGTCCTTGGTGCGGGTGGCGGAGGATGCAATGCATTGCAGCGTATGGTGAAAGGGAATGTTCAGGGTGTCGAGTTTGTGGCGGTAAATACAGATATTCAGGCGCTTTATCATAATAACGCTTCACGAAAGATTACGATCGGACGGGGGACAACCCGTGGGCTCGGGGCGGGCGCCAATCCGTCTATTGGTAAGAAGGCCGCGGAAGAGAGTACCGAAGAGATCAAGGCAAATATTGAGGGGACGGATATGCTCTTCATCACGGCGGGGCTCGGAGGGGGGACGGGGAGCGGGGGGGTTCCGATTATTGCAGAACTTGCCCGCAGTATGGGGATCCTTACCGTTGGCGTGGTCACGATGCCTTTCGCATTTGAGGGGGCAAAACGGCGCAAAAATGCAGAGGAGGCGCTCGAGAATCTTAAGGGAAAGGTGGATACGCTCATCAAGATCCCGAATGACAAGATTTTGTCACTCATTGATAAGACCACTCCGCTTACCGAGGCGTTCCAGGTCGTCGATGAGGTCTTACAGCATGCGATTGAGGGGATCTCAAGCTTGATTACCCAGCATGGACTCGTCAACGTCGACTTTGCGGATGTCAAAGCAATCATGCAGGATGCGGGGACGGCGCTCATGGGAATCGGGTATGGGACCGGGGATAGCCGGGCAGCCGAGGCGGCGCGGGCGGCAGTGGATAGCCCGCTCCTTGATACCCGGATCGATGGTGCAAAAGGAATCCTTTTCAATATTACGGGTGGCAATGATCTCTCGATGTTCGAGGTCGATGAGGCGGCGCGGATTATCACGGAGAGCGCCGATCCTGATGCCAATATCATCTTTGGAGCGGTCATCGATGATAACTTTACCGGGCAGGTGAAAGTGACGGTGGTGGCAACGGGATTTGCGCGCGAAGAGAAGACTCCGGTATCCGCATCCCTTGTGCAGAAGCACTTGGGAGCTCAACGGCTTACGTCAGTTGGAAGCCAAAAAGATGGAGAGGAGCGAAGCGTCATCAGTGATGCGCTCTTCCGGTCAACGTCACTGGATCTCAGCGAAGAGGAATTGGAGGTCCCGGCGTTTATGAGGAAGAAAGTGGGGTAAGTAGCGTTCAGCTTTTGCCACTTTTGTCCGGCGACAAAAGTGGCGCAAAAACGCCGGCGCGCCAGAACACACTCAGCGGCCCTATGCCGACTTCGCCGA
>JACPXZ010000027.1 GCA_016196225.1 Candidatus Peregrinibacteria bacterium
CCCGTTTTCTCCAACACCCTCTCTAAACGAATCAAAAACTCTTCGCGATCTTTATCATCCCGATAGATCTGTTTGCGATCTAAACCTCGCACCATAATATGATGAAGCGCTCCTGGCGCGTCAAGCCGACTTTGTCTGGGCTTGATAGGAATTTTACAGGCAAGGGACTGAAAGTCAATAGTTAATTAGTTAACAACGTCCCCTATTTTACTGAAATTAGTTAACAACGTCCCCTATTTTATTTTATTTTTTACGGCTGGACAGTTTCTGGGGCCTTGCCCTTTGTAGTAGAAGCAAAATCATCGAGAGGTTTTAAAGGCAGTGAAACTACAAAAGTCGTTCCCTTTCCCACTTCGCTCTGAATATGAATCTCGCCACCATGCTGTTTCACAATCAAATCCGAGACCACGAGACCCAACCCCGTCCCCTTCTGCTTCGTGGAAAAAAAAGGCTGAAAAATTTTATCCTGTACCTCTTTGGGAATCCCTGCCCCCGTATCCACAACGCAGATCTCAACCGCGCTAGAGCCATTGCACACCGCCGGAAGCCGCGTCTGGATGGTCACGCGGCCGCCTTTCGACGTCGCCTGAAAGGCATTCAGCACCAAATTCAAAACCACTTGCTTGATCCGATTGCGATCACACCGGATTTTTGGCAAATTTCCAGCCATCTCCGTTTTAAAAATAAGATCCTTCTCCTTCGCCGTCCCTTCAAAAACCTTCGCCTCCCCCCGAATCATCTCTTCAATGTTCGTCTCTTCAAAATCATATTTCGGAGGTTTCGACAAATTCAAAAGCTCCCGAATCAACTCTTGAATCCGCCTCATCTCATTCTGAGCCGTCTCGAAAAACTCCACCCAATAGGATTTATCATACACATCGCGGTTCTGGAGCGACAACTCCGAAAACTTCTTGGGAACCAGCGACATAAAGGTATGAATGGACACCAAGGGATTGTTGATCTCATGGGCCACCCCGGCCGCAAGCATGCCGAGCGAGGCCAGGCGATTGGCCTCGGCAACCTTCTTCACCGTATTGATTTTTTCCTCGACCAACCTCTCTCTTTCCCGCGTTAAATAATAATTCTCCATCGCCCGCATGATGGAAAGCCGTACATCCTCATGATCCCAAGGCTTGGAAATATATTTATAAACCTGGCCGGCATTAATCGCCTCAATCACCACCTCAATATCTGAATAAGCCGTAATCAAAATACGAATCATATTGGGATATTTCTTGCTCACAACCTTCAGGAGTTCTGTCCCCGTCATCTCCGGCATGCGCTGGTCTACCACGAGGACGGCCACATCGGGCTTGGCCTCCAAAAACGCCAACGCCTCCTTGGCACTGGACGCCGTTGAGACATTAAAATACTCTCCGAATTCTACTCGAAAGGCCTCCAGATTTTCCAATTCATCATCCACCACAAGCATCGGAAAATCCTTATAGTTCAGAATATCCTTCAATGTGCACCTCCTTAGGCATATTTAATGCTCAGAGTTCCTTCCAAAACATCAGAGTAAATACACCTCACGTTATGGCAAAAATTTGTAGTCGCCCCATTTATGGGGCACACACGGCATCGCCCGATGAATCGGGCGACTACAAAAGCTTCTTCACAGCTTAACACCCCTTCCACCTGCTACATCGTACACCTTTTAACCCCATCACTCCCTACAAAACTCTACAGCAAATTCAAAAACTTCTCACCCGATTTATCAGCAGCGCACTGTAGTCGCCCGATTTATCGGGCAGTGCATTGTAGTCGCCCGATTTATCGGGCAATCCCCCGTAAATCTCCTCCCACTTTATCTTTTCAGCCTGAGGATTATTTTGAATATACTCACGTATCCTGAGCAAGGCCTGCTCATTTCTTATCACATGTTCATAATAATTGGGTTGCCATAAGGGTGCTTTAAGCTCATGGGCAGTTCGCGCTTTAAACCTTCGCACCACTTCCCCCAGCATCAAACGACACTCATTCAAAATGAGAATCATGTGGACATGATCATCCATGATGGTGAAATAATCAACAGAAACACCTGGGGTTTTGTTCAACTGCCCGATAAATCGGGCGACACCCTCACGATTCACGCCGACCAACAACGGCTGGCGGTAATGGGTTACGATGGTAATAAAGTAAAAGCCGTTCGAAGAATAATCATATCCACACAAACGGGGCTTCTTAACACTCATGCTCTTCTCTCTCTAGTCTGATCTTGCCCCATAAATGGGGCGACTACAACGACCCTCTATAAATAGGGCGATCACTTGCTCCGTCAAGTGTAGTCGCCCGATTCATCGGGCAATCTATGTATTGCCCCATAAATGGGGCGACTACAATACCCTACCTCACACTTCAAAAATCCCACACAGCATTCTTCTTTTCCCAAAAAGAACCATGCGTCATCTCGCACCCATTTATTACATGTCATCTCGAGGACTGCCCAACAATGGGACTGGACAAGAGATCTTTCTTTTCACCCCACCGGATGACACACCGGTTGCTTCACCGGAAGCCTCACCACAAACTCCGTCCCGCGGCCCGCCTCACTGGCAAACTCAATCGCGCCATGATGATTCTCTACAATTTTATGACTGATCGAAAGCCCGAGGCCCGTCCCCTTGCCGACATCCTTCGTCGTAAAAAAAGGCTCGAATATCCTTTCCTGAACCTCTTTGGAAATCCCAACCCCGTTGTCCTTCACGTGAATCTCTACATTCCCTCCCTTTGAAACCGTACTCACCCAAATCTCTCCCTGATCGCCAAGCGCGTCCAGGGCATTCAACATCAAATTCATCAGAACCTGATTGAGCTGGCCCATCACGCATTCCACCTTGGGAATCTCACCCAATTGCAAATTCAATTTCACTTTCCCAGAAATCCGATTCTCCAAAAGCGTCAACACCGAACGAATCCCCATATTCAAATCTTCATCCTTCAAACTCTCCACATCCTTGCGCGCAAAATTCTTCAAATCATCAATAATCCCCTTCGTCCGCTTCACGCCCAAGGTGATGCGCTGAAAAAGGGGACTCGTCTCCTCCAAAAATTCATGGGAATCCACCTCGCCCCCTTCTAATTTTTTCACAAAACGCTCCAAGGTATGAAGACTGCTCGAAACAAAGGCCAGGGGATTATTCATCTCATGCGCAATCCCCGCCGCCAACTGCCCCACAGAGGCCATCTTGGCCGACTGCACCAATTGAACCTCCGCCTCCTTCAACTCACGCATCGCCTTCTCCAAATCCTCATTGCGATGCTGAATCTCCCGCTCCAAATCGCGGGATGAGAGTAACGACTTGATGCGCGCCTTTAATTCCTCAGAGCTAAAAGGCTTCGTCAAATACTCATCCGCGCCAAACTCCAGGCCCTCGATCTTCATCGAAAGATCCGCCTTCGCGGTCAGCAAAATCACAGGCACATGGGTCAATCGAGGATTCTCCTTAATCTCTCGGCACAATTGGTAGCCATCCTTTATCGGCATCATCACATCTGAAATCACCAAATCAGGTTTATAAAGCTTCGCCGCCTCCACCCCTTCCACGCCGTTTCGCGCCTTCACCAAATTGTAATCATCCTGCAACTGGAATGAAAGAAAATTGAGCATATCAATATTGTCTTCCACCAAAAGAAGCGTGCGCTCTTTCAAAACGGTCTCAGTGACAGGCTTCTCCTGGACCCAAGCACCCGTTCTCTCCTCCTCATAAAGCGCCCGCGCATGGAGCGCCTTCGTCCAATCCGTATCGCGCTTCTTCTCTCCCACCTCAATACTTTCCACACGCTGATCCGTCTTGGCGGCAAGAGGGACACTTGTCAAATGAGGCAAAGTAAAAAACACCGTCGTCCCCTTTCGCAACTCACTCTGGACCCAAATCTCTCCCCCATGAAGCTCCACAAAATCCTTCGCCAAGGCCATCCCAATCCCCGTCCCCTCATGCTTACGCGTCGAAGACGTATCCGCTTGCGAAAACCTCTCAAATATCTTCGGCAAATAATCAGACGCAATCCCGATCCCTGTGTCTTCAATGCGAAATTCTAAAAACTGGCTCGAGGCTGGAGGCTCGAGGCTCGAGGTAAATACCTCTTCAGTTTTTGTTTTTGCTTTTGCCTCGAGCTTCGAGCCTCGAGCCTCCAGCCCGTCGTTTGCTTCTAATCTAGCCTCTAGCTGTTCTTGAAGTCGCACCCCAATCTTCACCTTCCCCCCCGCCTCCGTAAACTTGAGCGAATTAAACACCAAATTCAAAATCACACGCTCC
>JACPXZ010000001.1 GCA_016196225.1 Candidatus Peregrinibacteria bacterium
CCACTAGGTAAATAACTCGCCACTGCCCTCCTAGTCGCGAAGATCTGAAACCATTCCATTCGCCCTTTAAACCCTCATCATGAAAACCCTTAACATGGCGCAGGCCGGTCGGTCCCTGAAGCTCGACTACGCGTTTCCATGCTTCATATCGTACAATAATTTCTCTCGGAGTTTTCTTGAGCGCTTTTATTACATTTCGCTTCTCAAGCACGCTCCACATACACAAATGAGTATATACTCTATATAGTATATAAACAAGTTGTTTAACCGTCCGGATTTGACTCTATCGATCTAGTGAAGATTGTGATCCTACCGCCCAATGCCCAGGAAAAATCACCACACTCTCGGATAAGAATGACTGCAATCGGTTCGCTGTCGCCAGATACCTTCCCGTGTGTGCGCCAGGCAGAATGGCGACAAGAAAGCCAGGATAAATAAAGTCACCGGCAAAAAGCTGCCGCCGTTGCTCGTCAAACAACATCATCGAATCTTCCGTATGCCCCATAATGGTGGACCCTAGCGGCTGAATATCGAACCTGGTATATGCGCTATCCCAATTGTGATTTTCCTAATGAAATTGAAGCATTACGAGCGGCGTGAGACGACGCGAATTTTTGTTTCCGGGCGCCGGGAACAATGTTCCCAGCGAGAAAAATATTCCCGCGGCAATTTTTAGTCTTCGACAATGGTGGGGACTGCGGCCGGGTTGTGAACCTTCAATAGAATGTGCTATCCCCAAACCTCATGCAATTTCTGATGCGAAACTTTCAGAAATCGCAATTGTTCCTCTGAGATAGTGACCTCTGGTTCCCAACCTGAACCTTGCGTGTGTTAAAAATGTTTTGCCGCAAACGCCCGACCCGAATGGCTCTTGGAAGATACTTCGCAGCTTGTAGACGTACATGCTTGGATTGCAGTGCGAAGGATGTGCCACTACGGACGTCACCGAGTCCGTCTTCGCCTGCGGCTACGCCGGACAGTCTTCGCCTCTTATTTCCCGATCTCACAATTCTAGTTATTTGATCCTGGCTTGCCAGGCGTAGCCCCCTGAAAGGGGGCGAAGACTGGACCAATCCGAATACGGTACGAACCGGCCCTATTACATTAGTATCATTAACTTTTGGCCAAATCCATACAAAGCAGATCCGGCCCGTTTTTCCTATTTATACCGAGAAAAAGGGCTTTCTGCTCAACAAATCGCGCAACTTCTGGGGATTGCTAAGTCGACTGCACTAACTCGTCTCCGCCGCCTTGGACTTCACTCCGATTGCACTACTAAGCGCGTGACCAATCCGAATAACTACAGGGCGCCGAATCCACCCTATGGTTATAGGGTTCAGGATGGAAAGCTCGTGATAAATCGCTCAGAGATTCGAGCATGCCGTTTGGTAGTGAATCTCATGAGCGAGCAGAAGTTATCCGCCAACGCTACGGCTAAGGAACTTGAACGGCGCGGGATCAAGAACAGAAACGGTCTAGTGAAATGGGGCCATTACCAGGCGCGAAGGATTTTCGATAAGTGGAAAGACAAACTTTAAGAAAGGTAGGAAAGAACAATGATAGAAAAAATATTCGATGCACTACTGGCCTTGATATTTACGGCCTTCACGGTGTTCAGTGCTCCGGCGATCTACAATTTTGTGAAGCGCGAAGCTCTTGTGCGAGTATCCAAAGGCCTTCATTCAACCTATCGCTTTCAAAAAGCGATAGATCCAATTATTTATGACTGGGAAAAATGAGGAAGAAAGGTCTTCTTTCAGAAGCTAGGCGCTGAGAGATCCGAAAGAGTAGTGGGCATCGCAACCATTTTAGGAATAGCCATTTGATTCCTAAATTGGCCTATTTAGATTGACTTTACATATATATCGGATTTCGATATCGGTATTCGATATATGGAGAAATCCTGCATGAAGATATCGATTTTCCTGATTGTACTGCTCCTGTGTAGTTGTACGGCACAAACTCCCAATAGGGATCGTGTAGCTGCTTTGGAGCAAAAGCTAGTCGAGTTAAAGCCAGGCTTGGGTGAGATTATGGGTATCGTTCAGCAGCATCATGCCAAGCTTTTTTATTCTGGAACTCGGGGAAACTGGGAACTAGCCCAATACCAAATCGATGAGATCAAAGAAGGGTTGGAGGATGTCGCGAAATATTATCCCACCTTCAAAGAGGTAAAACTCCCCCTGAAAGATCTCATTCCCAAGATGATGGATGAACCTCTTCGCAACGTGGCCTCTGCCATTCAGAAGAAAGACGCTAAGGCTTTCAAAACCGCCTTCGCCGCAATGACAAAGTCCTGCAACTCCTGCCATCAGGCCGCTGAGCATGGGTTCATTGTTATTCAAGCTCCCATCGGCCAGGAATTCACCAACCAACAGTTTTCGCCCTGACTTATGCAGTATCAGGAACTCTATTCTGGTCTGATTCGACTTCACATTCTCCACCACGCGTCCGAAACACCGATTTTTGGCTTTGGCATCATCGAAGAACTCTCGCGTCACGGATACCGGCTTAGTGCGGGGACTCTCTATCCACTCCTGCATGGATTGGAAAAGAAAGGGTACCTGCACTCGCAGGAGAAGATAGTGGGAAAGAGAACCAGACGGGTTTACAAAGCGACCAAAATGGGAAAAAAGGCGCTTGAAGAAGCAAAGGAAAAAGTTCGCGAGCTATTCGGAGAACTCATCGAAAGAAAGTAAGATCTTAAAATGCTTTCAAGCTGGCTAAATAAAATTAATCCGGTCTTTCTCATTCATCTGATGGTGGGTACCGTTTTTCTATCGGAAGGGAGCTAGACCCAGCTTCCGTTAGGGTTTGAGGATTGGGTTCCTTCCCGGGATAATTCCCGGTACCAGAAAAAAAGAAAGGAACCCAACCATGAAGAAGATAGAGAGTCTCAACTCATTTCGTCAAAGGCATTTGTTCAA
>JACPXZ010000030.1 GCA_016196225.1 Candidatus Peregrinibacteria bacterium
AAGCCAGAGGAGTTCAAGGGCGATTCCCGCCAAAAAAAAGGCACCGAAGCTTAAAAGTCCGATCAGAATAGCTCCACTCCTCATAATCGCTCCCATCACCCGCCCGATTATACGGCTTGCAATATTAAAGAAAAATTTCTCAACCGCGCTTCCCTCCTCAAAGTGAACGACCAGTAAATGCCAGGGCCGAAAAAATGTTCTTAAATGATACGATACGCCAAAAAAATCAACCGAAAACGCCAAGAAATTCCGCCATATAGTTACTATCTCCATCGGCGCGGTATAGTAGTACCACTTGAAAAAATCAAAAAAAATCATAGTTACTACGAATTACGGATGCGGTAGGAGCTCACAATTTCATCGCTTCCTTCATCTCTTCTAAGGTTTGGGTAATAATCTTCCCAGCCTTTTTATCCCCTTCTCTCAAAATATCGTACACAATATCTTCCTTGCGGCTAAGCACGTCGTAGCGTTCTCTAATCGGCGCCAAAAAAACATTGAGCGCTTTTGCGAGTTTTTCTTTTACTTCTACATCGCCAACTGTTCCCTTTTGATATCTTGCCTTTAGCTCGCGTACCTCCTCTTTATTGGTGTTGAAAAGATCATGGTAGGCAAAGACGGGGTTGCCCTTGGTGTGGCCCGGATCGTTCGGATGAATGCGCGTGGGATCGGTGTACATCTTCATCACTTTCTCTTTCACCGCTTCCGGTTCATCGAGTAAAAATATGGCGTTGCCTAAACTTTTTGACATCTTGGCTTTCCCGTCAATTCCCACCAGCGTACCAGCCTTTCCGATGAGTGATACGGGTACGGTAAGCGTTTTCCCATAAAGCGCGTTAAATTTTTGCGCAATGTCGCGCGCATACTCCACATGAGCCTTTTGATCCTTGCCTACCGGTACCAAATCTCCGCGCGGTCCTAAAATATCAGCAGCCATCAGCACGGGATAACCCAAAAGTCCGTAGGTAAGTCCGCACCCCTGCGCTAATTTCTCTTTGAGCGCGGGCTGGCGTTGGAGGACGGACAGCGGAGTGAGCATGCCCAGAATCAACGCGATAGAAGGAATTGCCGTATGGGATTGGACAAAGAAGGTTACTTTTTTCGGATCAAGCCCTACTGCCAAATAATTGAGTACCAACTCATGGATATTTTCTTTTATATGCTCCGTTTTCTCTGCGTGCGTCGTTAATGCGTGTAAATCCGCAAGCATAATAAACTCCTCATGTTCGTCCTGAAGTTTCACCCTGTTTGCGAGCGAACCCACATAATTCCCTAAGTGAAACTGGCTCTCTGTTGGCCTATCGGCAGTAAAAATCCGTTTTTTCATTATACTACGAATTACGAATTGGTACGAATGTACGAATAAAAGAATTGTATCAAAAATAATTCCTTTTTGCAATGAAGCGTTAGCGAAATCCGCCAAAGCGTTACGCGAAGGCGGACAAAAAAGCCCGCACATAAATCATTGCGAGCCCTTGCGCAACATCCTTCTTGGCCTCCATAGCTTTCTTGGCCTCCGAAGCTTTAGCGTAGGAGGTAGCGACGGAGGTTTTACGACCTACCTATGCAGATTTTTTGCTACTACCCCCAAGGTGCGCAGGAAGTCGATCGGTTTCACAATGGGAATCCTCTCGTAGGTCTTGAGCCGGAGCAGATGGCGGTTGCCTGAAACAATGAGGTCTGCCCTGCCGTCCACTGCGCACTCCAAGATGCGGTTATCGGGCGGGTCTTCTTTAATCACGTCAAGGGTGATCTGCGGGGTGATAATTGCGGCGATTGCAGCCAGTTGTTTGAGCCGGCGCGTTCGCTCTCCTGCCTCTACGCCAAAGTCTTCCCGCATCACTCTGCCCAGCTCCCGCAGAATGGCCGGCGAGGTTAAGAGCCGATACTGGCCCCTGCCCGCGTGCTGGAGAATCTGGAAAATTAGTCGCTTGGGATAGAGAAAGACCGAAATATAGACGTTGGTATCCACCACCACCCTAAGCCGTGCCCCACCGCTTGCGTGACTCATAGATAATACGGTTTACATCTTTACCAGTGATGCCCAGCTCCTTTGCTCGCTTGGAAAACTCATAGGCAAAGGCCTTCAGATCTGCCACCAGCTCGTCTGGACTCTTGGGGTTTGTCGCCTGCTCCTCTTTAGCCTCACGAATCAGGTTCATTACCCAGGCCTCGTCTTCCTGGTCCTGCTGCTGGCGAAAGCGTTTATACAAGCGAAACATCTCGCGAAACAATTCGCTTTTGGTGCGGCGCTCTTGTTTGGCCACCAGCTCCATTTCCCGCTCCAGGGCGGGAGGCACGGAGAACCCGACCACTTTTGTTGTTCTGCCCATCTCCATAACCTGAAATTGAACTAAGTTAAATTACCACCAGTATAAGGCGGGAAGGAAAAAATGTCAAATAAAATCAAAGGTTTGACATGCAACAACGCTCGGTTGCACAATATCCTTTTTACGACCCCCTTGTGCAGACACTACTTCTCCAACCAGATCTCTTGGATGTATCCCTTCCATCGCCTAATAGATTTTTTACCAGACTTCAACGTTTGGCGCTCATCTCGTAAATAAGGAAAGATTTCAATAAAACCAATCAAAGCGACAAGAGGCACAAGTAACATCCCAATAGGAGGGTAGGTAGCAAGGAAAACAATTATAATAATGCCGAATATCAAGACCACAAGCAATGTCTGCCTAGTGTTAAATTCATAAATCAGGAAATTCTCTTCCTCCCTTTTTTTGTAAAGTAAAGGCATAATAAGGCTTAGAAATTAATAACAATTCTTGCGGCAGCGTGCGACCGTCGAGCATCTCTATATTATCCTAACCCCTTTAAATGTCAAGGGTTTTTTTCTTTGGCATGCCAACCTGTCCTTGGCCTGATGCTCGACGATCCCCCCTCTATCAAGTTGCACACCCTCCTTTTTCTGACCTACCTATGCAGGGGCTTTACGGCTTCCGATACCGCTTGCACGCATAGCAAAGCCCCTCTTCATAGACCGGCTCGCGGTGGCACTTCCGGCAGAACTCCCGGCACTCCGGATCCCGCGGGTGGCTACACGCCGGACAGTCACCGAAGGGCAGTAGAGAAACTCCGCAGTGTGGACAACTTCCTGCCATAGGAGGTTTTTATACGGGCAGATAGTAACGCTCTTATCACAATTTGTCAAAAATCCTCTCTCCACGCCCCGCCATTAGGCGGGGTTTTTGTGCGGCTCATCGCTTTGCGATTGAGCCCCCGTCCCCTCGTCGGTAGTCGCCCTAAAGGGCGACACCTATAGTGTGCGCCAAAAGTCCCCACGCTTTGGGTTAAATGGTTTTGTGCCTTTCTCTCCATTGTACCCTGCCGCCCCCACCTGAACCCGAAGGATTGCCTTCGGGTTCACCCTAAAGGGCTGTCAAGCCCATGCGAGGGCTTGACAGGCTGGGTGCGGCAGGGAACGGGGCAGGTAAGGCGGCAAAAAAGGAGGGTGCGCCGCCGAAAAAGTGAGGGTGGCACAAACGGGAATGCCTTAAAGTCTTCCTCGCCTCGCCGAGAGAAGATAGGGGGCTTCTCTCATATCGGGCAACCCAGAGCGCAACTCCACCGTGCGGAGCCGAGCGAAACCCGATACGGAGACTAAGGAGGATAAAACACGCCCTCACAAAAAAGAGAGGAGGTGAGGATATGTGGCATTTAGACCATACGAAAACTTAATAGACGGGGAGCTGGACAATACCACTTCGGGCAGGGTGACAGGCTGGATCCGCTTCTATCGCAAAGGAAAAGAACCCTTGAAAGTTACCCTTGACCTCGAAGGCGACTTTCACGAGGACATCAGGGGAACGAAAATCAGGCTCACCAATCCCGAGCCAAAAGACCGCAACGAGAGCTTTGAACGGGAGGGCTCGTATGTGGACGGCTTGAGTGAAAAACAAGCAGGCGAGGCAGGCGACATCACCGCGGGGCTCGAAGTCAACGGCAAGTATCCCTATACCGACTATCCCTACATTGAGTGGTACAGCGAGATAAACGGGCGCGTTGTGTTAGAGCTTGACCCTTCGCAGATGGAGATTGTGGAAGACAGACGGGCAGAGGTAGCGCCGTTGAGCGAGGGAGAAAAAAAAGAAGCGCAGATAAAGAAAGACCAAGCGATGATGAATTTTATGAAAGACTTGGTGAACAATGCAAGGGAATCAAGCGGGAAACGACCCATCGGGGTGATAGTCAGCGGGAAGCCCGAGGCAAAGTAGCCAAGCTCCCAAGTGCAAGCAAAAATTCAGCGTACCTTCAGCTTGGGTCTTCAAGTACCTTGAGCGCATCGGCTACCGCGTAGCCGAGCAATAGGAGAAAAGCCGAAAGTCTGGGAGGGGGACTTTTGGCGCACACCCCATCTCCCCCTTGCCTTTGGGCAAGACCCCTCTGCGTCCCCAGAGGGGTTAAAACGGACGGCTCCCACTTCAGCCCCGTATCTGCTGCCAGGAACTTCCCGGCGTAAAGGGTGGCCGTGAGGCTCGGATCCGACTGAAGGACGCTAGCGAGAAACTCCAACCGATCATCCTTCGGGATGTCCTCACGCTTCCAGATGATGTGGACAGCATGTGCGTGGTAGATCGACGGAAGTGAGACATAGAACTCCCGGACCTTATCGCGAGCCAAAGACTCAAGATCCGAGGGTGAAGACAAGTTCAGAAAACCCGGCTCAATCACGCCACCGTAGGTGGAGCAGATGCCGACGTATGCATCAGCAGCAAGTCGGGATAGGTCAGATTGCTCACTCGCGTAGTGACCGAGTCGATCGAATGCCTCCCTATCACCGTTCTGTGCTGCGACAACTATCCGGGTGAACTCCGTGATCTTGTCTATCTCTTCGAGCTCACGCCGGGCAGAAGTCAGAGCCTCATCTACCTCATGTAGTTTGCTCTCAGCGGCGTTCGTCTTCTGAGAAAGCTCCTGAGCAAGGTTCGCCGCCCCTGTTGCCTGCTGGGCCACGAGATCGACCGTCGCACTCTGGGCCTGCATGCGGTCGCGCAATTCAGCGATGGCCTTGGCATCAGTGGTGGCCTGCTCGGCTGCGGACTTGATGGTGCCAACCCCTTTGATGGTGATCTCTGTGGCGCGGTCTTGAAGAATCAGAAAGGCCCCAGCGAACATGGCCGCAAGGCAGACGCCGAATGCCCAGCTCTTGTGGGGATTCTCGCCAAGAGTCCACCACGCCGTGGCCACTAGAGCGTTGATGATCAGCAGGACCCCAAAGAGCTTAAACATTGGCTCACTCTGAGCGCCTGACGCGCCACCTTCTGACCGCAATCACCAACAAGCGCGACTACGCGCTTGTTCCTGTCGCCTTGCGTTATGTGCGGCGCAGCGCTACCCTAACGCACAGCGGCTTAGCGGCCGTTTGTTGGGTGGTGCCGGCACCTAGTCCGGCCTACCACTTGGCGTGCCCGGCCTCGTCCCTTGGAAGATACTGTGTCCCTTCCTCTTTCAGCACTCGGTTAGCCCGAGTGACTCGAAGGGCTGTTCGCCACAGTCCGTCGATGCGCCGGAACCTAATTTCCTGCATCCAGATTCCATCAAGAACCAGGCTGAGGACCCCGGGCGTCAGCCCGGGGGTGAAAGCCTCCAGCCGAAGGCTGGAAGAGATTTTTGCTCGGAGGTTTTGATACCCTGCGGGCATGCAGATCAGATTGAGTGCCCACGGCGCCTACCACCATCCATCTGATAGTGGTGATCCCTCCAAAGTATGCCGTGTCGGCCATCGTCGGAAAACTCAAAGCCAACACCAGCCGCGAGCTGCGTGCCCGGTTTCCCTGGCTCCGGAAGATATATTGGCGGAACGAATTCTGGTCTGTAGGGTTCTTCTCCTCGACGGTCGGC
>JACPXZ010000028.1 GCA_016196225.1 Candidatus Peregrinibacteria bacterium
GAATTGGAGGTCCCGGCGTTTATGAGGAAGAAAGTGGGGTAAGTAGCGTTCAGCTTTTGCCACTTTTGTCCGGCGACAAAAGTGGCGCAAAAACGCCGGCGCGCCAGAACACACTCAGCGGCCCTATGCCGACTTCGCCGACTCCTCCAAGGATTCGGAGTCGTCTTTTCGGCGTGCTCCGCGCATTAGGGCCTTCCCCCTTCACCCCCCGTGGCGCGCCACCCCTCCCTTGTTTGTTGTCTGAAAAAGCTCCAGTTTTTAATGAAGATCCTATTTTCCCCTCTCCAGGCGGGAGAGGGATAGGGTGAGGGGATATGCGGCTCTATTTTGTTATCTATTATCTGTGCTCCCAAAACCGCCTCTTGTTTGCTGTATAGATTCCTTCACTTCTACCCACTCTGCAGTTTCTACCTTTACAAAGAGGCCTTGAGCGATGCGTTCGCCGCGAGTGACGATGACGGGCGTATTCGTTATGTTCTGAACCTGTACCATCACTTCATCATCGGGGCCGCAATAATCCTGATCGATCACGCCGAGGGAATGGGGGCAGATAAGCCCCTTTTTGCGAGCGGTGCTTGAGCGGGGGATGATGAGAAGGGCATAACCTCTTGGAACCTGAACGATGACGTTACCAGAAATGAGTTTGATTTCGCGTGGTTGAATAACCGTATCTTCCCGGGTCACAAGGTCAAATCCCACTGCGCCATTTGTTTCGTGGCGGGGGAGGGGGAGGGAGGAGTCGATGCGGCGAATGTTTACCTTCATACCGCTCTATCATACTACGACGCGCCCCCTCCTCCACCACCTCCACCCCCCCGAAGGAGCTCGTGATTGGGATCGATTTGCCTAAGAATATTCTTAAACGTGTTGATTCCCCCGTGTTTTTTTCCTGCATTGTGTTCTTTGATGAGGTTCTCCAGTTCTTTTTGCTCAATGAGACCGCGCTTGACCAGTCCAGCGAAGGCATGCTCTTCTTTGTCCGTTGTTTTTGGGGTGACCGTTACTTCGGCGATGGCTTCGGTACGGGTATCGTTGATGGTTCCCTGTCGGAGATAGGCATGGAACTTTCTTCGCATATCGTGTTGGTATTCTTTGGCATCCTCCAGGAGATCAGCTTTGATCAATTGATCATAACGATCGAGAATATTTCGGAGCGTATTGGTTGCTTTAGTTGTATTGACGAATTTTTGGTTGCTAATGGTCAGGAGATCGGCGATTGCCTTAGGTCCGTAGAGAATGACTTCGGATTCTTCTCCAAAGAAGTCATGATCCGCTTTTTTGGCATCAAACTCTGCTTCGTAGACCTGCTTGATCATCGGATCGCGATAGAACTTGTATTTGGAGCTGAAGATGGAGAACTTTTTCCCGTCGTACTCTACGACTTGTCCGGCCAAAACTTTGGCAATGAGGCGCATCCGTTGCTCTTCAGGAACATCGGCAAGATCGTGTTCGATCATATGGAAGGCGCGTGAAAAATTGCTGACCCTTTCGATGGGTGCATCAATATTATTTTGTTTTTGGGAGCGCCACGTATTCCACCCTGTCGTGTTAAAACGGGCATTCGGATGTCGTTCTAATTTGAACGTTTGCAATGTAAATCCGGGGTGTCCTAACCCTAGTCCCCCCAATTGATCGATGAGACTTTTGGGGAAGTATTTCATGGTATCGCTTTTGCGCATTTCGTTAAAAAATGTTGCCGCGAGCCACGGACTGACTTCCCCTACTTTTCCTTTGACCATTGCGGCTTCGGCCATGCCGAAGGCATACCAGAAGTTGCGGTCCTGCATCTTCTCGATGATTTTTGGGATAATGACACTGATATCTTCTGCGGTGGAAGCCTGGTTTTTTCCATCTTCTTTTTCTTTGCCCTGCCCGCTTCTATTTTGTGTTTGGAGCAATTGAAAGTACTGTGTCTGCTGTTGCTGATTCCAGTGTTTTGGGAGGAATTGACTGAGCGATTGGCCGGCGACAGTCATCGAGCTTTCGGACGATTCGTCGATGTCCCAGAGCCACCCTCTGCTTGCCGCATATTCGAGGACCGCCCGCGCGCGATTAATATCATGCCGGTTGCGGTCGAGCTCTCCCCCGGGATCAAAGAGTCCGCGGAATGAGACGTAGCGTCCTTTGAGGAAGGACATGTAGCCGTTCTTGATCTTTTCATTGGCTTCTTCGAGTTGTGAGTCGAGGACTTGTTGGATATCGCCGGCAAAGGGGAAGAGTTTGACGACGTTCCCGGCGGATTGGGCGAGTCCCGAGGCGTTGAGCCGCGTGCGTTGGCGGTACGATTCGATATACGCCTCTTTCAGCATCTTGAAGGCCTCCCAGATCTCGAGAGCGGAATAGAACTTGAGTCCGATACTCTCAAGGAATCCTTGTTTTTTTTCCGACGTGATTTTCTTGTCTTGTTGAACTTTTGTTAGATTTTCCTCCATCCCCTTAAGAGCGTCATCCATTTTTTGAAGGCCGTCCTGGATCACCTGTTCCTGGAGAGTGCGACGGTTGGTGTCGATCAACGCAAGGAGATCGTCGACGGGGACGATCTCCTCTGTTTCTTTGATAATGGCCTGGATCTCCTGATCGATCTCCGTTTGTGTGGATGCGTTTTGCGTTTGCCATTTGTCTCCTCCATCCATCTTATCGATGGCAAGGGTGGTGAGGGGATTACGGCCCTTGCGATTCTCGATACGATCGACAAGTGTTTTTGCCGTACCCTTCCAGCGATCCTGCTCGGGCCCTTTTTCGCCCGTATTCGCAATATAGGTGGTGAGCCACTCGGCAAGTTTTGTTGGAGAAATACTACCGGATCGAAATGTCTGGATGGTATGCACGGTTTCGATCCATCGTTCGACATTGGTGAGCTGCATGGAGAGGAATGCATCTGCTTTAAGAACCTGGTTTTGCATTTTGCCTGGCATGATGTCTTTGTGTGTTTGATAGAGTTGCTGGGCTTTTTGCTGCGTCGTGAGAAGGCGTTTCTTTAGTGCTTCGATACCTTGGAGAACAGTATCTGCAGTGTTGACCTGTCCTTCGGTTTGTGACTGGCCCTCGAGGGCGTGTTGGGCTTCGGTGCGGGTCTCAGTTTGAACGGCGCGTGGGGCTTGATGAGTGTCAGTAGTTTCTTTTGCTTCTCCAGCTTCACTAGGCTGGTTGGGTTCACTCGGTTCAGGAGGAGTTGCAGGAGCTCCGGTTCCACCGCCAGTGCCATTGGCAAATCGGAGCAAGCGGTGCTCGGCATCGGATACTCCAAAATCCGTTCGCCCTCGGGGAGGGGTTGGTTCAAACGCATTGTGGCTGGCACTGGAGAAGTGCAGCATCTTATAGTTTACAGATACGGATAATCATGTCAATAACACCTTCCTCACGATTTGAGTCTTCCGGGAGGAAGGCAGAAAGGGTTTTGCGGAGGATATTTGGGTCAGTGAACCCCGTTTGGATCACGATGGGGGATTGTCGGATGTTTTTTGTTTTGAAGTGGAGTTCGCTGTAGGTTGGGGTTTGGATGATCCAGAATGATTGAAGACTGGTCCATGGGGTGAAGACTCCGTCGAAGGTCACTCCGCGTGTTTCGATTGTGATCCTCTTTGAGGATGGGGTGGAATTTTGAAGTAAAAAGTAAATACCGCCGATGAGGAGCAGTACAAGACTAAATGTCCATGCACCGGTGATGATCCCCCATGCTGCAAGAATGATAATGACGATCCCACCCTTGACGTACCAGCCTTTGGTCCGCTCATGAGCAGGGGTGACGAGCGCTTCCCATGAGAGGGGGCGAAAGTCCGGCGGAGGGACGATTGGTTGCGTGGGGGTGGGAGTAGCCGGCGGGATTTTGGGTTTTCGAGAGAAGAGTCCCATAGTTTGCGTTAAAATCCTATAATTATACACAAAAAAGGCTTCCGGCACTATGGAGTGAGAGTTGACTTAAGGATAAATTTATGTATATTTATACAGTCTAGCCGGGCATGCAAAGAGAACACGAACGTTCTTTGCCTCAGCCAACGGTTGGCTGGGCATATGTTCCTTTGCATCACGGCACATTTCAATGGAGTTGATGATTTATGGAGCGCACTCAGGTCACACTGGAAGGGGAGAAGAAGAGGTACGTCGTGTACGGAGGATGTGGCGAGATCATTGACAGGGTCGAGGAGGGGACCCCCCATGAGATCCCTCAGGGGACGATCCTCTGCCAGACGGTCACGGTCCTCGAGAAAGTGACCACGGTCGACGGGAAGAAAATCCCGGCGATCAAGGGTCTTGTCCTCGAGGCGGGTCCGCGGACGTTCCTCCGGGGGATGGTCGTCGAGGGTGAGGAGGCGCAGAAGTGGCTCCTTCCTTCCGGATTGCGCGGATTGGCTGAGCGGCTGCCGGAGCTCCGCGTACAGGTGGAGGGAGAGGAGGGCGTTAGGCTCCTCGTGATCCTTGCGGTCGATGGTCAGGATCCGTGGTACGCCCGACTCCAGGACGATGATGTCCTCCCGCCGCCGAATGCCAGTCCCTACGCGGTCGGGGAGAGTCCCGAGGAGATCGCAGCCTCCGTCGGTGTTACAGGAGGCGCAAGCGACGAGGAGCGGCGTTTCTGTCCCAGTTGCCTGAACGTCCATCCGCTTCAGTCGGGAACCAGAGGTCTCACCGAGGCGGAGGCGAGGGAGGAGGCTCTGCGGCGTATCCGTGAGGCTCAGGAGGCTGAGCGGCGTATCCGTGAGGCTGAGGAGGCGGAGGATCCCGAAGGTTCGGACAATCTCGACTCCGATCCCGACTTCGACAAGGACCTCTTCGGAGAGGAATCCGTCAGGGAAGAACCTGAAGCCGGTGGAGAAGGGTAGTGCCAGCAAAGGAAGCTCGTTGAGCAACTTTTCATAGGGGTGCTCGGAGACCAGTCGCATCTGCGGCTGGTCTTTTTTTGTATGTTATGGATGATCGTGAATTGGTTTGTTAAGGCGCTTGAGGAATGTTTTGAATGCTCCGGTACCGTGACTCAGCACCCGTGAACCGCGGGTGATTTTGGAAATGCTGATATCGAGCATCGCGGAGACATCTCGTTGCGGTGCACCTTTGGCGAGATACTGGATCTCCTGCCAGCGCTTCGCGAAGGTGTAAATTTCATTGGGCGTAAACAGATCCTGCGCGAGATCGCGAGCCTCCGTTGTGTTGCGAATAGCTGCCAAGAGCTGATAAAAATCGGAATAATATGTTTTGGGTAAGGACATATTGACTTTGGAAAATTCGTGTACTAATGTACCGGTACATCAGTACAAAGTCTATGGATGTTTTTGTGAATATTTTCGGCCGGTTCCCTTGGTGGCAGCAGTCTCCTCGATCGCTGTTCGGGTAGTGCTGACGTCCATGGATAACTGAAACTTTGCTCCCCCTCCAGCGGCGGGAGCTTTTTTTATTTATTTCCCCATTATTTATGAATGAAGAGGTATCACAGTCACTCGCGAACGATTCGTTCGAGCTCTTTAACCTTCGTGTCGAAATCTCGAAGGAGAGCGGCCGTATCATCGGAAAACACCGGATCGGCGATTATTTCGATGTGATCGGCGAAGATATTTTTCTTCCTGCTGGACAGGGGTTCTCTCTGTATGCATTGGCATCACTGATCCCTTTATTGCCAGCCGCGCAGCGACAGAACCATCCATGCGATTTTTTTGAGACAGATCATCTTGTTGCCGATCCCGATGTCAACTGCAAAGCGATTTATTACATTCGACGTACGGGTAAAACCCGTTTTTCCCATACAGATGTTTCTGCCAATCCTTTATCTCATCCCCATCTTTTACCATGAATACGTTCCCTATCCATATCATGCAACGAAAACCCATGCGACCACTGCATAATCTCAGTGATTATGTTGTCGAAGAACTGCCAAGCGATCTAGAACTGATGCGTTCGGGTACGGCAGGACAGTACAGAGATCTTGTGCAGAAGGCGGAAAATCTCGCACAGGATAAAGGAGATGTGATTGCTGTCTCTCGAGGGGGGCAGATTCTCCAATTACTCGATTGTACGATATTGGAGAGCGCTATTCGTACGCATGGCGGCGTGCCCGGTCCCTTGCTCTCCGATCTTACCAACCGTTGTGCGGCTCTGGGGAAGAGTATTCCCACTCTTACGTACGAGGGCCTCGTTGCGATCAATCCATTGGCAACCGATCCCCGTACGTTTTGTACGGGAGAGATCGGGACTGCCGAATTATTTTTTTACCAATCTCATGCCAACATTGAGTACATCCTTGCTCGATGTGTACAAGAGATGCGAGAGATTCTTGCGAATGTTTACGGAGAGCCTGCTCGAGATATTGATTTATCTATTACTACGCGTATTCGCGGGAATCTGATCCCGATGGTTCAGACCATCAATCGTATGATGAAACAGCTTTTTTCGAAGTTGCCCAAGTATGCCTTTGATGCCGTACGACCATATTTTGATGTCAATTCCATACGGGGTTTTCATGGTCCCAGTGGCAAATTTTCCGCCGGTGTTTTTGCGGTTGATGCACTGCTTTACGGTGATCATCCTGATATGAATCTTTTTCTGCAAAAAAAGATGGCAGAGTTAGCGTATTTCCCGGGCACAACCGCCAGTGGAGACTGCTTTAGCGGACAAGACGATATGCGAAGCAGTTTTACTCTGGCACAAAAAAAAGAGACCCTTTTTTCGATGCAAAATAAGGTGGAGAGCGTGGAGCTTTATGATGTTATGAGAACCCTTTTTAGAGAAATGCATATGTTTCGTTCGCAGCACTTTGCGATTGCCCAAAGATTTATTCCGGATGCCCTGATGCAGGGGGCCGGTACCGGAGGAGAAACGGATCTTCAGCGATACCTTAAGCATGCACGGGATGTTTACGAAAGGGCAATGAACGCGCAGGATCGAAAGATTTTAGATGCGTGCCTTTTTTCTCCTTTATGTTGACGACTGCTCTTGCACCGGGGTATCGCATTTCGAGAGTTATTAAGGGGGGTTGGCAGCTCTCGTGCGGGCACGGTCAGTATGCCATCGAAATGTCATCGGCCATTGAGAACATGCATGCATTTGTACAGGCGGGGATAACGACCTTTGATTGCGGGGATATTTATATCGGCGTTGAAGAATTGATCGGTGAATTTTTGAGGCAGAATCCTACCCTTCGTCCACGGATTCAGCTCCATACCAAATATGTTCCCGACATGGACCGATTATCATCATTAACCGAAAAAGATACCGAGCTCGTGATCGATCGATCACGCGTGCGTCTCGGAGTTGATACACTCGATGTCGTGCAATTTCATTGGTGGGATTACGGTGTGGATCGGTACCGAGAGGTTTATGAACATTTGCTCCAGTTGCAACAGAGAGGAAAAATTCGCCATGTTGGAGTGACGAATTTCGACGTCCCACACATGGAAAAACTTCTCCAAATTCAAAATCCCTTGAGTATTCAAGTTCAGTATTCATTGCTCGATCGACGTCCAGAACACGGGATGACGACTCTGTGCCAGGAGAATAACGTTGCATTTTTGGCCTATGGAACTGTCGCTGGTGGTTTACTATCCGACAAGTATGTGGGGATGAAGGAATGTAATTTTGTACCTGCCAATCGTTCCCTGGTTAAATACCGGTTGATCGTCGATGAATTTGGCGGGTGGGATCTCTATCAAGCACTTTTGCAGGCTCTCGAACATATCGCACAGAAGTATTTTGTCTCTATTGCCACCATTGCCTCTGCCTATATCCTCCAACAACCGGCAGTAACGGCGGTCATTATCGGTGCCCGGGATACGACCCATCTCCCGGAAAATATCGCAATCTGTTCTACGTCATTAGATACTGACGATTTGGATTCGATTCACGCTGTCCTCCAAAAATCCCAAGGACCTTTGGGTGATGTGTACCATCTCGAACGATATAGCGATCGGCATTCATCGATCATGCAGAAGAGTAATAACAGTTTGTTCATGTACTGATGTACCGGTACATGAGTACAGAATGAGAAAATAATGAAATTTAAAAATGCTCCCGATTTTACGTTCCCAGCTGTTCGGGATAGAGGACGAGGACTTCACCCTCCGGCATACTTTCCGGATCGACGGAGATGCGTCTGCCCTTGTTGTCGATATAGTCAAAGCCACCGAGTTCCAGCATTTCTTGTTTGGTGACTACCACTGCTTTTGGTCCCGTCTTATCGGCAACATCTTTCCGTATGAGAGGTTCATCTTCTTCATTGAGATAGACAAGACAGTTTAAATCAAAATCATACGGACCGACTTCCTTGCTTTCCCTCCGCCGGAGGAGTTCTTGTCTCCATGCGGGGACTTGTTCAGTGGGATCAGGAAGATGTTCGTTAGTCATAAAGGACATATTACCAGAAAGGAGTGGCGTAAGATGATGCGCATCTCTGCTTGGTCCCGTGATCCATCACGGGGCCTTTTTGTAATGTTTTAATATAGGTAATATGCTTTGGAGACCTTCGGGCAGTTAGCTCAGCTGGCTAGAGCGCCACATTGACATTGTGGAGGTCACTGGTTCAAGTCCAGTACTGCCCACCATCATCTTTATGCTCGATCTCCTCCTCGATCTTATTTTCCCCCGCCGTTCCCTTGCTGGCCAAACGGGAACATATATTACGCGGGAAGAATTTTCCAAACTCACGCCGTTTCCATTACGACTCGAATCATCGGTGCTGAGAACAATGGGACTAAAACATCTTGATCGCATCGTCGCTGCGGGATCGTATGCGGGGGCACCGCTTTTGCGACGAGCGATCTACACATGGAAGTACGGGAGAGTAAAAGGGATGGGAGAAGAGTTGGGGAAGTTATTGATAGATGTAGTTCCGATCCTGTATGCGGACACGAAAAAATGTGTCCTGTGTCCCGTTCCTCTTCATTGGTCACGGGAATTCTATCGGGGGTTCAATCAGGCGGAGCAGCTGGCAACGATTCTTTCGGACTCCGCAAACATTCCGATGGTTCGCTGTTTACGCCGCATGCGGGCAACCGGCTTCCAGGCACGACGGCGGGGAATCGAGCGTCGGCAGTCGATGAGCGATATGTTTCGATGTGCTCTGAATCCGATGCCCTCTCATATCATTCTTGTTGATGACATCATGACGACGGGGGCCACTATGGATGCCTGCGCAAAGGAACTCAAGGCACATGGGGCCAAATGGGTTGGAGGACTGGTACTGGCGAAGGGGTAGAGAGAGGATTTCGAATCACATTTTTATGATGCTTCGAGGCATTGCTCCATGTCATGCTGAGGTGCGAGGCGTTAGCCGAGCCTCGAAGCATCATAAAAGGAATATTCATTATTATGACCCTTCGAGGCTCCTCACTGCGTTCGTCGCACCTCAGGGTGACATGTATGTGTGTGTTTTTGTATTTTGAACATTTGAATTTGTTTCGAATTTTTTTTATTAGAGACGCATCATCGTTTCCACCGGAGAGTAATTGTCGGTGAGGATGAGATCGGTGCTTGGGGAGAAGGCGACGGTTCCGGGAATATCGGTAAGAAAAGGTTGTTTACTCGCAAAGAGGAGAATGTTACGGGGGGATTGCTCTTCGTCGATCGGGAGAACCGCAACATGGGAGAAGACCGATCGTAAGGTATTAAACTCTGCCGATACGAAGGTACTGAAGGGGCCGGTTGTTTCGCCGATGATATTCAAAACATAGATCCCGTCCTCATCGAGGAGACGGGAGATATGTTCTATCGCTTCGCGGGTGGTGAGGTGAAAAGGAATCGAACTACTCGATTGGAAGGTATCGCCAAAAACGATGTGATACGTTCCCGGAGCCTCTTCCCGATTAAGAAAGGTACGCGCATCTTCATGGGTGATGGTCAGGCGCTCGGTCGGGACAGGGAAATATTTTCGTGCCATCTCGGTGACCATAGGGTCGATTTCGATGGCATCGATGGTACGTTTCGAGTGACCCTTCAAAAAATGATGGGCAATGGTATAGGTGCCGCCGCCGAGGAGGAGGGCTTTTTTTGCTTCGGGTCGCAAACGGTCCAGGAGCGCGTAGGCGCGGGTATAGGCAAAGACGTGATCATCCTCATTGCCAACAAACGCAGCGCCATGATGACCATTGTCAATCTGGAGCAATCGGTAGGTTTGTAGTGTGGGGGTATGGGGGAGTTCACGGACGCTGATAACGTTGTACGGGGTATCACGCTGATCAATGATACGGAGGAGTGTGCGCAACTCTGCGGTGGAGCGACGTTGTGAGGATACTGTCCCGGGGAAAACGAGGAGAAAAAACAGGAGAAAGAACGACGTTTTCCACGTCGGTTTTAGGGCGGGGATGATGACAAGGACGACGGAGAGAATAAGAAGAATCGTTGTGGTCCCGAGGAGGGGGATGAGGACAAACCCTGCCAGAAATGTTCCGACGATGCTCCCGATGGTGGAGATTGCTGCGAGGCGGCCGGCGGTTCGACCAACGTGTTGCAGATCTTTTGCCGCAAGACGAACGGCATAGGGGCTGACTATCCCTAAGAGCACACTGGGAAGAAGAAGGAGAAGAATACTTCCTGTTATTGCGATCAAGATGACGGACGGAAGGACGAGACTGAGCCAGAGAAGAAGAGGATCACGGAGCATGCCGAGTCCCAGGATCCAAAACCCCGTCGTTGCGATAAGGAGCTGCAGCTTCTCCAAACTTTTCCATTTGTCTCCAAGATATCCGCCAAGAGCGTACCCCGCACTTAAGCCCGCCATGACAATCCCGATGAGCGCTGTCCAGATGTACATTGACGTGCCGATATAGGGCGCAAAAAATCGGGACGCCACGATTTCGAGAATCATGATCGCGGTACCGGCAGTGAAGACGAGGAGAGAAAGATACATTTGGTAGTATTGTTCGTATAAATTTCGAATACTGCAACACATTTATTGTGGAGAACTTTTGAGTTTTCCACTTGCCTTGTATGATCGGCGGTCGAATCATCTGAGATTTTCCCCTTCCCTTTTCATGACGATTTTTCTTTCTGCAGTCGCGTTTCTGGTTCTTTTAACCGGACTTATCCTTATCCATGAATGCGGACACTTTTTTGCCGCGCGATTGCTTGGAGTGGATGTCGAAGAATTCGGATTCGGTCTTCCTCCTCGCGTACTGACCATCGGGGTCTGGAAGCGCACGACTTTCACATTCAACTGGATACCCTTTGGAGGATTTGTGCGTCTTAAGGGAGAGGGTGAAATGTCGCGTTCTGCCATTTCCAAGGGCAGTTTCGGCCGGGCAAGCGTACTCAATCGTTGCATCATTCTTACGGCGGGCGTTTTTATGAATTTTGTTCTGGCGATGGGTATTTTTACGTTCGGATTTTCGGTGGGAGAATGGGTGCCGACGTATATCACGTTGGAGGAAATTACGGGAGCACTTCAGCGAGGGGAGATCGAGGGGCAGATCGCGACCAAAATCGATGCGGTTATTGCGGGTGGGGGGGCAGAGCGTGCGGGGGTTCCGGCGGGAACCATCCTGACGGCAGTGGAAGGAATTGCAGTAGAGCAACCGGCGGATGTTATCGGGATACAGGAAGGGAAAAACATTGTTCGCTATACCGTGCGGATGGGTGAAAATTTTTTAGAAGAACGCGTTTTTAGAGTGAATCTTGCGGAGGGGAGGTCCGGCGTTGCGCTTGTTCCCTTTATTCATAATCTTCATGCGCCAAAACGCGGGATATTATCGGCCGTGCAGTTGGCGATGCGAGAATCGAACGTGGTGTTACAGCAGACAGTGCAGGGGATCTTTAACCTTTTCATAACGCTCGCCAAGTCGGGTAAAGTCCCGGAAGGTATTACGGGGGTTGTTGGGATCGCAAAACTGACACACTCTTCGGTACAGGAAGGATTTGGCGTGTACATTCGTCTGATGGCGCTCCTCAGTTTGAGTTTGGCGATCTTAAATATTTTACCGTTCCCGGCGCTCGATGGAGGGCGACTCCTGTTTGTGATTGCAGAGGGGTTGCATTGTCGTCTTTTTAGCAGACGGTTTGAATTGATGGTCAATAGTGCGGGTCTCGTATTTCTCATTGTTCTTATTCTTTGGGTTACTCTTTACGATGTCATCCGTCTCTTCCAGTAGTCTGGCCTCGTCAACGCTCCTCAAGGATTTTTGGCTGGAAGTGCTTCATTCCATTGCGGAGCAATTGCAGCGGACGCAGTTCATTACGTGGTTTAAAGATACGGCGGCATTGGGACGGGAAGAAGGGACGCTTGTGGTGGGGTTGCCACTCCCTATGTCTCTTAACTGGCATCTGGAGCATTATCGCGCGCTGACTCTTCAGGCTGCTCAAGGATTGGATCCTTCGATTCGACAGGTGGTGTATCAGGTGGATGGGAGCCTAAAGGATGATCGACTGCGGACGTTCGATCTTCTGGAACATTTCCCGGATGCCAAAAGGCGAAAACTCCCCGGTCGACCGGAAGTAAAGCTCCTTGAGGGGGTGGTGAGTAAAATTCTCAATCCGCGTTATACTCTCGAAAACTTCGTGGTGGGGGCCAACAACCGGTTAGCCTATGCGGCGTGTCAGGCCGTTTCGATGTCTCCGGGAGGAAAATATAATCCGCTCTTTTTGTACGGTGGTGTTGGTCTTGGCAAGACCCATCTTCTCCAGGCCACGGGGAATGCGATTCTCAAACAACTTCCGCGTGCATCGGTGGTGTATACCACGACGGAAGATTTTACCAATCAGGTCATTGAGGCGATTCAACGCCAAAAAATGGAGCAATTCCGCAAGCGGTATCGTCTTGTGGATGTGCTTATCATTGATGATGTGCAGTTTTTGGCGAATAAGGAGCGAACGCAGGAAGAATTTTTTCATACGTTCAATGCGCTTTATGAGGAGCACAAGCAGGTGATAATTTCGGCAGATCGGCCTCCACAGGAATTACACATGGAGGATCGTCTGATTTCTCGCTTTGAGCGGGGGATGATTGCGGATGTTTCGATTCCGGACTTTGAGACTCGATTGGCTATTTTAGTCGAAAAAACCAAGGAATATGAACTTCTCATCGACATACGGGTTTTGGAGTTTATTGCCCATAATGTTACGCGAAATATCCGCGAGTTAGAAGGGATTCTCATGCAGGCGGTGGCGCAATACGAACTGGAACAACGAGCGCCGACCATTAAGAGTATTGCCGAACTTATGCGTAAATTGAACAAAGATCCTCATGCAGAGGAAGGGGACACCGGATTCGAGGTGCCGGTCAAACGCAGTGCGACGTTTCAGGATCTTATGGAAGCCGTGAGTCGATACTTTTCCGTATCGGTACAGGATATGATCGGGGGATCGCGGGTGCGGGAGATTCTGGTTCCAAGACAAATTACGATGCATTTGGGCAAGAAGTACTTGCGGTTGAGTTATGTGCGGATCGGTGAGCTTTTTTCGCATCGTGATCATACGACGGTAATGAATGCGGTCGCAAAGATCGAGAAACAGATGTTGAACGATCCGCAATTGCTGCGGGAAGTACGGGCATTGGAAAAAGAACTCAATTTCGTCTAAGGTTTTGGTATGCAAGAAGTCGATGATCTCTATAAGTTGCGTCATAGCCTTGCGCATGTGTTGGCGCAGGCGGTGTTGAAATTATGGCCATCGGCGAAAATAACGATCGGTCCTCCGATCGACTATGGTTGCTACTATGATTTTCTTTTTGAGAAAAGTATCTCTGATTCGGATTTTCCGGTGATCGAAAAGGAGATGAAAAAGATCATTCATCAGGGACAGATTTTTCGCTGTGATACCCTTTCGGTAAAAAGCGCCAAATCGTATTGGAAAAAGAAGGAGCAGCCGTTCAAGGTGGAATTGATCGAAGATCTTGTCAAGAATGACGGGGTGGCGGAGGTCACGCATTACACCAATATCGGACCAGGAGGACAAGAGACATTCACCGATCTTTGTCGTGGCGGACATGTGGAAAATCTCAAGGAAATTCCCGTTGATGCGTTTGCCATTACCAGTCTTGCAGGAGCGTATTGGCGGGGGGATGAAAAAAATTCGCAATTGACTAGGATTTATGTTGCAGCGTTTCCGTCGAAAAAAGAATTGGAGGCATATCTTAAGATGACGGAAGAAGCGAAAAAGCGTGATCATCGACGTCTCGGCAAGGAAATGGATTTATTTGTTTTTAGCGAGATGGTGGGACCCGGGTTGCCGCTCTGGACCCCCAAGGGGACGATCATGGCGGATGAATTGGAGCGACTCGCGCGCGAAACCGAAGAGGAGGCGGGATATTTGCGGGTGCGTACGCCGCACATTGCAAAGAGCAAGCTGTACGAGCAGACCGGACACCTTACGCATTATAAAGAAGTGATGTTTCCGCCGATGCAACTTGATGGGGAGGAAGATTACTACCTCAAGCCGATGAATTGCCCGCATCATCATCAGATTTTTTCATCGCGTCCGCGAAGTTACCGGGATCTTCCCATGAGACTGGCGGAATATGGACACTGTTACCGGTACGAGGGGAGCGGAGCGCTATTTGGTTTGATGCGTGTCCGATCGCTTTCGATGAACGATGCGCATATCTATTGTACGGAGGATCAATTCGAAAGCGAATTTCTTCGGGTGATTGATCTTTATATGAAGTATTTTACGCTCTTTGGGATTGAAAAATACACGATGCGTCTCTCCCTTCATGATCCGAAGGAATTGGGGAAGAAATATGTGAACGCGCCGGAGCTTTGGATCAAGACGGAAGAAATGGTTCGATCGGCAATGAAGAAAAAAAAAGTAACGTATATCGAAGATCGAAACGAAGCCGCATTTTACGGCCCCAAGATTGATGTGGAGATCTGGTCGGCAATCGGGCGGGAATTCACTTTGGCCACCAATCAGGTTGATTTTGATGTGCCGGGCAAGGTGGGACTGAAGTACATTGCTCCCGATGGATCTGCCCAGACACCTCTCTGTATTCACCGGGCTCCGCTTGGAACACACGAACGGACGATCGGTTTTTTGATCGAACATTTTGCCGGACATTTTCCGTTGTGGTTGGCGCCTCT
This sequence comes from Candidatus Peregrinibacteria bacterium, assembly GCA_016196225.1. GTDB lineage: Bacteria > Patescibacteriota > Gracilibacteria > Peribacterales > Peribacteraceae > JACPXZ01. The sequence continues at coordinate 14,991 of JACPXZ010000028.1, forward strand.
GCAGGTGGCCGTTTTACCGGTTGCGGAGTC
>JACPXZ010000029.1 GCA_016196225.1 Candidatus Peregrinibacteria bacterium
CCCTACTCCCTGTGACTGTGCCATTCGTCTCTCTTGGAATGCGTTTTGAAGTTGATCAGTGGACCAGCTGCGATAATCAGAAGGAAGACGAGCGGGAGGTGATTTCGGTTGTGCGCGCAGTTGTGGTCCTCGCGCAGGACCAGCTGCCGGTTTTGAGAGAGGACGAGCGGGAGCGGATCGCGGGGCGGGGGCAGGACGTTGTGCTCTACGACCACGCCACTCCCGAACTGTTCCCCATGCTCGCTCCACTCCTCTACGCACATAACCTACTGGTCCACGGTTGACCACCCACGAAAGAGCATTCCTCGTATTCGTAATGGGATGTTTACAAAAATCAACAACATGCCCCACTCCACGCAAAGGAGCACCGACAAGAGGTCGATTATACAAATTAGTACCCAAATTCCGTACTGCTCTTCCTGCACGGTATGCTCGGGAAGATACACGTAATGGAACCCCACTGGCTACGGCTTCGATGGTACCAGCAGTCGCACCTTCTGGTATGGCAACTGTCGATGTTGGTCTGTTTAACGGTTTGGATGGGAGTCCACGAGAGACCTGAATGTTATCCACGTTATTATAAAGATCTGTAAAGTTTTCTATCTCTTGGGTAAGACGCACACGTGTCGCATCATCAATCGCCGGGTTTTTGAGGATGTCATCACACGCCTGGATTTCTTTTGCAATAGACGGACGGTTGATCGTATTACTCTTCCCATTAAGGAATGCATCCAGTTTTTCACCGGTAGCAACCTTGGTATTTTTCAATTTTACCCGCGCTCTTTGTACCCCCCTAATAGATTTTTGCAATGATTGCAATTGAACGCGTTGCTGTTGGAGTTGTACGAGTTCTTCCGGTGTCCGGTGCGGACTCCGAAGAAGACTATCGGTTTCGGCAATTTCGTTGGCAACATCTTTAGAGCGTATGGTTTTACTGCGACCATTAAGAAAATCGTCCAGTCCTTTATCGGCGGCTCTTTCGAGCCTTCCCCCTTCCATTCGTCCCGCACGAGCTCCCGCTCCCTCCACCGCACCTTCGGCGGCTGCCGCCTCTCCTGCTGTTCTTTCAACAGCAGCAGCCTGCTTGGAAGCTCCCTGAAGGGCAGTCCCTGCAGTCTTACACTGTGCTGCCTCCTTTAATAGATGTCGCGACGCACTTAATCGACCGATATCGCCGGAGCCCATCGGCAGATGTCCTGTCCGCTGTAACTCAAGCACCTGCGCCGTAAGTTCTTTAGGCGTCATGGTTGTGAGACGGTCGCCAAAAATTTCTCCCAGTGTTCTCCCGCCAATGCGCGTCCCCGATACTGCCAACAGTCGCGCGTCCCCGGCACTCGTGAGCGCAGCGCCGTTACGCATGAGCATTTCGGATTTGGAGATACCGCCAGTCATGTTTCGCAGACTGGTACCGGCCCGCCCCAATCCACGTCCAAGTCCACGCGCCATCCCTGCGTATGATGTCCCGGTCCCACGGGCAACCGCCAATGTGACCATACCAATCGTCTTTGTTGTTCCCGCTCCCGCGGCGGCGGCGGCACGGAGCGCCGGCCCCACTTCTCCCGCGCCCGGAATAAAGAAGAGAGCAGTATTGAGAACCGCTTTCCCAATACCCTTTTCGATTTCTCCCTCTGCAAATGTGTCATAGGCAATCAGACCCTTCCCCATCCCAGCCCATGTCAGTTTTCCAAGAGCACCCCAAATTTCTGCACCATCATCACATCCTACTACTTGTCGCCATGCCGATCCTTCCGGACCCAGTTTCCCTAACGCATACGCAGGAAGGGTAAGAACTCCCTTTGCCAAACTCCCAGCCCCTTCGACGAGTTCTCCTGCTCCTTCGAATACGCCTGCCGCAATACGCGTTGGCGCAGTCACAATGCGTGTTGCCCACTTTGGGATCCCTACTTGTTCTCCCGCCCATTGGAACCCGTCTGACAGCTTGGTAAGACCATACCCCGCTCCCTCGAATGGAAATTTAAATACTTGAATGATCCCATCCGTCATGTGTCCGAGCAGTGACGGCGCCTCCACCTTCATCGTCTCCAGCATCGCTCCTTGCAATTCGACTGCGGTAAGCGCCTGGAGATTTTGACTAACTACCGTATCCACTCCTTCCGTCACCTGACCATCGATTTCACTAATACCACGCAGGAGTTCCTCCGTTTGAACATCATTTAATCCCAACTGCGCATCAATCTCATCGATTTGAGAACCCAGATCATTAATAAACGTATCGATTGATCCCCGTGCTGTGAGCACATCCTGCAGATGACCATCGATTTGATCGATATTACCCTGAGCATTACTTAATACTGCGTCCATGTTCTTCCCCCCAACGGTCATATCGTTCACCCGTCCATGAATCCCATCCCGTGCCTGTTTAAGTCGCGCATACTTCTCCTCAATGGCCTTCTTTTTCTCGGGGTCACGAGATTCATGAAGAACACCACTAAGTTCAATTTGATTAATCGCATGCTGGATCTCTCCCTCGTGCCCTCCTAATTGCTGAGCTCCAAACTCCGCGTGATTTCGACTCTTCCCCATCGTGTCCCGTGCATCCTCAAGACTATCCCGATGCCCGGTCAGCGTGCCACGCAACGTATCAAACTCCGCCCGCTTTTTGAGCATTGCTTCCTGTTCCGTGCTGCGCTCCAGATGCTGCTGACTGAGAGTATTCCTATTATTGGTACGGAATGTTTCAGCAGCTTGTCGAAGGTTGTCGGGTGCCCTGCTTAGCGCGCCGCCATCCGCCTGCATGTCGTTAATAACTCCCTTGAGAGTATCTTTGCGTTCGTTAAAATTTGTGCGGAAGGCTTCAATCGCTTTATTGGCCTTTTCTGCTTCTCCTTGCAGCTGATACCAGTGCACCCCCTGCCAAATCAGTCCAACGGGGGCAATAAATATTTGCGCAATGGCCCGCGCCGTACGTCCCCCCGAAACAAGATCTTTCCCAAAATCTCCCGTCCCCCGATGCGATTGCTGGAATGCCTGTTGAACCTCCGTCGCCTCTTGGAACTTCTCCCCCATGTTTTTTTGCACGGCAGACACGGCATGCTGCCGATTGTTGTATTTCCCGATGGCATTCTGAACCTTCTCAAGGTTCTGCTCCGTCTGGGCAGGATCGAGAGTTAAATCTTCCGGTTTAATATCGTTCTCCTCCGCATTGAGTTCTTGTAAATCTCCTTCCAAATCACGTATTTCCTCTTCTACGCTTTTGAGTGCCTTTTTTTTCTCCTCCTCTTCTTCCTTTTTTTCCGCAGATTCGGCTCCCATCGTCTGCAAAATGACGGTGATCTGTTTGAGAGTTTGTTCTCTAAAACGCGCAAATTCTTCTCGCTGCAGGATCCGATCCTCTCCGGCAAATATCTCCATCGTTGTCTTCATAAAATGAAATGCGATCTGGTTTTTGAGGGTCACCTTAAACTCATCAGGGAGCCCTTTTACCTTACCAAACCCTTCATCCATCTGTTTCTCCACATCACCGACCAATGCATCGAAGTCGGTTTTCACTTCTTTTTCCACCCCTTCCCCCTTAAGAAGATCTTCTTTGGTGACGGGCTTTGGCTGTGGTTTTTCGCTCTCCGGACTCATGTGGCACATCCGCCGCTCACGCGGGGATAGAGAAGGAAAACAATGAGTGTTTTGATATGGAATCATGAACATAACTATTGGTCACTAAAAATATCTTCCGCGCGCTTCTGTTCTGCCGCCTCATGAATAGTCGCAACACTACGAACCTGCTCTCGCATAAAACTATCGAACTTCTTGGGGAACTGCGGATCCTTCTCTACGATTTTTTTCAACACCTCATCTTGTTTTTTTACTCCCTCTTTGAGTACCAAAATAGCGTTATTGATTGCCTCCTCCGGAACATTTTTGCACTGTTCAAGAATATTTTTCATATCATCCCCCGTAAGGAAATTCAGCTTCCAGAGTAATCGCTCCAGCTCTTCTGTTTTTGTTAAAGGCATCAAAGCATTATACCAAAAAAGAAGAAAAATATGAAGTTCATTTACCCCCTCTCCCTGACCCTCCCCCCAAGGGGGAGGGGACACTTACTTCTTCTCTCTCTTCTGCGACTTCTTCTGGAGGAGAGCGATCTCCTGCGTCAATTCCTCCACCCAATCCTTCTTCCCGGCAACCTTCTGCAACCCTGTCAGGGTGATACGCAGGGTTGATCCGCTGATCCGCCATTCGGGATGAACATGAACAAGCTGCATGATTTCCTTGGCGGTGACTCCTTTGTGCAAAAAGAGCACTACCTCTTCCTCTTTGTCCTTTGCTTCCATCTTCACCCGCGGGACACCCCCCTTACGACACGCAAGCTTGAGATGAAGCACGCGGAAAAGACTGCGAACCGGTAGAGGGGCCTCCCCATATTCTTCTTTGATATCCTTCTCAAACTCCTTGAGGATTTCCTCACTGTCAGACCCCGCAAGTTTTTGGTACACCGAGATCCGTTCTGCAGTATCGGGAATATAGAAGGACGGGATAAGCGCTTCGATGGGGAGCAGGATCTCTACATTCTCCACTGCTTCAACCACTCCTCTGCGTCCGGCTTTCAGCTCTTCCACTGCATTTTTGAGCATGCGTAAATAATGACTGACCCCGACCGTCTGCATCGTCCCGTGCTGCTCAGCTCCCAATATTTCCCCCGCCCCCCGAATCTCAAGATCGCGCATGGCGACCTGGAACCCGCTCCCAAGCTCACACGCCTCCACAATCGCCCGGAGTCTCTTCTTGGCATCCTCATGGAGTTTTTGGGAATGATAGAGAAAATATGCATGCGCCTGAATACGACTCCGCCCCACCCGCCCGCGGAGTTGATACAACTGCGCAAGCCCGAATTTTTCCGCAGCATTCACGATAAGAGTATTCGCACGTGGAAGATCAATCCCATTCTCGATAATGGTGGAACTCACAAGAACGTCAACCTTCCCCTCCTTAAACGCCATGATCCGCTCTTCCAGTTCGTCAGCCTTGAGTTGTCCATGTCCCACAATAAAGGTCGCCTCAGGAATGAGTGATTTTAGTTTCTCCGCAAATGCATCGATTGTTTCGACACGATTATGGAGGATAAAACATTGTCCGCGGCGTTTAAGTTCAAACAAAACTGCCTCTCGAGTAAGCGCATCGCTATATTTGCGCACCTCGGTGATGATGGGGAGACGACCCGGCGGGGGGGTCGTGATCGTGGAAATATCACGGAGTTTATGAAGACCAAGATTCAGCGTTCGCGGAATAGGAGTCGCGGTGAGGGTAAGAATATCTAAATTAGACCTAAACTCTTTGAATTTCTCTTTCTGTTTAACCCCAAACCGCTGTTCTTCATCAATAATAAGAAGCCCGAGATTCAAAAATTTCACATCATCCTGGAGCAACCGGTGCGTTCCGATAATAATATTGATGTTCCCCTTACGGAGCTTTTCCAAAATAACGTCCTGTTCTTTATTGGTCCGGAAGCGACTCAACATTTCTATGCGAATATTGAACCCCTTCATCCGATCACAAAAATTGTGGTAGTGCTGATCGGCAAGAATGGTGATGGGCGCGATCACCGCCACTTGTTTCCCGTCCTGAACCGCCTTGAACGCCGCACGCATGGCAACCTCCGTTTTCCCGAAACCCACGTCTCCACAAATTAATCGATCCATGGGGTGATCATTTTCCATATCCCGTTTGATATCTTCGATCGCTTTGATCTGTCCCGGAGTCTCTTGATATGGGAATGTCTCTTCGAATTTTTTTTGTGCGTTTGTATCTTCATGGTATGCAAACCCTTTGACACTTGCACGTTTGGCATAAATGGCGAGGAGTTCCTTAGCAATACGCTCTGTTTCTTTTTGAATCTTCTCGGATACCTTCTGCCACTGCGACGTTCCAAGTCTGGTCAGCACCGGCTCCTCTCCCTCCTCATACACAAACTTACTTAATTTATCTGCCTGATCAACGGGGACAAAAAGCTTATCCCCCTCTGCGTAGGTCAATTCCAGATACTCCCGCGTGGTATCGTCAATCACTTTTTGGGTTACTCCTTCAAACCGCCCCACACCATGTTCCATATGCACGACATAATCGCTTGGTGAAAGAGAAGTAATAAAATCAAGCGCAAGTTTTTGCACGCTGCGCTCTTTACCGCTTTTACGAAGAGAAAATATTTCCCGGTCGGTAATAAGCGCCAAACGAAGATCCGGGTTTTGGATCGAGTGTGGAAGGGTGTCTTCTTTTTGTGAAAAGACAAGGGTAACAAACCCGGGACGTTTTTCTGTATGGGTAAACGAAATCCTCTCTTCTGTAAAAATCCCCTTCAACTCCTCAATGCGTTTGGAGACAACAACAATTGTCCAATCCTGGAGTAGTTTGTCCCGGACATCGTTGAGGAAATCGTTGAGTGTGTAGAATTTGAGAACAGAAAGATACCGCAAGTGCACGTGATGCATCACATCTTCTGGAAATGCACTAAACCGAATGTTCACCGTATCGGGTAAAAACGGAATATCATCCTGATCATCGATAATAACAACGGAAGTTGATGGGATTTGTTTGGACAAAAGCTCCGTCTGTGTAAAACTCACGGGAAAAACTTCAACTTTTCCTTTTGGAGTTATACGTTCAATTTCATCGAAACGAAACTCGATTTTAAAGAGGTTTTGGGCTTGGATCGGAAAAATTTCGAGAGTATCCCCGATGCGCCGATACTCTCCAGGACTGCAGTGATGATCCGGGCAGTGCTTGTACCCCATCTCAATGAGAGATTCGATAAATCGAGTAAAGGGAAGTGTTTGTTTCTCTGATAGTGTCAGTGTGCGCCTTTTAAATTCTCTAAAGAGTGGAAGGGGGGTATCCCAAAGAGCGCGCGGAACAATGAAGACTCCCCCTTGCCCCTGCATCAAGAGAAGAAATTGTCGAAGAATCTGCGCGGATATTCCATCTCCCGTCGAACTCACCATGACATCCGCCTTTCCCTCAAAAAACGACAACCAATGGGAAAATGTATGTGCTTTTTCTAGCGACTCGGTAACAAGAATACTGCTTTGGTTGTATTGGGTAAGAATATGGCAAATAAGAAGAGTTTTGGCTGTTTCGTTGCTGAGTCCCGAAACCACGACAGACTGCCGGCTTTTGAGTAAGCCCACAACATCACCGTGTGTCTCTGGGGAAAGAAGGAGAGACGTCTCCATAAAAGCGGCTGTGTACGAATGACGGACTATTCCTCTTGCAAACGGAGTGGCATGATGAGATGGAGGAATGCAGAGTCCCCCGGCAAACGGAATACTGCCGGATGTTGGCTATCCGTCAATGAAAAGATAACATTTTCCTCTTCAATATGCGACAAAAAATCAAGAAGGTATGAAGAGCTTAGCGCAATTTTATTCTCTTTTCCATGGAATTCTCCGATTATACTTGCCTCATCTTTCCCTATTTGCGTCTGAGGGGTGGTTACCTTTACTCCTTTTTTAGAGAAAGAAAACGTAAGGTTATTATTCATTTCTTTTGCAAAATAATGCATGCGTCGAACGGTAGTAAGAAGCTCTCGTGTAGGAAGACTCATTGTTCCTGTCGGCTCCTTTGGGAGAATTTGGGTATAATCCGGAAATTTTCCGTCAATAAGCCGAGAAATAAATCGTGTCTGGTCAACGGTGATCTCAATTTGCTGGGCGCTAAGAACAATCTCCACGGGGTGTGGACTCTTTGTTAAGATACCCTTTAGCTCATCTAAAATCTTTACCGGAACGATACAGGAAATATCTTCCCCGCCTTTTTTTACTTTAAGTTTATATTCTGACAAACGATAGCTATCCGTCCCGACAAAAATAAGGGTGTCTTTTTCGGACCGCATATAAACCCCTGAGAGTACAGGCCGAAGGGTGGTTCGCGCACAGGTAAATGTAACTAGATTAAGGGTGGTAAGAAGACTGGAGGGGTCAAGAGAACAAGATGTTTGTTTTTTAATGGACGGAATAGACGGATATTCGGTTGCCGCCTCTCCAGATATCAGTGTTTTTGTGTGCGACGATGTACACTGAAGATGTGTCCCCTCGCTGGTTTCCAAAAAAACCTCCGGGTCGGAGTTATACTGCGCAAAATTAAGAATTGCCTTAGAAGGAACAGTGATGGCCCCCTCGTTCTCAATGGAGGTCTCGAAAGAGGTAACAATACTGAATTCTAAATCTGTTGCGCTTAATGTACACCGTTTTCCTTCCGCACAAATAAGGATGTTCCCCAAAATCGGAAGAGTTTGAGAGTTGCTAATAGAGCGACTCACCAATTGCACTCCGTTAAGGATATCCGAGGTTTTGCACGAAAACTTCATATGAATATAATAGTATATTATCTCTTCTTATTACATTAGTCGTCATCAGGGGGTCTTCCTAGTAGTACACATTTACAGTCTATTATAGTGGAGAATATCGAGGCAAGGTTCTATTTTTGGCTTGTATATTCGATTTTATTTTTTTATGAACACATTCTGTGTGTGGGGGGGGTGTGGAAAACTCGTGGAAAACCTATTCCCAAAAGCCACCCGTATTCAATTTTCAATTCTCCTCTGTAGTAAGCCAAGAACAAAAAAATTATGTGGATAAAGGCGATAGGGGTGGTGATGGGACTGTGAGGGGCTTTCCACAGGGGGTGTGGATAACTTTTTTATCCAAAATTCCTCTTATTACTGATACGGCTCTTATTTTTTACCATCTTCATTGTCCCTTTTTCCCACGAAACAAATGTCTCACTGGGAATATCTTCAGTGACAAATCCTCCTCCACTTACAAATGTTGCTCCTCCTATTTTTATCCCCGGGTTAACCCCAACCTTGATCCCAATCCGGGTGTCATTACCTATCACCGCCCCCATTTTTTTTCGATATGTTGAGAGGCGTTCTCCCTTTACGAGCGAATACACAGTATCCTCGTCGAGGCGAAAATTGCCGAGGATGGTCCCTGCTCCAAAAGCAACATTTTCTCCAATAATACTATCACCAATATAATTTTTATGAGTCCAGACTGTATTATGAAGAACAGAGCGGGCGACTTCTGTGCTGTACCCAATGACGCATTCCTCTCCCACACTGGACTCCCGTACCAATGCATTGTTGGCAACGATGCTCCCTTTCCCAATAAAACACGGGCCGACAATTGAGGCATGAGCGAAGACCCGAACTCCTTTTTCTAATATGACGTTTCCCTCAACAGTAGCTGTTGGATGAATGACCGCTGTTTTATGGATCTGTTGAACAGAGACATCATGAAGAAGATACGGGAGGAGGTCTAACAGATGCCAGGGGTATTTGATCGGTTGCCACCATCCTTTATAAAGGCCCGCGCGGTAGTGATGTTCTTTAAAAAGAGTAGAGAGTGCAACTTCGTATGCGTCATCACGAGAAGTCTTTGTGTTTTTAAGTATTTTTAAAAGAAGGTCAGGATTGTTGTGGACATGAGCAACAATGTTTACCCAATCACTGGGTTTGTTGGCGTCGCCCGGTTTTTCAACAACATTAGTAATGCGGTTACCGTTAAGTGTGAGATAGCCTCCCGGGAAATACCGATCAACTTTTTTCGCAAGGATGGAACCATCCACTCCCTTTATAGACGCAGAGGCTATGAGAGCTTTGTAACCGGATGGCTCAATGACATCATTCCCACTCACGACCATGAAGGGTCCCTTTTTGAGATGGGGAAGGGAACTTAAGAGTGCTCCCTGCATACCGAGGGCCAACGTTTTTTGTTGAATAAACGGCAGTTGGGGGAAGAGTTCCTGGATCTTTTTTTTGTTGTGTTCTCCGCCGACCAGCATAATGTCGCGAAGTCCGGCCCGCCGAAGGCAGTCGAGTTGGTGATGAAGGACGGTTTTCCCGCAAATGGGGAAGAGTGATTTTTCGCTCAAAGGCCAAAAACGGGTCGATTGTCCCGCGAGCAAAAGGAGGACCTTCATAAAGCCATTATAGGCTTACGGGAACGAAAGAGATATTGTCCCCTCCTCTGCAGTATTGCGGACAGGGATGCCAAAATGGCGATACCGCTCCATTACCTCCAGGTGAGGATGCCCAAATTGATTATCACGTCCAGCGGATACAATGGCGAGTGCCGGTTTGATGGCGAGGAGAAACCAGGTGGATGAGGACGTTCTGCTCCCATGATGGGGAACCTTAAGAATATCCGAACGGATATCGGCACCCGACATAAGGATTTCCATCTCTGCTTTTGTTTCGATATCTCCCGTAAGGAGGATGCTCCCGGATCCAAATACTGCTCGTATGACCACGGATGTGTTATTAGCTTTGGATGGTTTGGTTCGGGCGGTGGAGCGGGGAGGCCAAATGATATCGAGGATGAGACCATCGCCGATATCAATATCTTTGGCGGGGTCGGCGACGATAATCGATGGCGTGTGTTGAGTGATTTGGTACAAAAATGATTCGTACCGTGGCGCATTATTTTTTTGAATACCGGTGAGGAGGATCGTTTCAATCCGATACCGTTTGAGGATATCGGGTAATGCGGTGATATGATCCAAGTCGGGATGTGTGAGGATAAGGAGATCAATCCTCCGGTCAAAAAAAGAGAGGTATTTGCCAAGATGTTCGAGCGCCGACGTATCCGGCCCGCCGTCAATAAGAATATTTTTCCCCGAAGGACTGACGAGAAGAATAGAGTCCCCCTGTCCCACATCGAGAGTATGGATCCTCAAATCTCCACTCGGAACAAGGAAGAGCTCTCGTACAGTGAGAGTGAGAACAACAAAGAGAAAACCAGTAATAATCCCGGTACGCCAAAACATAAGTGGCCCATGATACGTTGCTTATGCTCTAAAGAATAGACGGACACTGAACGTACCGACCACTGCTCCGGCAATAATAACAAAGAATACCATACCCAAATCCTTTCGAGAAAGTCTCACGGAAGAAGCAGGTGACGTGACCGAAGCGAGGAAATTGGACTCACCGATCGATGCAAACGCACCATGGGAGAGACGTCCGTCCTTCCAGACAATCTGAATAGAAACTCCGAACGGACCGACCGAAGGGACATCCGTGATGCGAAGAGACGAAACAGAAGAAGGGAGACGCTGCGGGGAACCGATCCCTTGTCCCGTTCCCCGAATCTGGTACATCCGATATTCGGCAATATGATGAACATCTGCAGGAGGATCCCATGTCACTTCAGTGTCCAAAGAGCCGTCGGGTTGAGGATAGGGAGAAAAGGAAATGTTTTGTACCTCCTGTGCGGATGCGTTCCCCGTCAGGAGAAACAGGGTGATAACGGAAGAAAACACGAGTCCCATAGTGAGAGTATAGCAGAAATAAATTCAGAGTGCTTTTAGGGTCTTGTGGAGTCCCGTCCCAACAAAAAAGAGCCCCATGAGGACGGTGCAGAGTGTCAGACCGATGATTGTGGGGATTTCGGACGTAAGGAACGGACGGGCAACCCACAAAGTGGCGGCCAGAAGGAAGGAAAATTGTAACCAAGCATACGTGGTCGCCTTGGGGAGAGTGATGAATGTTGTTTGATAGGCGACGGAATACAGGTGTATGGCGAGGAGGATATGGACAACGACTGAAGTAAGACTGGCGCCGATAAATCCGAGTGCTGGGATGAGGATGAGGTTGAGGGAGAACGAAAGGAGGGCGCCAAAGGCGAGTGCGCGAGTGAGCGGTTGCCAATGATGATGAGAGAGGAGAATATAAAAACCAAAGAGAATAATCCCATTGAGAGGCATCGTGACTGCAAGGATACGGAGTGCGGAGTCGGAGCCGGGAGAGGTCAACGTACTGAGGTATGACTGCGTAGTGAGGAGCTGCATGAGAGGTCGGGGCCAGAGGAAGGCAAAGAGGAAGGAGATGGTGCCGAGGATCAGTATGGCGATAAATGTTCGTTCCAAAATATTTCTTGTTTGATGCGGGGACTTTGTGCTTCCATCAGGGAAAAGCGGGAGAGCTGAGTTTAAAAGAAATGTCGGGATGAGAAATGCCATGTCCGTGACCCGGACGACAAATCCGTAGTAGGCATTCTGGATGGCAAAATCGGGACGGAGAAGCGCGATGAGTGTGGTATCAAACTGGCGATAGAAGGCAATGCAGAGGTACGCCATTCCGAATGGCGCCGCGCGTTTGAGGAGATGTAAAAGAGTGTGAATATCCCATACAATCTGTGGACGAAGAATAAGAAGGCTAAAGAGGAAGGAGAGGACGAAAAGTATCAATGCGCCGATTCCTCCTACAAGCAAGAAAAAGTATAGGATGCGGGTATCCTCTGTCCCGCGGACACCGAGAAACAAAACAAGTCCAATCAAAAATACCGTGATGATGCGCTGGGTAACCTCGGCGATGAACACGTAATGCATGCGGTAGTGTATTTGGAAGACGGTGCGAAAGATCCCAGCGAGGAGTGTAAAACATGGGACGAGAGAAGCGATCGTGACACTTATGGGGAGTGGAGACTCACGCCAGGATGGAATGATCCATACGAAGAACAGAGCACAGCCGATTGAAATAATAAGTATAACGATGCGGAGAATCAGGAGATGTCCGAGGACAATCGATGGATTTTTTGCGCGACCCATTTCCCGGACACCAACCGCATAGAGACCAAAATCTGCGAGAATACCAAAAAGCTGTAAGTATCCGTACGCGGAGTTATACATCCCGGCGAGTTCTTTGCTTAAACCGATTGCCACCAGTTTGACGGTAATAATGGAGAGGACCGCCATCGTGCACTGACTCGCGATCTGCCAAAGGGTGGAGATCGCGACCTTGTTGGTGGACATGAGCCAAGTATACTCTTTGCGAACATGACCCTTTCATTTGAACATCTCGTATCTATCGAACAACTGTCACGCAGGGATGCGGACATCCTTCTCAAGGAAGCGGAGCAGATGGAAGGAATTCTAAAAAAAGGGGGCGATGATCGGCTGCATGGGAAGATTCTTGCCAATCTTTTTTACGAACCCAGCACGCGTACGCATTTGAGTTTTGCCACCGCGATGTACCGGCTTGGGGGACGGGTGATCAGTACGGAGAGTGTGCAATTCAGTTCTCTTTACAAAGGAGAATCCATCGAAGATACGATCAGGGTGGTCGGACAGTATGCAGATATTATTTGTATGCGCCATGCAGAAGTCGGAAGCGCCGCACGTGGGGCGCTCGTCAGTCCGATACCTTTTATTAATGCGGGAGATGGGCGAGGACAACACCCGACACAGGCATTACTCGATCTTGTGACGATCCGCAAGGAGCGTTCGGGTATTGATGGAATACATCTTGCGATGGTTGGAGATCTTAAGAATGGACGGACTGTCCATTCACTCAGTCTTCTCTTGAGCCTGTATACCGGTGTCCGTTTGACATTGATTTCACCGCGAGAACTACGCATGCCGGCGGAGATATGCGATGCGTTACGGGAGCGGGGAGTGATATTTGAGGAACGAGAAAAGATGGAGGATGCTCTCTCTGCGGATGTTCTCTATATGACGCGTATCCAGAAAGAACGTTTTTCTGATGAAAAAGAATATCAACGCCTTAAGGGAATATACGTACTCTGTGCCCGCGATCTTATAAAAAAGAACATCACCGTGATGCATCCGCTTCCGCGCGTGGGGGAAATTTCTCTGGACGTCGATCCTCTTCCCAATGCGGCGTATTTTCGGCAAGTGCGAAACGGGGTGACTGTGCGAATGGCGCTTCTGGCCATGATGCTGGGCAAAGCATGACAAATATTCAAACACTGCCGGGGCTTATTGATTGTCACGTTCATTTCCGGGAACCCGGTTTTGAACATAAAGGAACAATGGTGAGTGAATCGGCGTCGGCACGATCAGGAGGAGTGATGTCTGTGTGCGAAATGCCGAATACCAATCCTCCGACCACAACATGTGTTGCGTTAAAAGATAAAGTGGCGCGGTCGGCGCAGATACGGGATACCGATATTCGATTTTTCTTTGGGATGACCAGTGACGAGCATCTCGAAGAATTTTTGGCCTTATGGAAGGAGGCCGCATATGAATCATTACAAAGTCGATGTGCAGGGGTAAAAGTGTATTTGGATCACTCTACGGGGAATCAAAAAATCGATGTGGCGGTCATCAAAGACGTGTTCCGCATTTGTGCAGCAATGAACGTGCCGCTTGTGGCCCATTGTGAAGATCCTTTGGTCAATGCCCGCGACCCGCGCCGCCCGCCGGAATCCGAAGAGCGCTCCGTTCATGATGCGATTACGATGGCGCGCATGTATGGCACCCATCTTCATATTGCGCATCTCTCAACGGAGCAGGGACTGCGTCTTGTACAGCAAGCAAAGAAGGATGGACTCACGGTCACCTGCGAAGCGGCTCCCCATCATCTCTTTTTGTCGATGGAGGATGAGGAGATATTGGGTGCGTTTGGCAAGATGAATCCCCCGCTCCGCACGTTGGATCATCAGGAGGCGTTATGGGGAGGTATCCTCGATGGGACCATTGATTGCATTGCAACAGATCATGCTCCGCATACGGTGGAAGAAAAAAAGTCAGATCATCCCCCTTCGGGTGTACCGGGGGTTGAGACAATGCTTCCGTTATTACTCACGGTGGTGAATGGAAAGTGGCCGCATCCCTTAAGAAAAATTCGAAATCCAGAGTTTAAAATCCGAAACATTGAACGATTGTGTTTCGAAAATCCCAATAAAATATTTGGATTAGAAAAAAAGAAAGACGAGTGGCAGGTAAAAGTAGATTTGGATCAGGAGTGGGTGATCCATGGGAAGGACCTCCATAGCAAATGTGGTTGGACCCCATTCGAGGGATGGGGAGTACAAGGGAAAATCATCGAAGTGTCTAAAAACTCTTTATAAATTCATCGACCAATCTCTCAAACAACTCATGGAATTCATCGACGCGCGCAGGAATGGGTTCGAGCGAATCTGCTTTTACATACAATCCCTGATTGATCTCGATCTGGATGCCGGGAACGAGAAAAGTCGGGATACGGCGTCGGTGGCAGTGGTGACCGAGGATGTACTTGCCGGTATATGGAAAGTTAATGGAGACGGAGTATCCCCTGTTTTGAAAAAAATCCCGGAAGAACATTGTGTGCGTGCGCGAACAGGACGAATAATTCATATTCCCAAGGTTAATATCCGGTCGAGGGACACCGCTGTCCGCTTTGAGGCGGGGCCCGATGGGGAGGAATGAATGACAATCGATGAGGAACTGCGCGGAGGCGATAAAGTCGTCAATCTGGTCATGGTATGGCGTGTGGTACTTGGCAATAAGATCCTCAATTTGTTTTTCGGTGGGCTCCTGCGAGTAGACACTCTTGCCATCCCAGGTGGTATGAACAGTCACACCTTCGGCGGCTTCGCCGTATTCTTTGGAGATATCGTCCGGTGCGCGGTTGACGTCCACGATCACCCGTGAAAATGCCGCTTTGACTGTATAGACGCGATCGATCGTAAAGATGCGATCTGTGTAAAGGTCCGTGTACTCTTTCATCTGATTCGGCGAGAGCAGGACAAGATGAGCGATCTCCTCTGGGATGCGAGAGGAGGCATGAGGAATGGAAATAATAATGGGGCGTAACGCTGCATCCGAGGCGGGCATGGTTACGAGATGGTATAAGGGTGCGTAAAGAAGAACACTGCCGGGAGGACCGTACGTTTGTGATGTTGTTCGAGGATGACACTGGTAAAGGTAAATGATTTCACCGCACCACTCAGATTATTGATTTCGATGACATCTCCGATTGCGATGTGGGATTTGAGCTCGTAGCATGCGACGATGTTTTCGAGGATGGACCTGGCGGCAATCACAAAGCCAATCCCTACAATGAGGAGAATAGCGAAGATAGCCAGGAGGACGTTACTGGTCAGGAACGAAAGGTCGAATCCGAGTTGCTCGGATGCGGCAATGATGGCGAGGATCAAAATGACAATGTAGACCACCTGTCCGACAAAGCGTGCGTAGCCGATCTCGAGGTGTTCGATAGCCTGTCGGGCGAGTGTCTGAAGAAAGCGAGCAAGGATCATCCCCGAAACAAGGAGCAGGAGGGCGGCAATGAGTTGAGGGATGAAGCGGGTGATGATCGCAAGAACGTGCGAGACTTGGGGGAGATCAAGCAGTTCGGCTGCGAAGACCAGAGTAAAAAAGATCGTGGTCCAAAAGAAGAGGAGCGCGATGATCTGTGAAATAGTCTTATGGATGCCGATGCTCTGGAGAAGCCGGTGCAGCGGGGTTTTAGCCGCGATTTTGTCCACGGCAAAGACCGCAAAAATCCGCATGCAGATAAAATAGACGAATGATGCCGCCACGATACCGGCAAGGAGGACCAAAGCGGTAAGCACTGCTTGCGGAAGAAGATTGAGTACTTGGGTGGAGGCACGCTCAAGTGCGCTGCGAAGAAGAGAGTCCATGGGAATAGATTATACCTCAACAATAAGTGGGACTAGCATGGGCTCACGGTTCAACTTCCGATCAAAATAGCGGTAGAGAGCGCCCTGGATCGCGCGTTTAATGGCTTTGCGGTCGATCTCTCCTCTTGCAACTGCTTCTTCGTACGCCTTGCGGGAACACTGGATCGCCTCTCGTGAAATTTCCTGTTGTTCGGACCCATACAAAAGTCCGCGGGAGATCATATCGGGGTCTCCCACAAGGCGCTTACTATCCTGGTAGATACGCAGTAAAACGACAACGGTGCCGTTTGAACTCATGATTTTCCGATCATTCATCACGCGCTGTCCTTCACCGGCGCTCCCCTTGCCATCAATGATCACGTCATTGACAGAAAATCTCTGTTTGCTCTTCCGTGCGTTTCCTTGGAGATCAAACTCGAGGATTTCACCATTGACGAGTTGATGGATTTGATTCTCTTGATAGCCGATGCTTCGGGCAAGGTCTCCATGGGCATGGCGCATATGCGGTTCACCGTGTTCGGGGATGACATGACGGGCGCGGACGAGTCTATGCATAAGGAGAATGTCGCGGCTGTGACCGTGACCGGTCACATGGAGTGCGAGCTCGGCATTGGTTTTGACCGTGGCGCCTTTGAGGTGAAGATTGTTGATGACTTTGGCGACGGCTCGTTCGTTCCCAATGATGGGATTACTGCTTAAGATAACGGTATCTCCCTTTTTAATGGCGATGTGGCGGTGGGTCCCTAGTCCCATTCGGGCCAGACCTGCCGCTTCTTCCCCCTGACTCCCTGTTGCAAAAATCAACACTTGGTTATCCGGGAGACGATCCATTGCGGGACTCGCCTCTCGTATCATTCCTCGCGGTGCACGGAGAAACCCAAGGTTTTGCGCAATCTCAATATTGGTGTTCATACTGCGACCGGAGACAAAAACTTTTCGATTGAATGTTTTGGCGTGATCAATGACTTGTTGAATACGATTGAGGAGTGAGCTGAACGTCGAAACAATGACACGACCCTTTGCTTCGCGGATAAGACGCAGAAGGATCTCGGAGATTTCTTTTTCACTCGGGCTGTGTCCCGGCTTTGTCGCATTCGTGGAATCGGCGATGATGGCAAGGACGCCTTTTTCGCCGAGTTCGGCGAATCTCTGAAAGTCCGCCGGCGGTTCATTAAGAGGAGTCAGATCGAATTTAAAGTCTCCCGTATGGACGATCGTTCCGTAAGGGGTATGGAGAGCAATGGCAGCGGAATCGGGGATACTATGGGTAACCCGAAGAAATTCAACTTCGATTTTCCCGATTCGGATGCGTTTGGAATACGGGACGGGGGTCAGGGATACTTTGGATGTAAGTTTTTCTTCATCCAGGCGTTTGCGGACGAACGCCATCGTGAGTTTTGTCCCGTAGCAGGGAGGATAGTGGAGAGCGGGAAGCAAATGTTGAACGGCACCGATGTGGTCAAGATGACCGTGGGTAAAGAGAATTGCGCGGATGCGATGTTCCCGTCCGCGTAATGCCGAGATATCAGGAATAAGATAGTCGATTCCCAACATATCTTCGTCAGGAAACTGCAGACCCAAATCGATGAGGTAAATATCGCCATCCACTTCGACGACAAAGCAATTGCGGCCGACTTGTTCAAAGCCCCCGAGAGGGTACATCCGAAGTGAGGAGGGTTTGTCTGATTGTTGCGCCGGAGGCGCATTGTTCAATCTCCTCTTCTTTATGTCCATAGAAATATGTGAGAACTGAGTAATTTAAATACGAAGATCCCAGTGTACGCCCGAGAAGCATATAACGCAAGTATATTTTGTTATGAGTATGTTTTTTTGGCTTGTTTAAAACAAATTTTTATATTTTATTTTTGATTTTCCCTGCGTATTGCGATGGTGGTATGTATGGCTAAACAGAGAAAATCAAACGTCGATCTCCCGACAGATCCCCTCTCTCTTGTCTATGCGCAAAGGATTCGATACCATGGCCCCTTGTATGGATGTGCAAATCCGAACGGGGCGCACACAGTGTCCTCGTGATACGGCACTGGTGGCACTTTCTTGGGATTCGGAAAGTGATGAACGGGTGTGTCTCTTGATGCAAATCCAGGGGAGGAGTCGGGAAAGCAAAACATTGGAAAAAGAATGTAGTGGCGTCATACAACACGCATTATTGGAGGCGGAGGGCGAAACCGAGGGGCGGTTGGATGGGACACTCAAAGAAATCAACGGTCTTGTTAAGGGAATGCTGGTGACCGGCGCGATCGAAGACGTTCACATGTTGCTCGCGGTCCTGGAGCCGGATGGTGCGCTTCATGTTTCGCATGCGGGTCGCGGAGAGGCGTATGTCATTCGCCGGGGGACGGCCAGTCAAATTACCGAACACTCCAAAGGCAAAGCAATTCCGGGATTTGTCCATATTGCCAGCGGAACAGTTGAGGACCGGGATGTCATTGTTCTGTCTTCGCAACGATTACTTCGCGCATTAACGCCGACACAGTTGTCACAAATATCGGAGCACGGGGCAGATATGATTGACGAAATCACCCGTACGCTGGAGTCCGAAAAAGAGTATGCGGTAATCGGTACGATGAGCATCAAGGGAGAAAAAAAACCAGTCTCCTCGGTTCGTGATGGATCACTGAGACGTGAGCGAAGAGGAACATGGGGAACGAATCTGGTCTCGAGAGTGAGTGGCATTGTTTACACAATGACATCGGCATGTTGGTCAGGAGTATTACGGACACGTTTTTTCAAGGCATGTTATGTCGGACTTGAACGATGGTATAGAGAGATGAGTCATCCTCAAAAAAAACAACGGGCGCATATGTTTCTTTTGGCAGGCGTTATCGGAGTTCTGTTGATCGTATGGGCAATCGTACAACTCACGACATCCAGTCAACGGGGACGGACGAGAATAGAATTAAAAGAATTGGTTGAGCAGACGGACGAACAAATCCGGTCAGCGGGCACGCGGCGACTGGCTGGTGATACGGAGGCGGCTAACGCGATTTTACGTCGTGCGGAGGAGCAGGCGAAGCAAGTGATGAACAATGAGAGCGGGGTTTTTCGTACCGAAGCGCTTGATCTCCTGGATCGCATTCACAGCAAGCAGGAAGAAATACAAAATATTTCGCGACTCACCCCGCGTGTTGTGGTGAATCTTTCAACAAAAAATACGTCGATATTGGCAAAGGGGCTCGTTGGGATCAATGATGGGGAATTTGTGGTATTTGATCGGCAGAATATTTACCGGATAGTATTGAATGCGTTAGATGACCCTGAGTCACTGCTCAATGAAGAGCTCATCCGGGACGGAGCGTATTTTTCGCGTTATCAGACAGCCGTATTCATGACGATGGATAACAGCGTCGTGGAAACGATTGCCGCTCAGCCGGTGCTGATGAAAACCGAGGATCCGGCGGGTTGGGTGGCAGGATTGGATATCGAAGGGTATCTGCGGTACCTCTATGTGCTCTCGCCGGAAAATAATCAGATATACAAATATGAACGTTTGAGTAATCGGTATAGCGCTCCAAGCGAATATAATGTGAATGGAGACGTACGTGACGCATTGGATATGACGGTTGACGGGAATGTGTATGTGCTGAAAAAGGGCGGGCAAGTGATCAAATTATTGCGTGGTGAAGTAAAGCCGTTTGTCGTTCGTCAGGCGCCGGAAGGTGTTTTTGAGAATGTCACGAAGATCTTTAAGTCTTTTGACGGGAATTTTTACTTCCTTGATCCCAAGAATGCGCGGGTTATTGTGGTTGGCGACAGCGGAGTCTCCGGTGAAGCCACGTACATCAAGCAATTTGTACTGGAAGGCGATCAAGTCGGAGAATTGCAAGATCTGTATGTCGATCCCGATGATGCCCGATTGTACGTGCTCGATGAAAAGAGGTTGTATGTGATTGACCTTTAATTTTCTCTGTATTGTTTCCCTCTCCCATCGGGGAGAGGGTTAGAGCCTGTCCTGAGCCTGACGAAGGAGAGAGGGGGTCATTATCCATTTGCGTTAGCAATGTGTTTTCTTTTCCACCTTTTTCCGGCGAAAAAGGTGGAGCCAAAACGCCGGCGCGCCAGAACTTCACTCCACCCGGCCATGTGTCAACTCGTCAACCCCTCCAAGGTTTCGGGGTTTCCTCGTCGACTCGCTGCTTCGCAGCATGGCCTTCCCCTTCACCCCCCGTGCCTGCACGCCGGAGTGCCGGCGTTCCGGCACGCAGGCGTGGCGCGCCACCCCTCCATTTTGGGATTTGGGAAATTGGTTATTATTTGGTGATTGTGTGATTGGTGATTGGGATTTGATAATTGGTGGACCCATATGATGGGTTTACCATATATCTATGAAAATTCTCGTATTTGGAACATTTGATCAACTTCACCCGGGACATCTCTTTTTTTTGAATGAGGCCCGAAAGCGCGGGGAATTACACATCGTTATCGCGCGTGATAGTAATGTGGAACGCATTAAGGGGCGCTCGGCATCGGAGTCGCAAAAGGAACGAAAGTCCGCGGTGGAAAAAGCATTCCCCGATGCGCAGGTGATCCTGGGGGAAAGCGAAGACTTTCTTGTTCCCGTGAGGAACATTCATCCCGATCTTATTATCCTTGGATACGATCAACGTTTGCCTCCTGGCGTGCAAGAGACGGATTTCTCTTGTCCGGTAGAACGTTCTTCCGCCATGGAACCAAGCAAGTATAAAAGCAGCTTACGTCGAAGGGGGTTGCCGTAAAGACCTATTTTTGCTATACTGGTAGGAAACACATGACAAATATCTCCCCTCCTCTCTGGAAGCAATTACTCGGTGCAGGCGCCGGCGTTTTTGTGGCACTGGGAATATATGGGGTATACGAAGGAGTCGTTCCTCTTGAGGCATACCTTGTGCCGCGGGAAACGATCTCCAAAAACACACTTGCCAACCGACGATACGTTCCTCCTCAAACGCAGGCCCGTTTTGATCGTATTGCGAATAAAACGCGTGCGATGGTGGAAGAATTTGATGAGCAGCATAACTTGGATAATTTTGAAGAGGAACTTAAGCAGGTATTACAAGAGGAGCCGAAAGTATCGGAAGTATCATCTTCCGTTTCATCCATGGCGGAAGAGCAAATGGTGACTACGGAAACTCCTGGTGCTGCTCTGATTGGAGAAACACCGACGCTTCCGCAGTCGGGAGTAATGATGTCATTCGGGGTTCTGGCGGCATGTATGGGGGGAATTCTTTCCCTGCGGCGTCGAAAAAATGGAACGTAAAAAGGGCTTCTCGCCACTTTAAGTGAAGGGCAAGAAGCCCGATTATTTTTGCCAACACCCTTATAATTTGCACCCCCACACGGGGGGCGGCCCTCCCTCATCTCGCTGAACTGATAGTCGTGGTCAGTGCAGGGAGATGAAGGAGAGAAGGAGTTGACGTTGGTCATTCTACAGAAAGTACGCCATTTGTCAATTGCCGGTATTGGCGAAATGAGGCTGTTCTATCGGTTCTCTGTCCCTACACTAGGCTTGTGAAAATTGTGGCTAAAAACTCTCGTGCCCGATTCGATTATGAGATCCTGGAGACTGTTGAGGCCGGGCTTATCCTCTCGGGGCCGGAAGTGAAATCTTGCCGGCAAGGCAAGGTACACATCGCGGGGTCATATGTTTCCATGCGAGGGGCAGATGTCGTCCTTCGGAGTGCCACCATTGCGGCGTATCCCTTTGCCCAACTGGAAGGATACAATCCCACACAGGATCGTGTGCTGCTTTTGAGGAAGAGTGAAGGCGAAAAAATGAAACGGGCACTGCAAGAAAAAGGGGTGGCAGTTATTCCATTAGAAGTCCGCGCGGGGAAATTCATTAAGATCGTTCTTGGTTTTGGGCGCGGTCGCAAGCGCCATGATAAACGTCATCGGATCCGTGATCGAGAAACTCTGCGGCGTTTGCAGCAAGGGAAGGAATAATAATGAATATTCCTTATACCAATCGAAATTTAGTGAAGTATTCCTTCCAGGTCTCTCCTTCTTTACGGCGTTGGGTGAACCGATATGTGCCATACGTCGTGGCGCTTATTCCCATGGCTATTAAAAAATCAAGATAACTCGGGAGATGGGGGGCATCGGGGTCGAAGGCATGGATCGTCACGGCATCTTTGTACGGGACAGATCCGCGTACTCGAAGAATAGGAATAAAAAGTGAATTCGAATCGTATGATTCGGGGTTCCCCGGGTAGGATACTGCCGCGTTGAATGCCTTTTGCAGCGAATCGAATCCTTCATCATCACCACGCTTCGTGCTCCGTTGAAGGGAATGACTGATGAATGTCCCGTTTCGAGTTACTCCCGACTGGTCCAATGTGTATCCATCAAACCGCCCATCCGGCCGTCGTTCAATCCAAACACATAAGGCATGGTTTTCTTCCGTGTTCTCCGGAATAGAGACCGTGTGGGAAACTTTTCCTTGCCGCCACAAAACTTCCTGTGCGAGGAATGCATAGTCCTCACAATCGCCGCGCATGACAAGAACGTCTCTCTTTACCACTTTGATGCCATCCGTTCTATCGATTTCACGCCGTGTCACCCGTTGAACTCTCCGTACCGTTTCTGCCGGTGTTTGCCAATAATCGTTTTTCTTCTCTATGAGGAAGAATATCCGTTGGCCGACGTCGTCATCCATATGTTCCAGCTTTTCACGAAAAAAACGGTCAAGGAGCTCTGGGGTGGTGAGCCGGGAGGCGAGGAGATCGAGGTACGCGTCTTCGGTAAGGTTGGGGTTTGAAGCGCGTTCCTCATTGAGGGTACCGGGGATTGCAGTGGCCTCCGGATCAGAAGCGGATACCGGTGCGACGGGATGGTGCGATCGTTCGAAGGAGGCTGTTGTTATAGTGGCTCCGACAAGAGGGAGGAGGAGCCCCACGGCGGCAGTGCGCGTCCATTGTTGGATGCGGGAGAGTTCCTTCGGCGCCTTTTTGATCGAAGGCTCTTTTTCGGCTTCGGGTAGAGGTTTAGTCTCCATCGAAATCTGCACTCTACGCCTATTAATGGATATGTCAAATAAACGTCATCCGTCATCCTGAGTAGCCCGAAGGGCGTATCGAAGGATCATAAATGAATATTCCTTGGTTCCATTCTCAAGGCACTTCTCCATGGGTATGCTGCAGCTGATGTCGATACTCCCCTCCTCGATCCAAAAGGTTATTGAAGAATTGACCAAACTCCCCGGGATTGGCCCAAAATCTGCTGAACGGCTGACGTTTCATCTCCTGCGGTCCCGCCGTGCTTCTCCGGAAGGGTTGGGGAAGGCGCTCTCGGAGCTTAAAAAAGATCTGCAGTATTGCACAGTTTGCCAGATGGTGACGGTACGGGAGCGGTGTATGGTATGCGATGATGCCTCCCGGGATCGGGGGATGGTACTCGTCGTCGAGGAGCCCTTGGAAGTCGTCGCCTTTGAACGAACAACATATCAGGGGGTCTATCACGTTCTTCATGGCGTTCTTTCTCCCATTGATGGGATGGGACCGGAGCAACTGC
Source organism: Candidatus Peregrinibacteria bacterium (assembly GCA_016196225.1). Classification (GTDB taxonomy): domain Bacteria; phylum Patescibacteriota; class Gracilibacteria; order Peribacterales; family Peribacteraceae; genus JACPXZ01. Next base: position 23,886 of record JACPXZ010000029.1, read on the forward strand.
GCATCAAAGAACTGATTGATCGTTGTGCGAGTGGAGAGATTCGGGAGGTGATCATTGCGACCGATCCGGATACTGAGGGAGAGGCAACGGCGGTATATCTTCAGCAGAAGTTGAAAGATATCGTCCCCTCGATCACGCGATTAGCTCATGGACTCCCGATGGGAGCGGATATTGAGTTTGCCGATCAGGTGACCTTGGGGGAGGCGCTCAAAGGACGGCGAACACTATAAGAATTTCCCTCTCCCATCGGGGAGAGGGTAAGGGAGAGGGGGGCAATATCCATTTGCGTAAGCAATGGTTCAATGCCTAAATGCCCGGACTCCCGTAAAAACCATCGCAATTCCTCGTGCATTCGCCTCTGCAATAACTTCCTCATCCCGCTTGGATCCTCCCGGTTGAATGATAGCAGTGATGCCGAGATCGGCTGCAGCATTGACGGAATCGGGAAACGGAAAAAACGCGTCACTTGCCATGACGGCACCGGCCAATTCTTTGCCGGAGCGCTTCGCCTTGAGAGTGGCAATACTCACGGCATCGATGCGGCTTGTTTGCCCGGAGCCAATACCGAGAGTGGTCTGGTTCTTCGCGAATACGATCGCATTAGAGAGCGTGTGTTTGACGACATACCACGCGAAGAGAAGGTCAATGAGTTCTGCGGGAGTCGGCTTTTTTTTGGTCACGCATTGCAAATCTTTTTTGGTGAGGATGTGGGTATTAGAAGTTTGCACCAACATTCCTCCCAATGCCGAGCGATTGCGTTCGACATTCTGAATTGTGCGTTCGACATTCTGCATTTTTATCGCTCGTATATTCGGTCGTTCTTTGAGCAACATTAGAGCTCTCCTTTCAAATCCCGGCGCGATGATCACTTCCACGAATATTTTCTGATCGACAATCCGTTGGATGATGGATGGGGGGCACAGGCGACTGAGTCCGATAACGACTCCAAATGCAGAAAGGGGGTCCGCATCGTAGGCATGCTGAAATGCTTCAGAGATATTTTTGTGGGAGGCAACCCCGCAGGGTGTGGCATGTTTGATACACACGGCGGTTGGTTTTTGAACATCGCTCGCGAGTGACCACGCCGCATCGGCATCAATGATATTGCAATAGCTTAAGGGTTTTCCTTGGAGGAGATTCCATCCTTTCTTTTGATAAAACCATCCTTGCTGATGAGGATTTTCCCCATAGCGAAGTTCCGCCACAGTCGAGAGAACTCTCGCAATCTTGGCGTCGTATGATGCCGTGAGAGAGAACGCTTTTGCCGCCAAAGTTTTGCGGGTTTGTAGGGAGGTATTTCCTTTTTTTTTAATTTCTTTGATAACATGCTGATAATCATCCGGGTCGGAGACAACCGTGACCGCGTCGTAATTTTTGGCAGCGGCACGGAGCAAGGTTACACCGCCGATATCGATGTTCTCGATGGTGGGTTTTTCTGCGAATGGATAGAGATTGACGATGACAAGATCGATCGGAGGGATGGCGCGTTCATGTGCCTCCCTCTTATGTTTTGTACGATGAAACAGGATCCCGCCGAGGAGGCGGGGATGGAGGGTTTTGACGCGTCCGCCAAAAAGCGCCGGTGTGCCTGTAAATGTTTCTACAGGAGTAAAGAGAATACGGTTTTTGCGCAGGATCTTCCCTGTACCGGTCGTGGCGATGATCGTATAGCCTGCCTTTGTTAATCCTCGTGCGACTGGAATAAACCCTGTAGCATCGGAGACAGAGACAAGGGCATATTTCATCACAAATAGAATAGCAGGGATTACGCGGTTGGTGAGTATGGTATATTTTCTTCCTATGGAACGCACAAATTTTTCACTCATCGAACTTCTGCTCGTTATTGGGATTATCGCGATCTTGGTGTCGATTGTCATCGTCGCGATTAATCCGACAAAGCAAATGGGTTCTGCACGAGATGCGGAACGTCAGGCTCATCTTGATGAAATCCTAACGGCGGTATACCAGTATGCTGTGGATCATAATGGAGATTTCCCTCCAGAGCTTTTATCAGATGAGAAGGAGATTTGTGTCTATGACATGTCCTGTGATGGGGTTGTCCTTTCCTCCTTAAAAGAAAAATACCTGTCCGAAGTTGTACGGGATCCTTTGGCGGATCGTGATAACGGTGGAACAAATTACTTTATCTCTCTTGGAGATGACCGACGGGTGACCGTGACTGCGCCCGGAGCGGAGAAGGATCCCCCGCTGCGGATGGTGCGTTAGTTCATTTAAAAAATGGCCCTCTGAAGGGGCCACTTTGTCCTGCTCTTCTGTACTCCGGGTTCTGTGGTACCGTGTAGCGACGCGAAGCGTCTGCTACTGCGGTCCGATGGTCATCTATCTGGGGCACCGATTGCTCGTATGCCTCGACCCCGGTAGCAGACCGAAGGTCGCTACGGGGCACTGTGCGGAGGAGCGCGTGGATCCCCGGAACCAGGGATATTCCCACACACCCAAACCCTCCTTGCATCACCATGAGTTTACCAGCCTCCGCCAAGGCTACGGCCGGCAAGCCGATCGTAGTTTGGTAGCAGATGCCCTCGGTTCCCGAGGCGTTTCATTCCCATACTTGGTCATCCGATGTGGACGATGGAGTGGTACGGGCTTCGTCTCTGTGGCACTGGTCCTACTGCACGTTTACCTGATATATCGTACAGCGACGGGTGTTACCCGCATGGCGTTCCGATGATGCCCGGATGTTCCTCCCACCTGCGCTCCTCACTTCGTTCGGAGCTTCAGTGGGCAGGCCCTCGGTTTATAGTACGGGGCTTGCCCGCCGTAGCTCTTTGCGAAGCAAAGAGCGAAGGTGGGCGACCATCCAAAGAGCAGGATCTGTATTATTGGCTTTACGGAAGGAAGAATCAAGTTTTAATGGCCTGCCAGCCGTAGCTCCTCTACAGAGGAGCGAAGGCTGGAGCCGCTGGCCGGACTCGAACCGGCGACCTGCTCATTACAAGTGAGCTGCTCTACCAACTGAGCTACAGCGGCCTAAACAGAAGTATATCGTAGTACACTATTGCCAATGAAAAAGTCCGAGATCCTTTTCGGTCTCCTCAAGATCCCAACGGATGCGCTGGCGGTCTTTGTTGCATTGATCTTGAGTTATAACTTACGTTTGGAGCAGATTGATTTAATCCCGGGATTACAATTACTGGAGCCGGCGCAGACCCTTCCCGATCCGATGATGTATATAACGACATTCGTTGTTCCCGGTGTTTGTTTATTTGTGATCGCCGCCGCTTTACTACATTTGTATGGACTCCGGGTAACGGGGAGTGTCTGGAGGGAGATCGAGAGCATCATCGTAAGCGCGTTTGTATGGGTTGTTTGGGTGATGGCATGGTACTTCCTGGTCCGCAAAGAACTCTTTTATTCACGTATTCTTCTCGTGCATTCGGTTTTTTTGATTGTTGTGTTTGTCACGGTGATGCGGTTGTCACTGGTTTTTCTTCAGCGGGAACTTCTGCGGATGGGAGTGGGCGTACGCACCGTCTTGTCCGTCGGGAATATGGCCCTGTCGCACCAGGCACGTCGTGTTTTGGAGGGAGATATTCGGTATCGGTATCTCGGTCATTATCACGATTTGCAGGAGGTGCGCAAATATCAGCATCGTTCTACTGTTGATCTTATGGTGCAGACCGATCCCAATCCGGATAGTTCTGGGACGCGGGATCTTGTAAACTTTTGCCGTAATAACCACATTGGATATGCGTTTCTTCCGCCGATCTTTGCCGACGCTCCGCATCAACTGCGGATCGAGCGTCTGGGGCTTGTTCCGATGCTGCGTTTTCAGCCCACTCCATTGGATGGGTGGGGGCGTGTGTGGAAGAGGCTATTTGATATGATCGGGAGCGGTGTTCTTTTGATAGTTTTGTTTCCGCTAGTCATCTTGATTGCGTGCGGCATTGTGATCGATAGCGGGTGGCCGGTTTTCTATACAAGTGTGCGGATTGGTGAACAAGGGAAGCGCAAGATTCCGGTTTTGAAATTTCGCACAATGATTCAGGGTGCAGATAAAATGAAGGCGGGGTTGCAGGATCAAAACCATCGTTTTAGTGGACCTCTGTTTAAAATACACCGCGATCCGCGTGTAACATCGTTTGGCAAAATTCTTCGAAGGTGGTCTCTCGATGAGCTACCTCAACTTTTGAATGTTCTGTATGGGGAGATGTCACTTGTGGGTCCACGGCCGCATCTTCCCGGTGAGGTGAAACAGTACCAACCTCAAGAACATAGAGTATTTGCAATCAAGCCCGGCATTACGGGTTTTGCTCAAGTGATGGGGCGGAGTGATCTCACGTTCGAGGATGAAGTGCGTCTGGATCTTCAGTATATCGAAGAATGGTCCCCTCTCTTTGATTGCTGGATATTGGCACGAACTCTCATCGTCGTATTGGGGAGAAGAGGAGCAGACTGATTCGGGTTTTAGATATTGTGGTGTAGTAAGTCTCCGTGTACGCTGCCACCCATGAAAAAAAAGAGGTCATCATCGCACGGATGGGAGAAGGGCGTTGTTGTTTTTTTGATTATTGTTCTGCTCATCGTGTTTCGGCAATCCTTGTCACGATCGTCCCTTCAATTGAACGATGTCGCTCCACCTGTTTGCGAAGGGTTGCCGCTGCCGGTGTCGTACCCGTATGCGGGAGGGTTCCTTGAGCCGCACGCGTGCGCGATCCAGTGTCAGGATCATCAACAACGGTATATTGTGTACAGTAATGGGTTTTCCACGCAGTGTGAAAAACTTCCGGGGTGCCGGGATTTGGGGGAGGATCGGGGGGTGATTTGTTTGCTGGCAGAAAGTTCTCTCTCCCGTTGAAGGGAGAGAGGGGAGAAATTTTTTAGAACAACTCCATCTGGTTCTTTTTGTCAGACGAAGAAGGGATGAGGGACTGCAAATATTTTTTTACTTCTTTCCCATATTTTTTGGTTTCAAGACGTTCATCGGTCACCGTGATGATGCTTTCCGGTCTGGCAAACTGACAGAAGGTTCGGATAATCCGGAACAGTCTTTGTTCCAGTCGCGGAAGAGCATAATCGAGAAAAGGATTCTTATAATGGAGTGAGCGTCGTGCAATCGTGGGGTAGAGCGGACTATCAAACGGAAGAGTGGTGATCACGAGATGGTCGAGGGAGTCCGGAGGGAGCTCCAGTCCCTCGAAGATCCATGGAGTGATGAGGAGAAGAGCAGGAGGACGACAAGCAGCGAATTCTGACTGGAAGCGCCCTTGTCCGCCACTGAATCCCTGGCAAAAAAGTGTGACGCCTTTTTCTTCGAGAGATTCGGCATGAGTAATAAATACTTGTTCGATGGCATGTTTTCCGGGCATGAGAATGATTGTTTTCCCCTTGGGCGGGTTGGTAAGCGTGTGTTCAAGAGTATCCGGAGATGAAAATGAAAGAGTGCATGACTGGAGCAGAGATTCTGCCCGATGGATGCGAGAAGATGTTTGTGGGGGAAGAACTTCTCGGAGGGGTCCGGCGCTTTCTGGAGGAATGAAAAGAGTGGTGGCAAACTTTTCATATAATGAAGAGCGGAGAATCTTATCAATGCATTCGGGAACGGAGTGAATGATTTGTCCCCCATCCTGTCGACATTCGATCCATTCAATTCGCTGTGGCAGACCTTCTATCTCAAGGAAGTGGTGGAGATTTTTGAGTGTGGATGATAGTTGAGGAGAGAGGGTTTTTTTAATGAGGTGTAACAACTGTTCCACAAGACCATGAACATCGGGAGTGGTAAGGTTTTTTTGTGTAATAATGAATGTATCCTTCATGGCACGCGTTTTCTCGATCCAGAGTTGTAGGAGATCAGTAAACTGGATAAGGGTTGCATCTCCTATGGCAGCGGCGCGGAGATCATCGAGGTTCAGCGACCAGCCGTATGCTTTGGTCGCCGTCTCTTCCAGTACGGATGCATCATCAATAATGATATGTGTTTTTTCATTCAAGGCATTATGTGCGGCATGCGCCGGATCGGCGAGGAACGCGAGGAGTTGACGATGATCAATGATCAATGTGTGGGGAAGTTCCGTGAACTGTTGAATATAGGGCAAAGAAGTATCCGTACAGGCGGTTTTTCCGTTCCAGACGAATCGTTCATTGCCATGGATGGGCAAATCAGCGCGAGAACGGGGTTCGTACCATGCAAGTTTGATCGCAAGTGTTGTCTCATCAGCAGTAAAAGACTCCTGGTGAGCAAAATCTCCGGCAATACGTGTATCGGGTAGAAGGAACGGGGGCCAGAGAATACGAGCGTGTTTCGGGATATGAAGAGTACGGACGGTGCGTTCGAGGTTTTTTACAGCAATCCAGTGGATGGTATCCGGATCTTCGCTGCACGCGTTGATGACTCCCTGCAAGAATCCCGGTTCAAGAGGTTCCTCAACCAAATCGACAACTCCCCTCTCGGGTTTTTGTAATTTGTAATTTGCCGAAGGCCCTGCCGCAGGCCCTGAGCCCGTCGAACGGGAGCTTGCCGAATGGGGAATTTTTAACCAAGCCGGTTGTTTTTTTTTGGTCGAAACTGGAATAGAAGAAAAGAATAGTTTATATGCCGGTGCGCTTCTTTTCCCAGTATTTCTTGCAATACCGAGCAGTTCCTCCGGTACTTCCTGTAAACGTTTCCAGCATCGCTCGATAAGTTCGAGTGTTGCATGAACATCGCCGAGCGCTCGGTGCACCGGTTCGTGATGAAGCCCCAGAAGAGTACTGACATAGCCGAGGGAGTAGCTATCGAGTTCAGGGAAAACAAGAGACGAAATCATGGAGGTATCGATCCATGGACGATCGGAGATATCAAGGCCTGCGCCTTTGAGCATGGCAATATCGAAGCCGACATTTTGTCCCATGATGAGCGTATCGGTTCCGATATGTGAGAGTATCGTCTCTCTCTTGTCGAGAAATGTGGGCTGACCAGTAAGATCGTTCTGGTGAATACGAGTGAGGGCTTTGGTCACTGCAGGAAGTTCTTCGGCAATGGAAAAAAGCTGAGTATATTCGTCCACAATCTTCCCGTTCTCTATGCGTACGCTGGCAAATTCGATAACCGTATGTACACGGGGAATGAGCCCGGTGGTCTCGGTATCAAGAACGGTGAAGGGAAAGGTGGGGAGGTTCATTCGGACGTCGCAGGCACGGAGTCCTCCACGGATTTCTTCTTGGTCCGCTTTTTTGGAGGCTCTGGGGCCGCTGGGGGCTGCTGCTCTATCGAAGAATGTTCTTCCGAAGGCGCACTGTTGGTCGCTTCTCCGCGGAGTTCTGCCAGTTTTGTTTTGAAAACAGGGAGCTCATCGTAGTTGTACATATCCAGTTCAAAACCAGTCAGGTCCGTTGCAAGACGGATATTTTGGCCCTTTTTACCGATTGCCATGGGTCGTTGGGCTTCTTCGACAAATACCGCCGCACGTTTTTTGATCCGCCGGTTTTCTTCATCGAAGTATTCATGATCGTTCACGATGATCACGGCCGAAACGGAAGCGGGTTGCAAAGCGGTAGAGATAAGTTTGATGGGATCATCCGACCATTCGATCATATCGACACGTTCTCCGTTGATCTCTTCCATGACGGCTTGGATACGGACGCCTTTTTGTCCGACACATGCACCAATGGGATCAATACGCGGGTCACGGCTGCGAACCGCGACTTTGCTCCGAAAACCCGAGTCTCGTGAAATAGCCATGATTTCGACATCCCCGTTGCGGACTTCGGGGATTTCGAGTTCCAGGAGTTTACGGACAAGATTGGGGTGCGTTCGAGAAATCCGGAGTTGCGGCCCTTTGCCGGTGCGTTCCACACGATCAAGGTATACGCGGATCCGTTTGCCGGTGTAGTAGTGTTCGCCGGGGATTTGTTCTCTCCAGGGGAGGGAGACCGTCATCCCTTCGATCTCGAGGGTCACCCAGTTTGGGTCGGCCTTGGTCACCGTCGCCGTAAGGAGTTCGTTTTCCCGATCTTTGAACATGTCGTACAAACTTTCTTTTTCGGCTTCCTGGAGTTTTTGGAGGATGACCTGTTTGGCCGCTTGGGCTGCGATACGACCGTAGCCCTCGGGCGTGACATCGATTTCGATTTCGTCGCCCACATCGGCATCCGGTTTCACTTTTTTGGCGTCCTTGAGTGCGATCTCAAAATTTTCATTGGTGATCTCTTCGACCACTTCCTTGACGACGAGAATCGTCGGCATGTCTTTGCCTTCTTCCAATCTTACCCGTATTTCCTGCTCTTTATTGCCGTAATCTTTGCGGTAGGCAGTGGCAATTGCCTGCTGGACCGCTTCGAGGACTTGCTCCGGGCTGACGTTCTTCTCGGAACAGATTTGATTAATCGCTGCGACAAAGGATGCTTTCATAGTTGATAATGGTTATGAAAAACACACCGTTTCTCATTAAGAGAACAGTGAAAATCCAGCCGAAGTATAGATGATTTTCCTTGATATACAAGGAGAAGTGGTTAAGCTCTTGGCGAGATTTGCCAATGGTCAGTTCTTTCACAAAGGAAGGTGTTTTTATGTTACGCACCAAGACAGTTGTTCTGACTCTTTTCGTCGTCGCTTTGTGGTCGGGCGTTACCTACGGGGAGGAGGCCAAAAAGGACCCCGTTCTCATTTCGGTGACGAGTGAGAGTACATCGTCGGTAGCACCGGACTGCGCAGAGATTCACGTTGGGGTTTCTCTTAAGAAGGCGACCCCCTCCGATGCGCTTCGGTCTCTCATGACGGATATGGAGCGCACCGTGGCTGCTCTCAAAAAGAGCAACATTGACGAGAAGGATATTCGGACCGATGCTATTTCTCTCCGCGAGAACGTTATCTACAAGGGGAATGAGTCAGTGCCCGATGGATACGCTGCGGCGCAGTCCCTGCGCGTCACAATCCGGGATCGGAGTGCGGTGGCGAGTACCTTGCAGGTCGCCGTCGACAATGGCGCCAACCGTTTTTACGGTTTGGTATGGCATGTCGATGCTGCCAAACAGGAAGAATGGCGGGAAAAAGCGTTGCCCGATGCTATCGCGAAAGCCAAGGAAAGGGCGAAAGTCCTTGCCAGGCTCCTCGGGAAGGAACTCGGGGATCTCCGCGCCTTCTCGGAACGTGCGAGTGCTCCACAGCAGCAGCGGGAGTACGCACGTGCAGCAAACAGTGCCGATGCTGTTCCTGTGGGTGAGCAGGAACTCAAGGTCACCGTTACCCTGACGTACGAACTGAAGTGATGTGATTCCCGGCAAATCTCATGCCCGCTCTTGTAGAGCGGGCTATTTTGTTAGTCCTTTCATTAGTGCGTGGCAATGACGCCCACGCATGGTGGGGAGAAAACTGATTACACGGTACGCATACCATTTCCACCCCCGTGGGATGCGATCGAATGCGGGGATGAGGGTTTCCATATGTCGAAGTGATGTGCCGATGGTTTGCATACGCGTGAGGGAATCGTTGAGTTCAATCCGATGGTGATGAAGGGAGCGGGCATCGGGTTGATAAAAAAGGTGAATACCGGCATCTCTCAAACGTATCCCCCATTCGGTATCTTCCCACCCATAGAGAGTCATATCTTCACGGAACGGGAAACGATTGGCGACCTTCCACGGGAGGCTTAAGTGACTTGCATAGGTGAAGCGATGCTGAAGAGATGGAGGAATAAAGTCGTGAGCATGCTTTTTGATTTTTGAATACCCAAACTGCCAACCGGTCTCCTCGAGCCACCTCATGACGGGAGTAATGCCTACATGGGGATCCCACATAGTGGAACCCAATATTGCGCATTCACCATTTTTCATTCTACATTCTTCATTCGTACGTAAATGCTTTTCACACGCATCCTTCTGTAGAAAAATATCATCTCCAATAAAAAGAACGATCTTCCCTCGTGCCTTTTGAACTCCCGCGTTCCGGGCAGCGCCTTGTTGTGATTTAGGGATGGAAAAATATTGCAGGGGGAAGGACCAGGAGAGATTCTGAATCATTTCGGCCGTGCGGTCGTCCGGGCCGTCACTCACTACCACGACCTCCAGTTTTTCCCGAACGGTTTGTTTTTCAATATGATCGAGCGTGCGTCGGAGGATTTGGGGGCGGTGGTGGGTGGGGATCACAATGCTCAAGTCCATAGCGATAGTTTATGCTACCGTTTCGGCATGCGCATTCTCTTTATCGATGTGGCATCTCATGATGGGTTGATCGCTCTTTGCACGGAGGAGGCCATTATTGCATTGAAAAACGTCGATCATCGGATCCAGGATGATGAACTGGTAACGTTTTTTGAGGAGATTCTTAAGAAAACGAAGTGGAAACCCGAAACGTTGACGCATATTGCCTGTGTGATTGGCCCCGGCGGATTCACGAGTCTGCGGGTGGGGGTGGCATTTGCGAATGCGCTTTCGTGGGCTCTGGAGATCCCGATTGTCGGGATTCATCTGTCGGATATTTATAGAGAGCGGCAAGCGGTAAGCAGCAAGAAAGAAGCAAATTTCCTCTGGCTTCATTCCACAAAAAAACACGAACTCTTTGTCCGTGGATTTGGTTCGTATCAAAAAAATTGGCCAAAACCAATTCATGTTCGGTTGGAAGAAGTTCCAAATGACATTTGTTGGGTCGGTGAGCTTTTGCCGGAACATATACAGAAAGGATGGCTCAATGTTCCCCTTAAAGATATCAGGGATGTTTTACCGGGGTTTCTTTCGCATCAGCATTATACAAACCAGACAGTCGCTGCGTGGTATGGCAGGGAGGGGTAGCCTATACTTCCCTCGTGTCTTTTATCGATACCCTTAATCGGCTGCTTGGAGACCCGAACGAGAAGGAGCTGCGGGCGATTCGCCGGTTGGTTCCGGCGATCCGCGAGTGGGAGAAGTCTGATGCATTCCAAAACCTTACCCTTGATGTGATCCCTCGCAAAACTCAGGAATTCCGCGATCGTATTGCTGCGGGGACAGAGCTTGATGATCTTCTGCCGGAGGCCTTTGCATTGGTGTGCCGGACATGTGCCCTGATTCAGGGAAAGACCGTTTTGGTTGGCGCACAAGAATTTGTATGGGATATGGTGCCGTTTGATGTGCAGCTTGTGGGAGGAGTCGTGCTCCATCGCGGGGCCATTGCGGAGATGAAGACCGGAGAAGGGAAAACATTGGTGTGTACGATGCCGGTATATCTTAACGCGCTTATGGAGAAAGGCGTGCATGTGGTGACGGTGAACGATTATCTCGCACGCCGTGATGCCGCGTGGATGGGGATGCTTTACGAAGCATTGGGACTCACGATTGGGACTGTTCGGCATGGCATGGGGACCAATGAGCGACAAGCGGCATATGGATGTGATGTAACGTATGGGACGAATAATGAATTTGGTTTTGACTATCTGCGCGATAACATGGCGCCGGCTCTGGAACATCAAGTTCAGCAAGGGGCAAATCCGCTCAAACCGAAGGGGCTCACGTATGCCATTGTGGACGAAGTGGATTCGATCCTTGTCGATGAAGCGCGGACTCCATTGATTATTTCGCAACCGGCTGACGAATCGACCGAAAAGTATGTGCGGTATGCATCTCTTGTCCGTGAGTTACGGGAGAACAGAGATTTTAACAAGGATGAAAAGCAGCGAGCGGTCACATTAACCGAAGAGGGTGTTAAAAAAATGGAGTCTTTACTCGGGGTGGAGAACATTTATACGGAACGGGGTTTTCAGGAAGTGCATCATATTGAACAGGCGCTTCGTGCGCATGGCATTTATCAACGCGATACCGATTATGTGATAAAGGATGGAGAAGTGATCATTGTCGATGAGTTTACGGGTCGCCTTATGCCGGGGCGGCGTTTTGGTCATGGTCTTCATCAGGCGATCGAAGCTAAGGAAGGAGTACCGGTTCAACGTGAGAGTAAAACACTTGCGACGATCACGTTCCAAAATTATTTTCGTCTTTATAAAAAACTTGCCGGCATGACGGGGACGGCTAAAACAGAAGAAGAAGAATTCGAGTCGATTTACCGTCTCCGGGTGGTTGTCATCCCTACGCACAAGACATGCGTACGCAGTGATAAACCGGATGCGGTATATCGGACGGTTGCCGCTAAGTTCGCGGCTGCCGCACGTATTGCGAAAGAGAAGCATGCTAAAGGTCAACCGGTTCTTATCGGGACGACATCCATTGAAAAGTCAGAAGCGATGAGTGCACTTCTTACCAAAGAAGAGATTCCGCATCAGGTTCTCAATGCCAAACACCACGAACAAGAAGCGGAAATCGTGGCAAAAGCCGGAACACGTGGTGCGGTGACGATTGCAACCAACATGGCGGGTCGCGGGACGGATATTAAATTGGGTTCGGAGGTGGCGGAGCTTGGGGGGTTATGCGTGCTCGGGACGGAACGGCACGAAGCGCGTCGTATTGATAACCAATTGCGGGGCCGATCCGGCCGTCAGGGGGATCTAGGAGAGAGTCAGTTTTTTGTATCCATGGAAGACGAATTGATGCGATTATTCGGCGGAGATCGTCTGAAGAGCATGATGGAACGGTTACAAGTGCCGGATGATGTGCCCCTTGAAAATCGAATCGTATCCCGATCGATCGAGAGCGCACAAAAAAAGGTGGAAGGGCGGAATTTCGATCTGCGACGGCATGTGCTGCAGTATGACAATGTCATGAACAAACACCGAGAAATTATTTATCGCAGGCGGCAGAATATTTTGGAAAAAATAGGACATGTTGGAGACAGTGATGGAGAGGATCATCCATTGCATGACAATATTGAGCGGGCCATGGCAAAAGAAATGCAGATTCTTGTAGGCATCCATGGTCGGGATATTGATCCGGAAAAATGGAACATACAGGAAATGGAGGAACACATGCATGCATTGCATCCGGATCTTGGAAAGAAATGTACGCGCGAATATATTCAGTCTTTTGATGATCCGGATCGTCTTACAGATATGCTTCGGGAAGCAGTCCGATGTTTTTATCGCGACAAATGCATGACATATCCCAAGGAGATCGTGAACCGCGCAGAAGAATTGATAACACTCAGAGCAATCGATACCCACTGGATGTCTCATATCGATGACATGGCGCATTTGCGCGAACAGGTGGCATTTGCCGGATTTGCCCAGCGCGATCCGCTTATCGAGTACCAGGATCAGGGATTCCGGAGGTTTGAACAGCTGCTTGCTGCGACTGATGGCACGGTTGTTCGGGCGCTTTTGCAGGTGGATTTTGGACAGTTCATGACGCACGCATTTACCGATCGCACGGAGGATGAAGTGAAAAATGTGGAGACAAATGAAGGGGAGATCGAAGCTGGTTTAACAGCAAAAATCCCCCGTCCGACCGCGGCCGGGAAGGCAAATTCCAATCGAAAGGTAGGACGTAACGATCCTTGTCCCTGTGGATCGGGAAAGAAACATAAGAAGTGTCATGGTCTATGAGTATTGTCGGTCACACAGAACAACTGGCACAACTGGAACAGGATATTGTGACGAACAACATTGCTCATGCATATCTCTTTAGCGGGCCGCGACATATCGGGAAACTTACCATTGCCAAATGGTTTGGAAAAAAAATTCTCTCCATAGGTCAATCTGTGGAGGAAGCGAGATATACGGAAAAACAATGTGATCGCCTGATTCATCCGGATTTTCTTTTGCTGGATATGTTGTGGGTGCAGAAACTATCAGAAGACTGGGATACCATCGCCCGTTTTTCCAATGTACCCCAGCAACATCGTGCCAAACCGAAGCCAAAGACGACCGATACCATAAGCATCGAAGACATTCGCGCCATTCAGGAACGGCTACCTGATACTGCTATCGGAGAATTCCGCATATGCATCATTCGCTCTGCAGAGCGAATGCAGGAAGCCGCTGCCAGCGCGCTCCTTAAAATGTTAGAGGAACCGTTGCCCGGCAGAATATTTATTCTGACGACAGAGTCGATCGGTTCGCTTTTACCGACAGTAGAGTCAAGGGTTCGTCGATTACATTTTGGGCGCGTATGCGCGAAGAATATGTTGCCTCTTGTTGATGGGATGACGGAGGATGAGCAACGCTTTCTCCTATATCTTGCACAGGGGGCCCCCGGTGTTCTTACCTGTTATCGGGAAAATCCGGATGCTTTGCGTGATGCGCGCATGCTCCATGAGCGGGCTCGTTCTTTTTGGAAGACGGTGTCTTGCCAAGAACGAATGAAACTGCTCGATATATTGGCAGAGCGTTCCAGCATCTCCAATGAATTTCTCATCTCCATCGGTCTTGCACTTCGTGAAACACGACCACCGTTCTTTGTTCGGGCAGCAAAAGCATATTCCAAACTCGTTTTTGGGTTACAAAGTAATACGAATCGGCCGCTTCTCCTCCAACAGTTTGCACTGGGAGTTTCGCAAGAATTACAGTAGCATGGGTATTATGGACGTACGGTACAAGATATGTGGTGGTATCCCCTTGCAGGGAGAAGTGACGGTTAGCGGATCCAAGAATGCGGCGCTTCCGCTCATTGCCGCTACGCTCCTCATCACAGAAGAGGAAACGGTTTTCACAAACGTTCCGGACATTCGCGACGTCCGGTCGATGATCAATATTTTGGAGTTTTTGGGTGCTGATGTTACTTTCGAAGCAGGGACGCTCCGTATATCAGCACGGGATATAAAAAATCGTCCGTTGCCCGGTGATCTTGTATCCCGATTCCGGGCATCGATCCTCCTCCTCGGTCCCCTTTTGGCACGTTTTGGTGTTGTCAGCATGGCGTATCCGGGTGGTTGTGTCCTTGGCAAGCGTTCCATTGATGCCCATATCGCGGTCTTTGAACAACTGGGTGCACGAAATATGAGTACGGAGGATACGTTGCACTTGCAGGGAACACTGACACCAACACACATCACGTTACCGGAGTTTTCAGTTACCGCGACGGAGAATGCCATTCTTGCGGCATCTATTCTCCCGGGTGAGACTCGGATCGATCTTGCCGCATGTGAGCCGCATGTACAGGATCTCTGCCGTTTTTTGGTCAAACGAGGAGTCACTATCGCCGGTACGGGATCGCATGTGTTATGTGTACGAGGGGTGCCATCACTTTTTTCTTCATCTCCTCACCGCATCATTCCGGATGATTTGGAAATCGGTGTCATGGTGGCGGCGGCACTCACCACACGAGGAACGATTGTTCTCCAGGATGTGTGCAAAGAGCATCTGGTCAGTTTTCTCGAAGTCGTGCGTCGTATAGGAGGACAGTTTTCCTATGATGAAAACACGAAGAAGCTCCGGGTAGACGGTGCGGAGTCCCGACTTAAGAGTGTGCACATTAAAACGAATATATTCCCCGGTTTTCCAACGGATCTTCTGCCCCCGATGGGTGTGGTATTGACCCAGGCGCTGGGAGTGACCCGATTATTTGAGCGACTCTACGAAGGACGGATGGCCTATCTTTATGAGCTCGAAAAGATGGGTGCTCATGTCGAGTTTTTGAATGTGCACCAAGCGTTGATCATAGGACCGACAGAGCTGCGCGGGCGCATCGTTGCCAGTAACGATATCCGAGCCGGAGCGGCAATGGTTGTGGCTGGGTTAACGGCGGATGGAGAGACAGTCATCACCGATGTTCAGTACATTGAGCGAGGATATGATCGGCTGCATGAGAAGTTGCAAAAGCTGGGAGCAAATATTGAGCGCCAAGAGGGAGAATCCCAAGGAAAAAATCGCAATATCAGACCTGTCCCCTTGATTCTTCGGTCATAATTCTTAATCTGTTCGTATGCTTGTCTTTGCCGCTCAAAAAGATGCCGGGATCCAGTGTACCGGTGGCCAGCAGCCACTTTTGGTATACCCCTCCGGGAGCAGCGATCCCAAAGGGGTGACTCTCCTTGGGATTCCGGAGGAGCAGCCACGAGCGAAGGTATTTTCGTGGCCGGGAGAATATAACAGTGCGGGGATGACTTTGCGGGGGATTGGTCACACCGAGGGGCGGCAGGTATCTTTTGTAGCCGTGATCAATAGCGTCCGGTGTGCGTTTATTTCTTCTCCCCTCCATGAGTGGACTGATCACGAACTGGAGCTTCTGGGAGATATTGCGGTTCTCGTTGTTCCCGCTGAAAAACCGAAGATACTTCAAAAAATCATTGATGAGGTGGATCCGCGGGTGTTGGTGTTGGTCCCGGCAGGAGGCAAGATGGATCCGGAAGTGTTGAGTGTCTGCGGAGCAAAGACCGTCGATCCGGTTTCGGAATATAAATTGAAAGGAGCACTGCCGGCCGAAGGACGGGAAGTGGTGATATTGAAGAACTAGCATATAGCATCATTGGTATCGTTCACCTAAGCTCTGAGGGAGCGGTCCCATAGTTCAACGGATAGAACGACCCTCTCCTAAGGGGTAAATGTAGGTTCAATTCCTACTGGGACCACCATTTCTTAAAGAGAGTTGGTGATATCGCTCCCATAAAAAATCCCGACTCCTCTTTGCAGAGGAGCCGGATGAAGAGAGAGTTCCCGTGGACAAGTTAGAAGGTCTGAGATTGAGGGACCAACTCGGCGGGTGAGAGCACCGTCGGGGCTGGTGCGATCTCCTGTTTTGCAAGGAGAGTGCGGATCGCAGGGAGGAGCTCTTCCCCATCCTCGACGCCGAGGAGTTCGCACGCCGTTTCGAAATCTTCGCAACAGATGACGGCGTAGGCGAGTTGGTCCTGCATCGAGTAGCCGGGGACGTCGATCAGCGCCTTTATGACCGACAAGTGAACTTGAGCCAGATCCTCTCCCCTTTGCCATGCCGATCGCTCCCTCTCTACGAGGTCAGAGACCATGCGCGATCGGTGGAGGAGGAGAAGGGAGGCGGAACAGTATGTCCCGACGATGAGCAACGGCAGGACGTAGTCGGCGGCGTTCGGAGAGAGGACGAACATCGGCTCTGCCCCGAATTTATGAGCGACCGCGACGATGACGGCGTTCCCGACGCTCACGGGCCCGCGGCTCAACGAAGTAGCGATGTCGGGGGCGATCCAGAACAGGAAGCCCAACGAGCTGCACAATCCCGTGAGGATCCACAGAAAAATCTTGAGTTTTTGCATGACGTTTTCCCTTACCTTTCTTGTGAAGGACCATTGGATTCTCCCAGAAGTGGGAACTCTCTTTACAAGCTTTATATCATCTAATTGTTGTTTGGTCAAATTACAGCAATCCTCTCTTTTGGTAGTATATATTCGTGCGTTATCCCTTTCTTCTCATTACCGTACTCCTTACGGCAGGGGTGTATACGGCGAGTGTGCTTTTAACGGATGATTCCCGACTTGATTTTACCGACCGGTCAGCTCTGTATACGGACGCGCCATTTGTAGGCCGTGAGCGTGCGGCAATCAATGTTCTTACCAACTTGGGTGTTATTGCAGGTAATCCCGATGGGAGTTTTCGGCCCCGTCGCCTCCTCAATCGGGCAGAATTTGTGAAGGTCGCGCTCTTAAGTCACCCGTCCTCCTCTTCTTTTATCTGGGGGCCGATCACGTGTTTCCCGGACACCCTTCATCAAGATTGGTTTAGTCCATATGTGTGTGCCGCCAAAGAAAAAGGGATTGTCGAAGGATACAGAGACGGATTGTTTCGCCCGGCACAACCGGTGACGTACGGTGAAGCGGTAAAAATTCTCACCGTGCTTTATGAATACAGGATTGGACAAACCCACGCGGCTACCGGTCCATGGTACGCGCAATATGTCGATGGAGCAGAAACTCGCGGAGTTTTGCTATCCGAATCGCTGCCATACATGAGCTCCCTCACGCGTGGACAAATGGCCCGGTTGGCTGCGGCATTCCGTGCAGAGTATGAGGGGGAGTTGGATGTATATCGATCAATGGAAAGTGGGGAATCACCAATCACGAAAGATATAAATCACCAATCACCAATCACACAATCACCAAATAATTCCCAATCACCAATCATCAATTCTCAGGAATTACCCACTACAAACGAGTCACTACAAACTCTATCTCAAAGCCATTTCCTCCTCCTCGGTCAGGAGTCTCCTCCCATTGCCGATGGAGTTTTTCGCAGTCCCGGTGAAGATTCGGATATGGTGATCGTACAGGTGATCCTTGATCGAGAGGTCAAGTCCATCAACGAACTCGTTATTGTGGATGAGGACGGGGTGGAACTCTCATGGCCGCTCCGGCTGTATGGATTTGACATATACAATAAGACGTTTCGATGGGAATTTGAGCAGGGGACGGAGTACATTCTTCCGGCAAATATCGATCGGCGATTTTTTGTGAAGGCAAAATTCTGGGAATTAGGAAATCGTGGTATCTCGGAAGAGTTGATCGAAATACGCGAGTTTTCCATTGTGCTTCGGGGTCGGGTTTCCAATCAATCTCTACAGCTCTTTGCAAAGGATGCACATTTTCCATTCCATCAGACCGTACAGTCACGTATTGATTCGGTGGTTCATGTGGGAGGAGAAACAGGCTCACTGACGGAGGGACGAGGACAGCTCCTCACGTCATTCCAGTTTATCGTTGCTGATCCGGATCGAGTTGGTGTTCATCTCCGTCACCTGACATTGAGCGTAGATCAATTAGGATTCCGCATGTTGCGTCCGGAACTTGGGCGTGAGGGGCGACCGGAACGAATCTCCTGCTTTATAGATGGTCTTGATGACGAACTGATTCTTTGTCCAAACCTTCCGGAAGAAATGGGACTTATAAAAGAAGATAATATTATTCTGTCTTTGTTTGCAGATATCGAACGATTACCAGTCTCCGATCGTTATCTTCAAGTACGACTCCATGATCCAGGGGCTGTGGGAAAGATGGGGGCGATCCAGTGGAGTGATCGGGTGGGGCAATTGACGTGGGTGGAGGGAGAAGCGCCATTGGCTGTGGGGACGATGTGGAAATGATAAGGGAGACCCTGAAAAACAACTGCACTTCGATACAATTCCACAAAATTATTCCTACGTCATCCTGAGTGATTTTTCGCTCCAGAGAGCGAAAAATAGTATCGAAGGATCATAGAAAAATTTTGTGGAATCACTCAGTGTGACGTGTTTTTCAGAGCTCCTTTAATCTCCTCCGCCATCTTTTCGGCTGCTTTCGTCGCCGCTTCCTTCCAATCCTTTCCACTCGAAGCATAGATAATCGAGCGGGAGGCATTGACGATTGCACCGGTGCCATTTGGAATAAATCCATATTTCACGTTCTGTGCAGTGCCTCCTTGTGTTCCATATCCCGGAATAAGAAAAGGGATATGAGGCATGAGGGTACGAAGATATTTGAGTTCTTCCGGATATGTTGCGCCGATCACTGCGCCTACGCATGAAAGATTGCTCCCCCCTAAGTGATGCATGCCCCAACTCTCAGTGAGTTGTGCGATGTGTTCGTGGACACATTCATCCCCTGTGGGGAGATCCTGCAGCTCTCCGGATGATGGATTGCTTGTTTTGATGAGGACGAATATCCCCTTCTCTGTCTTTGTACATTGTTCGATGAATGGAGTAATTCCATCGGAACCGAGATAGGGATTGACCGTCAGCGAATCGACAGGACTCCCTTCATATAAATATGCTTCAGCATAAGCCGAGGCCGTCGGACCAATGTCATTGCGCTTACCATCGGCGATCACGAGGAGGTTTTGATCTTTGGCATACGAACACGTTTCCCAAAAAACCTTCATCCCCTCCCATCCAAGGAGTTCGTAGTATGCGAGTTGCGGTTTGATACATGCGGCAATATTTTTGACTGCGTCAATAATTCCTTTATTGAACGCGAGGACGCCAGCTGGATCTTTTGAGAGATGAAGGGGGAGTTTTTCGAGGAGAGGATCTAAACCCACACACACGGGAGATTTTTTTTGTGTGGCCTGCATGAGAGCATCCGCAAAATGCACGAATAGAGTATAAAGGTGTACGTTCGTCCATTCAAATGAGTTGCAAAGAGGGTGTACGTAAGTACACTCATCATATATTTCCTATTTCCCCTCATGCTGACGCGTCTTACATCCTTTGCAAGTCTGGGTCTCGAGACGAAGAGGATCACTGTTGAGGTTGGAGCGGCGCCGGGCGAAGGAGGGATCGCGATTGTCGGTCTCGGCGATACGGCAGTACAGGAAAGCAAGCAACGTGTCCGACTTGCCTTACGTCACAGTGGATATCGTATTTCGACGGGACAGGCGATCACCGTGAATCTTGCACCCGCCGACATACGTAAGGTTGGTCCTCGCTATGATTTGCCGATGTCGCTTGGGATTCTTATGGTGAACGGTTTGGTCCCCATCGCGGAGGAACAAATACAAGGCATCGCGTTTTTGGGAGAATTGGCGCTCGATGGAGGTCTTCGTCATGTGAGTGGGGTACTGCCAGCGGCAATTGCCTGCAAGCAGTATGGGATCCATACGTTGGTCGTTCCCGCGAGTAACGGACCGGAAGCGGCGTTGGTCCCTGGACTTAAGGTTATTGCCGCAAGTTCCATTATCGAACTCATTGATATTTTACGCGGGGAGCGTGCGATCCCTGCCATTGATCCGCCGGCAGCAAGTCCGGTTCATCATGCGGCAGATATAGATTTTGCGGATGTCCGGGGGCAGATGCATGCCAAGCGTGCACTCGAAATCGCGGCAGCAGGGGGTCATAACGTGCTTTTGAGCGGGGCACCCGGTGCCGGCAAAACTCTCCTTGCGCAGGCCATGCGGGGGATTTTGCCCCCGCTCAAGAGGAATGAATCGCTCGAAGTGACGCAGATTTATTCCGTTGCGAATCTTCTGCCGGATCATACCCCGCTGGTGACTTCTCGACCGTTCCGTGCAGTGCATCACACGGCGAGCGGCGTGAGTATTGTGGGAGGAGGACAGATCCCCGGTCCCGGCGAAATCAGTTTGGCGCATCGGGGCGTTCTCTTTTTGGACGAACTTTCGGAGTTCCCGCCGCATGTGCTGGAAGTTCTCCGTCAACCATTGGAGGATCGTACCGTGACGATTACCCGCGCGCAGGGGACGGTAACCTTCCCGGCGGACTTTATCCTGATTGCGGCGATGAATCCGCCGGAATTTAGTACCGGGAGTACAAGGCGAATCCGTCGGCGGATCAGTCCCCCACTCCTCGACCGCATCGATCTCACGATTGATGTCCAACCGGTGCCGATCGAAGACCTGAGAGGCACTGACCATGGTGGTGAACTATCCGCGACGATACTCGATCGTGTTCTCAAAGCGCGGGAGCGACAGGAGTATCGTTTTAAAGAGCATGGTATCTGTACTAATGCAGAGATGTCGGTGCGACAACTTAATGAAATATGTCCATTGGATGACGCAACGGAGCAACTCCTCTCCAAAGCAGCCGATCGACTCCGGCTTTCGGCACGGGGATATCACCGGACGATCAAGGTGGCGCGGACAATTGCCGATCTTTGCGATGCTGATGCGATTGGAGTGGCACATGTGGCAGAGGCTCTTCAGTACCGACAGAAGATCGGGATCGAAGAGTAGTATGTTTTGGTGGCGTGATCCATTTGCGGGAGAAGCGGAGCATATCGCAACGGGAAAACGCGGGGAAAACATAGCGGAGAAGTATCTCCGAAAACTGGGGTATCCCATTTGGGATAAAAATATGCGCATTGGGCGAAGAGATGAGATTGATTTGATTGCTTATGATAATAAAGAGCGCGTTCTGGTATTTATCGAAGTCAAAACACGATCAACTCCAAACGAGGATTTTCATCCGCTCCTTAATTTTACGTACAAAAAGAGACAATCCTTTCAGCGTGCCGTCCGGCGATGGATTGCGCGTCAGGAATATGAGGGGGGATACCGAATGGATGTTATTTGCGTGATGGGGGGAGAGGTTGCTGAACACATTCGGGAGGTCGCATGGCTCTAATTCTTTTCATGTCATCCTGCCTGTCGGCCGTAGCTTGTAGAGCGAAGGCTGGAGGAGCTCTGACGAAGGACGGAGCGCGTATCGAAGGATCATTAATGAATATTCCTTATAACGGTGACGTCGGATTGCTCAAGAACCGCCTTCATCGGCCATGAGGATTCTCCACCGGAACTTTTCAGCATCTTGTCCCATGTTTTCTTTTTGTCCCTGCCCCTTAAGAGGAGGATGTGGGAAGTTGCTGCGAGGATGGGATTGAGGGTGAGGGTAATACGGTCGGGAATATCGAATGTATCAGTGTGGGTGTGTGCAATGAGCAGGGAATCATCACGGAGGTTTGGAGGGAGAGGGGGGAAGAGTGAGGCAATATGGCCGTCTGTGCCCATGCCGAGGACGATGATATCGGGGAGGTGTTTGGCCCAAAGTTCTTTGAGATCTTTTACATATTTTTGTATACATGTCTTGATGGGGAGAGAGGAATCGGGAACAGTGAGAGAAATATTGGGCAGAGTTTTGCGGATAAGATACTGATTGCTCTTGGGATCATCTGGCGGAACATACCGTTCGTCGATGAGGAATCCCGATATTTTTGACCAATTCATTTTCTCTTTTTCCAATGCTTGGTATATCGGTCGTGGTGTAGAACCGCCGGAGAATCCAATGATGCAATGATCACGTTGGACAATTGAGTCTTCAATTTTTTGTTTCAGGAACGTAACTGATTTTTGAACGAATTCTTGTTCGGATGCCGTCTCAATAAGTTGGTAATTTTTCATTCTGTTTCCTAAAACCACCCAATTCCCTCTTTTGCAATCCATGCATCCGCTTCTGCCGGTCCTGAGGTCCCCTTTTTGTACGTGGAGAGAGGTGTTTTTTTCTTCTCGAAATGCGCTTGTAGCGGGTCGATGAGTTTCCAGGCAGCTCGTACTTCGTCGAAGGTGAGATACCAAACTTGCTTTCCATAAATGGCTTCGAGGAGGAGGAGGCCGTGTTCCGGGAGACAGTCTCCAACGCAGACGAGAGGATCTTCGAGGATCAGTGGTCGAAATGCCGGTTCCGTCCCCCCCAATTTTGTTTGGAGATGCATGCGCATGCCGGCTTCTCCTTGGAGGATAATATCGAGGCGGTTACAGGAAGAACCGGAGCCGATGGGATTTGGGGCCTGGAACTGAATGGAGATGCGCGTTTCTTTTTTGTTGAGGTATTTACCGGAACGGAGGTAAAAGGGTACCCCTTCCCAGCGCGAGATCCGGGTCATGAGCTTGAGACAGGCGAAGGTATTGGTTCGGGAGTTTGCGGAAACTTTGTCTTCTTCACGATACTTCTCACATTGCGCCTGCAGGACAATGTCCCGTAAGTCGGTTGCCGGGGGGATGTAGAACTGTTCGAGCGCATTCAGGCGGCTGTTTTGAATTGAATCTTCTCCATGCAGACGCATGGTGAGGAGGGACGCAATTTCGAGCAAGTGCGATTGGAACATATCGCGAAACGTCCCCACTTGATCAAAGTATCCCGCGCGTCCTTCGAGTCCTGATGTTTCCAATGCGGTAATTTCGACATGATGGATCAGTGTATTTTTGAAGAGACGCTCAAGGAGAGGATTGGCATAACGCAGATAGTAAACGTTCCGTACCGCTTCTTTGCCAAGATAATGATCGAGGAGGTAAATCTCTTCGCTGCGAAAACATTGCGTAAGGGATGTATAAATCTTCTCCGCACTTTGACCGTCATGCCCGACCGGTTTTTCGACAATACAGCGGAAGTCCCCTTTCCGCGTATGGCAGTGAATCCCTCCTTTACAGAGGTTTTGGAGAATCGGTGGGAACATCGTTGGGGGAACGGAAAGGTAGGCCAGACGGACCCATGATTTACTTTTTTCTATCGCAGAGAGTCGTTGGTTGAGTGTGTCGAAATCCTTTTGTTCCTGATACTCACCACGGTGATAAACGCAGTGGTGTAAAAAATCGTTTAGCACACTCTTATTTACCTCGGGGAGGTCTCGGTGAATCGAAACCGAAATAAGTTCGCGGAATGAATCGTCCGTCATTGGGGATCGTGCGAATCCCACAATGGCATACTCTTTGGGGAGGCGTTTTTTAAGGGCAAGAATGTAGAGTGCAGGATAAAGTTTGAGCACCGCTAAGTGCCCGGAGGCACCGAAGAGAATCAAACTGAAAGGATTGGATGTGGCCAGCACAGCGGCTACTATAGCATTTAGGCTGCGGTCGCGTATACTTCCTCTTTCTATGTCTTATCTTTTTACATCAGAGTCGGTAACAGAAGGGCATCCTGACAAAGTTTGCGATCAGATCAGTGACGCGGTTCTCGATGCGGCGCTCCGGGGAGATCCGCAGAGTCGGGTGGCGTGCGAGTGTTTTGTAAATGAGGGCATTACTGTCGGAGGCGAAATGACGAGCAAGGCACGACTGGGCCCTAGGCGTATTGAGGCAATTGTTCGGGAAGTGTTACGAGATATTGGGTATACCGATCGGAGTTTTGGTATTGATGCCAATTCGTGCACAGTTGGTATCGAGATGGGACAACAAAGCCCCGATATTGCGATGGGAGTGAATGGAACGGTGACGCATGAGCAGGGGGCCGGAGATCAGGGGATGATGTTTGGGTACGCTTGCGATGACACGCCGGAGTGCATGCCACTGCCTATTCAATTGGCACATCGACTCACCAGGCGTCTCGCGGATGTTCGTAAAAGCGGTCTTATCCCCTTCCTTCGGCCGGACGGGAAGAGTCAAGTGACGGTGCAATATGGTGATAATGGTAGGCCCGAGCGTGTTGATACGGTTGTCGTGTC
Source organism: Candidatus Peregrinibacteria bacterium (assembly GCA_016196225.1). GTDB lineage: Bacteria > Patescibacteriota > Gracilibacteria > Peribacterales > Peribacteraceae > JACPXZ01. Next base: position 48,511 of record JACPXZ010000029.1, read on the forward strand.
CACACAACATCAGGAAAATATTCCCCATGCACGGATTTGTGAGGAGGTGCGACGTCATGTGATTGATACGATCTGTGGACAGTACATGGATGACGCGACCAAGGTGCATATTAATCCCACCGGACAGTTTGTGTTGGGGGGTCCCGCCGCAGATTGCGGACTGACCGGACGTAAGATCATTGTGGATACGTATGGCGGAGCGGGACGACACGGGGGCGGAGCCTTCTCCGGCAAAGACCCGAGCAAAGTTGATCGTAGTGGAGCGTATGCGGCGAGATGGATTGCCAAACATATGGTGAAAGGAGGTCTGGCCAGACGATGTGAAGTACAGGTTGCGTATGCGATCGGGATTGCGCGTCCGGTCTCCATCCACGTCGATACGTTTGGATCGGCCATGGTGAGTGATCGTATGCTGGAAGAAGCGATTATCGAGGTTTTTGACTTGCGACCGGCGGCGATCATCTCTGCGCTCGATCTTCGGCGTCCGCAATACCAGCAGCTTGCATCGTATGGGCATATGGGACGCGAAGATCTCGGGGTAAAGTGGGAGGAGACGCCGCATATCGCAGCACTACAGCAGACCATCCAAAAAAAAGGATCCCTCCTGAACTTGACAAGGGTCGGCGTGTAAAGTAGAATTGTCGTTTAATGACTGCCGAGCAATCGTCACCATCTGCAGAAGAGCAGGTTGAAGCGCACCGTATTCTTGGGAAAACGTTTACAAAAAATGAGGCAAAAGCAGTCGATCCCGATCGAATCTTTTATGGTTTATTTACGGATCCTGCCGATACCAATCGTGTACAGTGTGACCAGAAATGTTTGATCGGACGGGTGCAAGAACTTTGTTGTGGTGAGCCGACACCGGAGCAACTTTTGTGTATTGTCGAAGTAAGCAGGGTTCCTGGATTGGAACCTGTACGAAGAATTGTTTACGCTCTTCTGGCGCGGGGTACGTTGGATCAAAAGAAGAAAGCAGCTCGTGCACTTGCGAGCCTAGACCCTGCCGCCGCAGCGATTGTGAATGGGTTGGATCAATTAGTGGATAAACCGACTCCAAAGCCGGAAGAAAAAAAACCAGAATCTCCCCGATTTGTCTGCGGGACGGAATTAGTAAGTGGAAGATAGAGGTGAGATACTTGTTCCGGGGTAATAGTACCGCAGGATTTGTTCCGCGGTTCTTCCTTCTTCCACTTGCCCCCGAGCTCCGCAGCCGGACATTCCCACGCCATGGCCTTTTAACGGAAGTCCTTGGCACCAAGGATCTGGTTTGCTTATGAATACTTCTGCAAAGGGGAAGTTCATCCATCCTCGCTCTAAAGGCGTTCGAGTCCGGCCGTCATCCGTTGAAAAATATGCCGCTTTCACGATACCGCCATTTTTTTTCAGTACTTGTGAGGTAGTACGTTGGACTGCTTGCACCCATTGTGGATTTTTTCGTTCGAATGCGACGCCTCCATACGCTTGGAATTCACCGGGATCATCGGAGCCGTCATAGGGCATACCGGGGAACTTTCTGTGCCCTGTAGCGAGCTCCGCTCTGCTACTGGGGCGGTTTAAAGATTCCATATAAAATGCCGCGTAACTCCGTGCCGCGATCGCGAACGCACGTTGCTTTTCGTAGGGCTCGGTGTCGGGCTCTTCAGCAAGACCTTTGAGATAGTCTTCCAGTGGGAGAGCGTTGATGAGTGTGAGACGATTATCAATGACGCGACATTCGATGACTCCGCGGAACTGATTGGCTCTGCGATCCCAACTGGTGATGGTGATGATCCCTTCCCCCGCATCAACATGCGGAATGTTGCACGAGTCGTTTTCGTTTTTGAGTAGCACTTCTCCAATAGTTGGAGCTGCAAGCGTTGCCGCCTGTGCCGTGTACGAGAGACGGATGCGGATACTAGGGGGTAGTTTCTTGTTTGTAGTGATGACGGGTTGCGGGGACGCAGTTGTGTCACGGGTGACACGTTCCACCGCTCTTGCGACCATTCGACGGGAGCGGGTAGTGCGGCGGGAGTAGCGCGGCTGCGGGACGGTCTCGATACTCCCACTACGTATTTTTTTCCGCGCGTCTGCCCGTTCCGTGAGATGTTGGGTGATGCGGATGGCGGGGAAGGTCACACCCGTCGTGAGTGTTCCTCGTGCGACGTGACTTCGAATTTGTGAGAGAACTCCATCAAGAAAGTACCCCGGGCATACCGTGGAATTCAAATCGTTGTGGCCGACGATGGTTGAGATATCTTTTCCATGAAACCGCACTCGTCCATTGGGATCGATGCCGTATTTCTTTGTAAGATCGTCGAGAAGCCACTGCAATCCCTGGATTTGTTCTTGCGAAGGCTTCTCCTGCTCAAAATTGCCGAGGAGGGCGATGCCAAGGGATCCGACATTATAACAATAGGCATGCCCGCCAACCGCATAATCCCCTCCCACGCGCCCCTCATAGATCCGTCCACTCTCTCCAATAACGAAGTTATAACCGATATCGCCCCATCCGAGACTATTCGCATGGTATGTGTACAGGGCGCGGACGCGTTCTTCTTCTGTCCTCGTTTCACCGTTCACCTCTAGGGCAGTGTGATGGACGACGAGGAGTTGTATATCGCTCGAGTATTGCAGCGCCCATCGGTAACGGCGTCCTTGCGGATCGTTGCCAATCGTGCGAGCCGCTACGAATTCAGTCGGGAAATCGTTCTGGAGGGTATCGCAATCTTTTTCGCGGTCGGATGATTCTTTACGTTGCACAACACGATCCGAATGTTTTTGTGGAGATTCTCTTTGTTGAAAGAGGAAAGAGGGATCTGCTCCCCATTGTTCACGAGAGACGACGCGAGAGGTAAATGACAGCGGAATATCCCGGCGAACTAACAACGTCGTTTCGTGCGTCGGTGAAACATTCGTGAGGTCTAAAAAAGTGTCTGTGTGTTCTGCTAAAGCAGGCCGGATAGTGAAGAAAAAGATGAAGAGGATGATTTTCATGATTCAAGATGAGGATCGCAGGAGTTTTTCATATGCATCCACCATATTCCCCACAGAAAATTTCTCTTTTACTGTTTTTCTTGCGTGGTCTGAAAGCCGATGTTTAAAATCGCCCGTCTTGATTTTTAAAATGGCTTCCTTTAGGGCTAAAGATGAATTTTCCGGAACAACAATCGCATCAACTCCATCATGGAGGTATCCGGCAATACCGCACGCTTGCGTTACAATAACCGGTACTCCGCAGCACATTGCTTCTGCCACAACCATTCCAAACGGATCGTGTTCTCTGGACGGAAGAGCAAGGACATCGATCGAAGAGTAGAAGTCGCGAGTATCATCGATCCAGCTCTGCAGGCGTATCCGATGCGAGAGATTGCGTTCGTCGATGATTTTTCGAAAGTATGACTCCTCTGGACCACGACCCAAAATCGTAAGTTCCACTTCTGGAGTATCGGTCACCGCATCAATAAGGAGATCCACTCCCTTATCGGGAGTAAGTCGGGCAATGCAGCCGATATGGAGCATGTCACCCTGAGCCCGATGAAAGGTGTCATGGTTCGCCCTGCTCACCATGACATTACATACTCCATTTGGAATGGCGATAATTTTTTCCTCATCCCATCCCAACTCTCTGTACATTTTTTTACTTAAATCCGATACGACGATCGTCGTTACATTTTTCGAGAGTTTGCGGAGAGTGGGGAGCCACGGGTTCCATGTGAGGGAGGGGCTAATGCGATCGTGTTCGATCCAAAAAACCCTGATGTCGTGCTCGAGAGCCCAGGAGGTGAGGAGGAGTTTTTCTGAGAGACTGATCATGAAGATAGCTTCCGGGAGCGATTTCCTAGTCTCTAGGAATTCGACGAGGATTTTTTGCATGCCATTTTTTCTCCAAAGAAAATTCACTGCACCCCATTTTTTGACGGGCGGGGGACCAATGTCTAATATTCTACATTCGATATTCTGCGTTCTACATTTTTGTAAAAGCGTTGGGCAACTTCCCATAAATATCACGTCATGGCCCCTCTGTTTGAGCTCCTTCATCAGGCTCAACGTTTGCACCTCCGCGCCTCCATAGGCGCTTTCGAGCGGGAACCGAGTGAAGAGGATGTTCATGCGGAAAGGATGATCTTTTGGACTATCTGATACAAGTCGTTCACGGATTCTCCTTTTGCGGGGAGGAGATGGTCATGTCCGGACGGCGCAGGGCCGTCGCAATGGAGAAACATGGAGATGAAGTCTGCCCCGAGTTCGGACCGCATGTCAGCGAGGAACGGCGTCGCGTCCTGATACGAGAGGAGAACATGGGTATTCTTCGCATGCATTTCTTTTGCCAAGTGAATGGCGAGCATGAGGAGGAGATCCTCGCTTGGTTCCACGGGGATTGCTTCCCGGAAGATTTCTGTTTCGCTCAGACCCTCGATAGGGAGATGGCGCCACGTTGAGTGTTCTTTGATTATTTTTTCGGCCAGTGCCACACGAGCAAGATCACTCGAGCCTTGTAACAGGAGGATCATAGAGGATGAGCGGTTATTTTTTCCTGGTTCCCCATGTATGGTCTTAAAACCTTTGGAATGATGATGCTGCCGTCTTTTTGTTGATAGAGCTCAAGGAGGGGAATAAGGATTCGGGGAGAGGCGATGCAGGTGTTATTGAGGGTGTAAACATACTTTTTTTTGCCCTCCTCCGTTTCATACTTGATACCGAGGCGGCGGGCCTGAAAATCATAAAAGCTGGAGCAGCTGTGAGTCTCACCGTAGGTTTTGCGGCTTGGCATCCACGTCTCGATATCATTTTTGTAGACCTGGCCGTGCCCCATGTCGCCTGTACAAACATTGACGATGCGATAAGGAAGTTCGAGCGCTTGGAGCACCTCTTCTGCGTTCTTCAGGATCTCCTTGTGCATTTGCATACTTATCATGGGATCAGCTTCGCAAAGAATAACCTGTTCAACTTTTTGAAATTGATGGATGCGATAAAGGCCATGGGTATCTTTGCCGTAGGTACCGGCCTCTCGTCGAAAACAGTTTGAAATACCGCAGTAGCGTTTTGGCAAATCGGAAAATTTCAGTGTCTCATCGGTGTGATAGCTTGCAACGGAGACTTCGGATGTTCCGACGAGATAGAGATTGTCTGGCTCGATGGGCCCATTCTTGTCACGTTGTACGCCGACAGCGTAGGCCATTTCTTCTCCTCCCGGAAAGTAACTCGTTCCCATCATTGCTTCCCAGTTTGCGAGGACCGGAGGAGTGAACGGCGTGAACCCTTTTTGTATCAGTGTATCGAGAGTGTACATAAGGACGGCCATCTCCAATCGTACACCGTTACCCTTAAGGAAGTAGCTGCGGCTTCCGGCGATTTTTACGCCGCGGGGGATATCGATGATATCCAGGAGGGTGCCAAGAGCGATGTGATCTAAAGGGTCGAAGGAAAACTTCGGGATCTTCCCCCATGTGCGGATTTCCCTGTTTTCTGATTCATCCTTTCCTATCGGGACCTCTGGCAACGGGATTGCGGGGATACGTAGTTGCATCCACTCCCAATGGCGTTCTACGGCGGCAAGGGCTTCCTCTTTTGCTTTCAATTGATCAGAGAACGACCGCATTTCTGCAATCAGTTTTTTCTTTGCTGTCCCTTCCATTGTTGGAACACGTTTGCTGATGTCATTCTTTTGTGCGCGCATCTCCTCGACCTCTTTGAGCATTTGTCGATGTTCTTCATCGAGTTTCAGGAATGTGTGCACATCAAATCCTGTTTGCTTGTTACGAGCAGCATCCTCATAGGTCTTAGGCCGTTTTCGGAGATCCTCCAAATCAATCATCGCTCCCAGCTTAGCCTTTCTCGTCCTTGGCTTCTATGATATTCTCTCACGACATGTTGCAGAAGCAGTTTCGTCTTGTTGCCGATTTTAAACCGTGCGGCGACCAGCCGAAGGCCATTAAAAGCCTTACGGAAGGTATTCGACGGGGGCAGCGCCATCAGACGCTTCTTGGAGCGACGGGAACGGGCAAAACATTTACGATGGCGAATATTGTTGCCGAGTTGCAGCGCCCGGCGATCGTCATTGCCCATAACAAAACACTGGCCGCGCAACTATGCAGCGAGTTTCAGAGTTTTTTCCCGGACAATGCGGTGTCCTACTTTGTCTCGTACTACGATTATTACCAGCCAGAAGCGTACATTCCCCATACCGATACGTATATTGAGAAAGATGCCTCTATTAATGAAGAAATCGCTAAATTTCGGCATGCAGCAACGCATAATCTCCTCACGCGTCGCGATGTACTGATTGTGGCATCGGTCTCATGCATCTACGGTTTGGGGAATGTGGAAGATTATGAAGCGCTCGCCATCCATCTTACGCGTGATATGGCGATGAAACGCGATACGCTGCTCAGACGACTGACGGATATTCAGTACAAGCGGAGTCATATGGAGTTCAAACAAGGCATGGTGCATGTACTGGGAGATACTCTGGAGATTTTTCCTCCCGGGCAGGATACGGTGATCCGTGTTGAGATGCCTTTTGATGAGATCGAAACGATTCAAGAGGTGGATAGCTTTACCGGTGAACTGGTGCAGGATTATCAGGAGGTGAGTATTTTTCCAGCTGCACATAATGTCACAACGAAGGAGAAAATCGATCGGGCGGTGGATGGCATTAAGGAAGAGTTGGCAAAACGTGAAAAGGAGCTACTGGATGCGGGGGAGCTTGCCAAGGCGGAGCGGATCAAAATGCGTACGGAATATGATATCGAAATGCTCAAAGAGACAGGATATTGTACCGGGATTGAAAACTATGTCCGGTATTTGGAGGGATCCCGCGAAGCGCGGAGTCCATCCACTCTTCTGGATTACTTCCCAGAGGACGGTCTTGTCTTTATCGATGAGTCGCATATGACGATTCCTCAAATCGGAGGAATGTACGAGGGGAACCGTTCCCGCAAACAGACATTGATAGACTACGGGTTTCGACTTGAGAGTTCTCATGATAACCGCCCCCTTATTTTTGAAGAATTCGAAGAACGTACGCCACAGCGTATTTATATTTCGGCAACGCCGGGAAAATATGAATATGGCAGTACGCCGAAAGAATGTCTCGTGGAGCAGATCATTCGTCCAACAGGGTTGCTTGATCCGCAGGTTTCTGTAAAGGATGCAAAAGGTCAGATCGACGATATCCAGAAAGAAATTGATGCTGCCATCAAGCGCAAAGAACGCGTACTTTTGACAACACTGACGAAGAAACTAGCGGAGCAGCTCACTCAATTTTTACAGGATAGGGGATATCGCGTCCGTTATCTTCATAGTGACATTGAGACGCTTGAGCGTATTGAGGTTTTACGACAGTTACGAAGTGGCGATATTGATATCATCGTAGGGATTAATTTGCTGCGGGAGGGGTTGGATCTCCCGGAAGTGAGTTTTATCGGGATTCTTGATGCCGATAAGCAAGGTTTCCTCCGATCGCGTGATGCGCTTATTCAGACGATTGGACGCGCTGCACGCAATATTCATGGTCATGTAACGCTTTATGCAGACAAGATGACGGATGCGATGACGGCGGCGATTGCCGAAACCAACCGTCGGCGGATTGTCCAGGATGCATATAACAAGGAACATGGGATCACACCCCGCACAATCGAAAAGGCTATCCGCGATATTGCGCAGGAAAAACAAAAACTCGAACTTCGCCGCCCGAAACACAATCATCAGAGGATCCCGAAGGACGAAAAGAAACGTCTCATAGAAGAATTGGAGAATCAAATGGCGCTTGCTGCGGAGAATCTCGAATTCGAACGCGCCGCGGATCTGCGAGATGAGATTGAACTTTTGCAAAGAGAGTTGAGAGGGTAGACATCTCTAAAAAAACGGCGGGGGTTTGCCCGCCGTTTTTTTATGTTCCTTTTTTACTTCAAAATCCTTCATCAAAATCATCAAAGCCTTCTTCCTGACTTTCTTCAAGAAGATCATTGAGCTCTTCGAGTCCATCTTGGATTTCCTCAAGTTTTTCTTGCAGTCCTTCGATTTGTTCCTGATATCTCTCGATCTTCATTTCAATTTTTTCCTTCTTTTTTTCGTTTGTTGCCTTTGCGAGTTTTTTCTCTTCACTTGCAATCTTTTTCTCTGTCTTGGCAATGAGTTTTTCCACCTTCACTTCTGCCTTTTCTAGCTGCGCGATCTGTCGTTCGATCTGTGAAGTATCCATATGATCTCCTTCACCCCCCATCATCCCGCCACCCATTCTTCCTCCTTCACCCCCCATCATCCCGCCACCCATTCTTCCTCCTTCACCCCCCATCATCCCGCCACCCATTCTTCCTCCTTCACCCCCCATCATCCCGCCACCCATTCTTCCCCCTTCACCACCCATCATCCCCCCTTCTCTTCCCATACCACCACCTTCTTTTTTAAATCCTCCTCCTACACTAATTCCCCGTTTATCCTGCGGCTCACCAAATCTCCCACCCTGTCCAAATCCACGATTACCTTCCCTCCCTTCTCCCATTCCCCCTTCTCTCCCCCCCTGTGGCTCACCAAATCTTCCACCCTGTCCAAATCCACGATTCCCCTGCTGATTACCTGCTCCATGCATCATATCCCCCTGTTCCCCTCCCTGCATCATCCCCCCATGTCCCCCTCCCTGATAACCACCGAAGTCCGAACCATCGTGCATTTGAGTGCCACCACCATCGTATCCACCTCCCGCGCCACCTGATGCTGGATACTCCATGGATCCAGTGGGACTCCCTGATCCTTCGGTATGTTGTCCGGTATCCATGCTGCCCGTTTGATCTTGGGCAAGCGACAGAGTCGAGGCCGCGACAGCCCCGGATACAGCGGCTGCAACTAAACTTAAAACAGACAGACTATTTTTCCCAAAAACTGACATAGAACGTATTGGTATGTATATAAAAGATAACATGTATATTATACATAAAATACATATTTATTGCAATATGCTCGTATTCCTTTTTCTATGTCAATATTTGAACGGCTTTCCGGTACCCCTCCGGCGTCCCGGTATCGATACGTGTTCCCTCACATTCGTATCCGTATATGGGGATCGTTCCCAGCTGTTTTATGAGTACATTGATGAGGCGGATTTCGTCACCGCTTTTGGATGTTATGGTTGGAAGCAGATCAATGGTCTCTTTTGGAATGAGATACCGCCCGACAATGCCGAAGGTGGACGGGGCGACCTTCGGGTCTGGCTTTTCCACGAGTCCTTTAAGACGCTTAAGGCGGGGATGATCGGGATGATTATGTTCGATGTCGACAATCCCATAGTGGGACGTTTCTTCTTTAGGGATGTTTTCGAGTGCGATGATGACGCTATTTTTTTCGCTCCCAAGCAGATGCCGTGCATGAAGGAGTTGGGCAATACCGCTCTCCTTCCCTGTAAAGTAGTCATCTCCAAAGAGAATGGCGACGGGTCCTTCCTGTACCCAATCTGCGGCTTGTAGAATCGCATGACCATCGCCGCATTGATCGTATTGATAGACGGTGTGGAATCGAATGGCATCATAGCGGGCCATGTCAGCTATCTTGTCGGCTTTGCCGCATGCGTACAGTCCCTCCTCCCACCTTTTATTCTTTTTGAAATATTCCGGGATGATTTCTTTACCGGGGCTAATGACAAAGCAAATATCCGTGATCCCCGCATCGATGCATTCTTCAACAAGGAGTGCAATCATGGGTTTAGGACCGATGGGGAGGAATTCCTTAGGGACGACTTTTGTCCACGGGAGAAAACGTGTTCCCAAACCCGCAACAGGAAGAATAGCTTGTGTTATGGACATGATGCATACGGTACCACAAACTTGGTTTTTGACAAACCTCCTTTTATGCGGTAGAATACTTTACTGAACAAATATATTTCATCGAAGGGTTCCTATGGATAACACTTCCCCCGCTTCGCTTCAACAGGTATGGCAATTGTATGATTTGCAGAATGAATTCATTTTAGCCCTTGGTAAGCGTTCTTGGACGAGGAAATTTAAAGAACAGGTACGTGAAAAGGTGGGGATAATGGCTCGGCTGTTGTCAAAAGTACGGGAACATTCTTATGGGTATATAGGTGGAGAAGATGTCCTTCAGGCGATTGAAGAGATCCAAGGAGATGTCAAACGCCGAATCGACGACCTATAGTTAGGTTTTACCCCTCACTGATTCGAACAATTTTCACCTTCTCTTCTTTTGGAATAATGATCTTGAGGATCCCCTCTTTATTAAAACTTGCACGGACGCGTTTTTGGTCAATAACGGTCGGGAGCGTAATACTGCGAGTGAATTCCCCCCAAAAACATTCCTGAATGTAGTATTGGTCCGAGGAAACGGAATCGGCCTGATGCCGGTGACCACGAATGGTGAGAACGTTATCATTAACTTCGATATCAAGGTCCTGCAGTCGTACGCCGGCAATAGGGGCTTTCACAACGTAATAGCCATCCTGTTCAAAAATATCGAGAGCAACTTGTCCAAGAGATTCCGTGGGAGAGGGGCTGGGGAGAGGTACTGGCCGGGGAGAACCCAGACGTGGGGTTCCACTCGTTGAGAGTGTGCTGAAAATACCGTGGAAGGGGGAAGGGGTCATTTAGGGAGATCATTATATTGCTTCTGTGTGTGTTTTGGCAATGATTGAAGTAATTTATATACCGACGATGACTTTTCTTCAGGCTGCCACCCTTGGGGCGTTACAGGGAATCACGGAATTTTTACCGATCTCCAGCTCGGGTCATTTGGTTTTTGCAGAAGCGTTGTTCGGTATTCAGGCTTCTGCTATGGATCTTTTGGGATTCGATGTTCTTCTTCACGCGGGGTCGCTCGTCGCGCTCCTTGTGTATTACGCGCGGACATGGTGGCAACTTTTTCGGAAGGAACATCGTCGTCTGTTCATGATCCTTGTCGGGACCGTGCCGGGAGGGGTCGCGGGGGTTTTCCTCTCGGATGCTATTGGACATACTTTTCACGCGTTGCTGCCAACGTCGATTTGGTTGGGGGTTACCGGATGTATCCTTCTGCGTATTGATCAATGGCGAGGGAAACCGCGGGAAGGGGTGAATGTTGGGTGGCGGGATACCATAATCATCGGTACCGCGCAAGCCTTTGCGCTCGTCCCGGGGTTATCGCGGTCGGGATTGACGATTGCGGCCGGATACATTTGTGGTCTGAATAAAAAGGACGCTGTGGATTTTTCTTTTCTTCTTGCCGCCCCTATTATCGCGGGCGCTTCCATCGAAGTCGCGCGACTCTGGTGGACCGGTACGGTATCGTTGCCGTCGCCTTCGATCGGTATCGTCGGCGTGGTCGTTTCATTTTTGACCAGTATCATGGCGATCCATTCCATGCGATGGTGGGTCACGAAGAAATCTCTTACGCCGTTTGGCATTTACCTTTTGATTCTTTCGGGCATTGGGATTGTTATTACGTTGTCATAAAAAATACCTTGCTTGTTTTTAGGAGGTGGGTAGAATCCATCGGCCTGGGGTCATCCAGGTATCACATATTTCGTCTTTTTCTCTTTGATATTGTGAACGCGATCATCCGCAACAACATTCGACGCCTTCGTTTTGATCATAGTATGACGCAAGAAGAACTCGCGCTGCGTACCGGCGTCAGTCGTCAGACGGTTATGAGTATTGAGCGTGGACAGACGAATCCCTCCATTCTCCTTGCTTGTAAGATCGCGATGGTGTTTGGGGTGCCGGTGACTGATGTGTTTTTTATAGAGGGCAAGCTTGCTCCTGTCTAAAACACGCGGAAGAAGCCTCGCGGAGGTCTTCGATGGTGATTTGTGGCGTCCGTACTCCTCGCCAATTATTGATCCCTATGTGACAAACAATATCCAGAGCGCGGAGGGTGTATGGGAGGAATTTCCCCAGGCCGAATCCGATGGACGCGGTGTTGTTGATGTGCAGTTGCAGATGTTGTCCATCGGATCCCACTTGTCGTCTTTGGAGTGCAGAGATATCGCGGAGGAGAAAATGAGGTTCGGGATTTCCCTGTCCAAAGGGCTCAAGGCGCCGAAGGTCTTCACAAAATTCCAGTGTCACGTCGCGTGGTGAGAGTTCGGCATCAATGGTCAGGCTCGGAACAAGCGCGGAGGGAGGGAGGGTTTGAGAAGCATATTGCGAGAGTTGTTGTTGGAGAAGAACAAAGTTCTTGTATTCGAATGTGCATCCTGCCGCCTGCGCATGTCCTCCAAAATGAATGAGAAGCTCCTTCGACATTTCGAGTGCATGGACAACGTTGAACGCAGGGATACTGCGGAGAGAAGCCGTGCATATATCATTTAAGATGTGCGCAACGAGACTGGGTCGATGAAAACGTTCCGTCAGTTTTCCGGCCAGAAGACCGATGATTCCCGGATGGTATGTTTTATGTGCGAGACAGATAAAAGGAGCTAAAGGGACATCGGGGAGCCCTGCATATATGTTCTTCACGTATGTCTGTCGTTGAGTGTTTAGTTCCTCAAGTATACGGATTGGTGCGCCACCATGGAGAAGAGCCGCGAGAGCCACTGATGGATCATCCATTCTCCCGGGAGCATTGACTCGGGGCGCAATCCGAAAAGCGATATCGGTACTGGAGACATGGCCTTGCAAGCCGATGGATATTTTCAATTCTTTCAGTGCGCCATTGGGAAGATTATTCCACGCCTGTAGTCCTGCTTTTGCGATTGTTCGATTAAACCCTTTTAACTCTACGAGGTCCGCAATTGTTCCGAGACACGCCAGTGCAAGGTCCGTACGGTGATCCTCCCATTCCTTTTTTTCCAGCAAACGAACAAGGAGATAGCACAATCCTGCGGCTGCGGGTGACGGTGTCAGAGGGGAGTCCGCGAGGAGCGGGTGGATAATCGCGTATGCAGGAGGAAGAGATGCAGGGAGAATATGGTGATCGACGATGATGACATTGATATTATGTGCATTCGCATATTCAATGGCATGATTGGCGGTGATCCCCGTGTCGAGGGTGACAAGGAGAGATACGTTCTTGGCACGGAACACATCCACATGCTCTTTGCGCAGGCCATACCCTTCACTGCGCAGCGGCAAGCGGATGAACGGACGGATCCCCCTTCGCTCAAAAAAACGGCTCATCATCGCGCTGGATGTGATGCCATCACAGTCATAGTCACCAAAAATGCCAATATGTTCATGATGCTCTATGGCGTTTTCTATGCGCATCGTGGCGCGTACTCCCGCGTGAAAGGCGGGTTGAATGTTGAGGGCAGGGGGACAGGAAAGGTTGCGTTTTTCAATCAATGCGTCTGTAAACGCAGAAAAACCATCATAGGAGTATGTTGGAGAGGACCATCGTTTACCGGTGAGCGAAAGGGGCATGAGGGGGATATATTACTCCCCTTGCATGCGGCGTGCGCGCCGGAGTGTCCACAGTGCAGCGGCAACGATAGTCCCTGTTGCGATGAACGTTCCCGTGCCGGTCGGTGCGAGTGGGGCTCCGCTATTGAGAGTTTGAGGGACGGACGCTTGTCGGCGCTCAATGCGGTCGAGGACGCGGACATCCCGTTTTTCATCGGGACTTGCCGTTCGGTTATCGATGGATTCGATGGCATCTGCAAGAGAAGCGAGCACTTCTTCTAATGAAGGAGATTTCGTAGGGTTGCGCTCGGCAAGATCTTTCTGTTGTCTCTGTGAAAGATTTTCCAGACGTTCCTCTTCCCGCGCGCGCGCCCGTTCATCGGCATTACGATTGGTGGGGGGGAAAAAGAAGTCATTTTGAAAAAGTACCTCTTCCGGCGTGACGTATGCGTAGGTCGTTACCGGATGAAGAGTGATAAGCGCCGTGACCGTAAGGAGAAGGATGGACATCGTACTATTGTACATGAAAATTAAAATTTTGGCTACTTCTTGGGACATGTCGTTGATTGTCCAATTTGACATTGGATATATGCCGCAAAGTCAAGGATACCATCCCCATTGGTATCTTCTTTAAGAGGATCGGTTTCTCCATCATCCAAGATCCCGTTGAGATTGAGATCTTCTCCCAGGAGCGCTTCTTGACCGCTACCCAGTCGTACCCGGCAGAGACCGTCGCAGAGTCCGTCGCGGTCGGTGTCTTTTTTCCGTGGATCGGTTTCACCCGATTCGACAATGCCGTTCCAGTTTTTGTCTTCGAGACCATCGATAAGACCGTCATTATCCGTATCGCGGATCAGGGGGGTTGTTTGAGTCAAGTATTCGACACCATCCCAAATACCATCCCGATCGGTGTCCGGGGACTCCGGGTCGGTCCCGATATTTTTTTCCATCTTTGTATTGAAAAGATCGTTATCCGCATCCAGTCCGATGGACAGCGGTTCCTGTGTCATGATGTAGCAGAGGAGGCCTGGAGTGAACATTTCGACTTCGTGACGGATGAGCATCGGTGTCCGGCGTTGCTTCTGGAGATCTTTTTTGGTGGGGAGCCGGTGAATCGAAAACGACGGTTTTTTTGCCTGTTCCTGTTCTTCCCGATATGTGCGTTCGGCTTCGGAGAGAAAGAGTTTCCCCGGGAGTCCGGTTCGTGCGGCAACCGTCTCGCTCGGGTAGTTTTCGGGGAGACAATATCCCCAATAACGGACGCGCTCTCCGCTATTACCCAAGAGAACGTCTCGTGCAATGCGGCGAAAGTTAAACGGAAGATGGATGACGGTGTGCGTATTGGCGGGGATGGTTGCTCCCTGTTCGATTTGTTCCGGTTCGATGAATTCCCACTGGGTCGGTCCTTTTTGATGTGGGAGGATTCGTGCCTCTGCTGAAGAGGGATGAGCGAGGATCAGTGCGTAGGCGATCATCCCGACGTTTGCGGCGCCAAGAATATAGGTGAGCCTCTTACTGATCTTGTATGCTGACCATTGCGCATGCATCATGTCATTATACCAGATTTTGTGGATGTCTTCTAGGCGTGTTTTCGGTATGATTTAATGCGGTATGACTAAGGATCTTTATGCTGTATTGGGATTGGAACGCAATGCGTCTATTGACGACATCAAGAAGGCATACCGCCGTTTAAGCAAAGAGTTGCATCCCGATCGACAAAAAGGAAACAAAGAAACCGAAAAGCGTTTTAAGGAGGTAAACGAAGCGTACGAAATCCTTTCGGATGCGAAAAAAAAAGAGTCGTATGATCGTTTTGGATACGATGCCCGGTCGAGTGGATTCCATGGGAGCCCCTTTGAGGGATTTTCTGCAGAGGGGTTTGGCGGTTTGGGGGACATCTTCGAACAATTTTTCGGAGGGGGCAAACGCACCGGATCGCAAGCGCGAGGAGAGGATCATGAAGTGCAGGTGCAGATTTCGTTTAAAGAATCGGCAGAAGGAATCGAAAAACCCATCACGTTTGCCCGAACTGTTTCTTGTGAAGAGTGCGGAGGGACCGGCGGACAGCGGGAAGCGCAGATGATTTCCTGTGAAAAATGCGGAGGGACCGGTCAAGTCCGACGCGCGACCCCGTCGTTTTTTGGTGAGATTTTGGAGCGTGTACTTTGCGAGGGGTGTCGGGGGTCCGGCCGTGTTCCCAATCGATTATGTACGCATTGTCGCGGGGAAGGACATGTCCGCGTATCTCAAGAGGAAAAAGTGCATATTCCCGCTGGTATTGCAGATGGGCAGACCATTCGTATTCAGGGTAAGGGGGATGTTGGATTTCGTGGAGGAAGCCCCGGTGATCTTTTTGTGACCGTTCGTGTTCTGAACGATAAGCGGTTTACGCGCGATGGGAATGACGTGCGTTCGACTGTACATGTTCCGCTTATCACGGCACTTCTCGGTGGGGAGTGCCCGATTGATACAGTGCAAGATACTGCCACATTAAAGATTCCAGCCGGTACCCAATCGCATCAACTCTTTCGTCTCCGTGGTAAAGGGATGCCGGTAGTGGGGACATCTCGGTACGGTGATCATTATGCGACAGTGGTGGTGGACATTCCGACAAAACTTTCCCGGCGTGAGCAGGAATTGATTGAAGAATGGCAATCACTAGCCTAATCAGACGTCTAGATTGTCTAATCCGGTATCCTCAATAATCGGCGCGAGTTCACCATCGGAGGATTCTTTTGCCTTTTGATCTTCTTTGAGTCGCAGGACCACTTGCCGGTAATCCCCTTCTCCCGTGCTCTCCGTGGTAAGATCTTGAAGAGTGGGAGACCCTGCGATGTGAAGGTGAACCATCCGACGTAAATAAGGATTCATGGGGGGGAGGGCGATGCGAGCGCCTGTACGGCGGACAAAATCAGCCTTTTGTTCGGCCATGCGGCAGACTTTTTCCTCCTGCAAGCGGCGATACCCGTCGACATCCAGAATGAGGAACGGGGCTCGGGACAATTGATTCGCCTCACGGACAATAGATTTGAGAAGGTGCTGAAGAGCATTGAGCGTTTCGCCATGCCATCCGATGAGGCGGCTAGCATGAGGAGAGTTAAGATCGATGCGAATAAAATCCTGTTCCTCGGTGATGGAAATATTTTCAAACGGGAGCGCAAGGGCAGTGAGGAGGCCGGAAAGAATTTCCTTGATCCTGTTATGGTCCATGAGGGTGAGAGGATAGCATAATTGATTAAAAAAACCCCCGACTTCACGGAGGTTTTTTTATCCTACGAAGGAGGTTAATTAACGAACGGCATCTTTAAGAGTCTTGCCTGCCTTGAAGGATGGAACCTTCATAGCAGGGATGGAGATACGCTCGGTGGGGTTGCGAGGATTGACACCCATGCGGGCAGCTCTCTTGGAAACACGGAAAGTACCAAAACCGGTGATCGTAACATTGTTGCCACGCTTCAACTCTTTCGTGACCGTCGAAGTAAGAGCTTCAAGAGCGAGGGCAGAGGCGCGCTTGGTGATGCCGGCAGCATCCGCCAGGAGAGCAATAAGATCCTGCTTGGACATAGACATACGTGAGAGGGGTAAAGAATTATAGAAACATTCGTGAGTGTACGCAGAGTTTAGCGCCTTGCAAGCTGCATAGGATGTTTTTAGGCTTGGTAAAGCGATACAAGATATGTAATTGGCTTTTTTTAGCCAAAAAGGTTGAGCAAAAAAGTTATTGTTCTCTGCGAACTCCTTTTGACATCTGGCGCGCGGATCCATACCCTTTGAGCCCGTATGCCGCGTCATCTCGTCATTGTCGAAAGCCCCGCGAAGGCGAAAACGATTAAAAAATTTCTCGGCAAAGACTATATCGTGGAAGCGAGCATGGGACACATTCGTGATCTGCCGAAAAGCGGGCTCGGGATCGATGTCGCAAACAATTTCGAACCGACGTACGAAGTGTCCGAAGGAAAGGAATCGGTCGTGAAAAAATTGCAGGCGGCGCTGAAAAATTCCAATGACCTCTGGATCGCGACTGATGAAGATCGTGAAGGAGAAGCCATTGGGTGGCACCTGACCCAGGCGTTGAAGGTGAAAAAGGGTGATGCTGTAAAACGAATCGTCTTCCATGAAATCACGGAAAGCGCGATCCAGGAGGCGATCGCGCATCCGCGCACGATCGATCAAAAACTCGTCGACGCGCAAGCGGCGCGGCGCATTCTCGACAGACTCGTCGGGTACACGCTTTCCCCGTTCCTGTGGAAAAAGGTTTACTCGGGCTTGAGCGCGGGCCGTGTGCAATCGGTCGCGGTGCGGATCATCGTCGATCGCGATCGCGAAATCAAAGCGTTCAAAGTGCGCGAGTATTGGTCCATTGAGGCGCTTCTCGAAACCGGCAAGAAGGAAAATTTCTCCGCGTTCCTCTCGCAGAAAAACGGGGAAAAGCTGGAACCCACAACGAAAGAAGAAACAGAGGAGATACTGAAAAATATCAAGGATAAACCTTTTGCGGTTGTGAGCGTGGAAGAGAAGGAGCTCACGCGCAATCCTGCGTCTCCTTTCACGACCTCTACGCTGCAGCAGGAAGCCGCGCGGAAACTCGGATTCTCCGTGAAGCAGACGATGGTCGTAGCGCAACAACTCTACGAAGCGGGCCATATCACCTACATGCGTACGGACTCCGTAAATTTGAGCAAGAAGGCGCTCAACGATGCCACGCAGGCGATCGAGAAATCATTTGGGCGCGAGTACGTGCTGAGTAGCCCGCGCATATATAAGACGAAGGCGAAGGGCGCGCAGGAAGCGCACGAAGCGATCCGTCCAACGGAAATGGAGCGCACACCAAAGAGTGTGGAAGATACGCTCGATCATCAGCAACTCAAGCTCTATACGCTGATCTGGAATCGAACGATCGCGACCCAAATGCCAGCGGCGCAGTTTAAACGTATAGGAGCAGATATCACGGTGGATGCCTACACTTTTCGTGCCACTGGACAAACGGTGATCTTCGATGGATTTTTGCGCGCGTACAGTGAAGGGAAAGATGAAGATGCGGGGCAAGACGAGGATGGGGAGAAATTTTTGCCACCCCTCGCCGTCGGCAATGCGCTTGTGTGTAATGAACTGAAGCCGGAGCAGCACTTTACCAAACCCCCTGCGCGTTACACCGAAGCGTCGCTCGTAAAAAAATTGGAGGAGGAAGGCATTGGCCGTCCGAGCACCTACGCGCCGACGATCAGTACGATTCAGCAGCGCGGTTACATCCGTAAAGACGGCAGGAATCTTATTCCCGAAGATATTGCATTTACGGTGACGGATCTGCTCGCCGAGCACTTCCCCGATATCGTGAATCTCGCTTTCACCGCGGAGATGGAGCAATCGCTCGATGACATTGCGGAAGGCGGTAACGAGAGCACGAAGTTTCTGCGCGGATTTTTCGGTCCGTTCAAAAAGCTTGTCGACAGCAAGACGAAGGAAATCAAAAAAACAGATGTACTGAAAGAACGTGTGCTCGGGACGGATCCCAAGACCGGTCTTGAGGTGCTCGTGCGCACGGGGCGCTTTGGACACTACGTGCAACTTGGTCGGCTGGAGCCAAAGGAGAAGAACCCCCCTTCGCCCCGAGGGCTTCGTGGGGCAAGAAAGAAAAAAGGTGAAGGGCCGAGGACAGCGGGCGTCCCCAAGCATTTGAGTATCGATGACGTGACGCTCCCGCAGGCACTCGGACTCCTGAGTTTTCCGCGCGTGCTTGGGCAGTACGGTGGCAATGACCTCTCGGTGATCCTTGGGCGCTTCGGCCCGTACATGAAGTGCGGCGATCTGACTGCTGCCCTCCCCAAGGAAGTGGAGCCGGCGAGCGTAGATCTTGCACAAGCGATCGAACTTTTCACCACTGCAGCAGAAAGAAAGAAGCAAGCGGCACTACCGCTCCGTACGCTTGGGAAGGATCCGACAACGGGAGGAGAAATACTTGTCAAAGACGGTCGCTATGGACCGTATGTAACGGATGGGAAAACGAATGCATCGCTCGGTAAAAAGTTTGATCCCCTCTCCATAACCCTTGAGCAGGCCGTCGAGTTGCTTGTTAAAAAACGTGCGCGTCCTCCTCGCAAATGGGGGAATAAGAAGTGATCACCCCATGATCATCCTAATGATCAACCCCATTTTCCCTCGGTGATCATGAATACTCAAATGACTCATCATGATCATGATCATTTTATGTATCTATTTGAACACTCGATACTAAGGCATGATGATTTTATCTATATTTAGGGCTAAAACGAAATTAAAAATAGTACATATCAATCCCCTCTCATTCGTGGGATGATCATGATCAGTGTATGATCACTGCCTGATCATCGGGTGATCACCGAGCGGAACGCCTGATGAGATTGACTAGTCATGATCACTTCATGATCAGTATCATGATCATGATCATGAAGGCTGAGTTTTTGACCATTAAAGAGGCGGCAGATCGATTTGGAAGGGCAGAGATCACCGTTCGTCGTCTGGTGCGACAGGTTGTGCAGAAGAAAAACACTCCCAATCGCCGTTTTATCCGCCCCGGCATCATGGACGCGGAGCGTTTCCAAAAAAAGAAGAAGCCCTACGCATATTCGATTAGCACGGATTTGCTCAAAAAAGCCTACGGTGCTGCATTAGAAAAAGTCGCAGAGGTTCTCACTGATAAACAATCGGATACCGAGATCTTCGAGGGGTCATTGGCACATGTCCTACGCAAGGCCAATGAGCAGCTGGAAAAGCAATTAAGTGTCAAAGATGAGCAAATCAAGGCACTTAATCAGACCTTAGAAGATCTTTCCGAGCGGCAGCGAGAGACCAATATTCTCATGAAGGGATTACAGGAACGACTTCTTATCGAGTCGCCGCGTAGGCGGTGGTGGAGGTTTTGGAGGAAGGAGAGGACAAGGTTTGATGGACAATAAAATCCAGTACCAGTTTTTGGGCATTGTCCGAGTATTGTGCGAGTTGCGATGGGGGATCATTCACTTGATCCCCTTTAAGACGGTCCAGAAGCACGGCGCAGACGATGCCGGCAGGGATCCGGGCCCGCGAACAGAAGGCGGCAAACATCGTGGATTCCATCTCGATGTTGCGCACCCCTCGAAGATGAGCGAGTTTCCAAAAAAGTTCCCGTTCCTTGGGAGAATAGGGAGGATCGAGCGCTCCATCAAAGCGCGCCTGTCCTTCATAAAAATCGTCCGTTCCCATGGTTTTTCCGAGAACGACAGGGAAGGATTCTTTGATGTTCAGCAACTGCGCGGCAAGAAGGGCATCGACATTCGTAGAGCAATATTTACGTGATCCGAGCATAACATGCTCAAAGACGGGCTCGAGTTCGGCATTCACCGCTTGCTCTGTAACGACAACAGAACCGGGTTTGACCCCGATGCCTCCGGAGGTCCCGATGCGGATAAAGAGGGGATCGGCACATTCGGCATAATGGAGGAGCTTGGTGATCTCATTGAGAAGGATCGACATCGATGGCATTCCCATGCCATGAGAGACGGAGATCACCGGCCCCACCTTGTAGAGAGAGAATCGATCAGTTTTTCCAATGGGTTTTAAGCCTCTATTGTGGGGGATAGAAAGACCAAGGACCTCTGCCGTTTTTTCTGCAAAATCTTTCGCGCGCTCATTGCTCCCCCCCATACAGACAAACTTCGTGTCCCCAAATATGCTCTTGAGGTCCATCGTCGAATCGAGTCCCAAGTGATAGAGGTAATCAACGGGGAGGTCTTGGAGGTGGGGATTCAGTACAGAGATGTCCATAGCAAGCGGTCATTGTAGCATGGATATTTGTCGGTAAGATATTGATGAAATACGTCCGTTCATAGGCGCTTAGCTCAGTTGGTAGAGCGTCGGTCTCCAAAACCGAAGGTCGTAGGTTCGATCCCTACAGCGCCTGCCACTCTCGCCGCACAGGCAAAAATCCGCTATAATGTTCTGATGGAGATCAAAATCAGTTTCGAGTACCCCCGACCGCTGACTATTCTTGTTCTCGTAGGGATCGTCGTTGCGTTTGTATTCTCAATAGATTCCGCAGAGGCTCCGATACAGGCGGATGTTCGTTTATCCGATGATACGGTGTTCTATCGTAACGGTGAGGAGATGCCGCGTGGGGGACCGGACGGGATGGAGATGACATCGACGGAGTACGTGCGGCGGCTGCGGCTGGAGCAAACTGTTCTTGCACGAAAGACAACGATTCTTCGATACCAATTGTCCGTGTTAGAACGAAAAGCAAAAGAAGAACGTTCCCCCGAAATTCGCGACGCGCAGCGTCGCCTGGTGGCGCTTTTTCATGACGAGCGGGCACTGGAATCCGCAATGCTCCAGTCTCTCCGGGAAATGCAGGTTGCCCGTGATCATGCGCAGATTATTGCCGAGAGGACGGTCTATCCCGTGCAATCGTCTGCAGCACTCGCATGGCCCATAGAGCCGATATACGGAATTTCCGCCGGGTTTCACGATGACGGGTACACGGAGCGGTTTGGTTTTGAACATCAGGCAATCGATATTCCCGCTCTGCAAGGGTCGACGGTCTATGCGGCGGCGGATGGGATCGTCAAAGAAGTCTCCGATCACGGACTCGGATTTAATTCGGTCACTATCGCGCATAACGGGGGCATGGCGACGTTGTACGGACATGTACGGGAATTCCTCGTGGAGGAGGGGCAACACGTTAAGGCGGGCGATCCTATAGCCCGTTCCGGCGGCATGCCGGGGACGCCGGGAGCAGGGTTGATCTCCACCGGACCGCATCTGCACTTTGAAGTCATTGCTCGTGGAGAGCCGGTGGATCCTTTAGTGGTCCTTCCATCGCGTTTCTTTCATGGGACATTGGTGCGTGTTCCTACGGAGCTTGGCGCTCGGCCAGACTTTTCTGCATGATGATGTTGGCACCCTCCTCGTGGTGGGAGACCAATTTGTGCTCGATACGTCCTTCCTCTGCCGCCGTTTCGATGATGATGGATCCAAATCCGAGGAGATAGCTCATAATCCCGACGTGGCGCGGTTTGACGTTGAGAATGGCGCGAAAACTTATTTGATTGGTATTGCGTCCGAGGAGATGCCAGTTCTGGAAGATAAGGCGTTTGTTAGTTACATAGATCACGTCGTATCGATAATCGAGCCAGGCCTTCCAGAGGAAAATAAGTGCGAACAGGAGAAGGGTGACTCCAATGGATGTACGGATGGTGCTCGGAGGGAAGGTGAGGAAAACCAATAGTCCTGCTGAGGTTGCGATCAGTGGCGGGACCAGACCGAAAAGCAAAAACAGCGGATGGCGGGCAATGACATGTTCGATGGATTCTCCCTCAAATAGCCCCACTTCGTCCCGAATTTTTTGGTCTTGTCCGCTTGCTGCAGCCGCTTCGATGCGGCTGACTTTCAGTAAGCGAATGAGACGTGTCATCCGCAGAACGCGCAGGTACTGTGTATCGAGCAGGCCCATATAAAACGGGAGAATGGAAAAGAGGTCGATGATACCGAAGAAGGATATGAGATAAACCAGCGGTCGGGGCGCTGTGTAGATGCGCAGGATGTACTCGATGGTAAAGAAGATCGTTACGATGATTTCGATAACGGCAATGGTAAAGTGAAATTCTTTGAAAAATGTCAGTAATTCGAGCGGGAGAATCGCGATAGACAAGATGATCAGACCGATTAGTCCTATCGTAAAAAGACGTCCCAATCGCCCCTTCCCGTGTTGAAGAATATCCCATAGTTGATCCCGCAGAAGCGATCGGTTTCCAAACATGTGAGGTCACTCTACCGCAGAGAAACGATCGGCGACAGATCGGGCGTATGCGTCGGTCATGCCGGCGACAAAATCTTTGACGGCCTCGAGGCGCGTGCTTTCGCTCCGCTCCTCAAGGGCATGTATTTTTGGAGACGGGGTTTCCATAAACCATTCGCAAAGTTTTGTGATCAGCATTGCCCCCTCCTGCGTTTTGGTTTTGACAACCGGATTATCGTAGAGATGTTCCCAAAAGAAGGCGCGGATCATGTCGAGAGAGGCGCGGAGGGGGGTCGAGAAGATGATCGTATCCTTTGTCGAAGAAGAGCAGAGGTCGTCGATGCAGTGCGTGATGATTGCGCCCCGGAGGGATGTCCCGCGGCGGGCACGCGATTCATGGAGATCCCGGAGAAGGGGAATGGTCGTCAGATCCTCGATCGAAAATAATTTTTGATCCATACCGTCTTCGCAGTCATGGGCAATGTAGGCGATTTCGTCGGCGAGATTGACGATTTGGGCTTCGAGTGAGAGAGGATGACCGGTATGTTTTTGTAGGCCGAGAAGGATTTCGCGGTTAAGGTTGAGACCGGGATACTCCGAGCTGTGTGTTTCGAGGACGGTGACAATACGCAGAGATTGTTCGTTATGTTCAAAGTGTCCTCCGTATCGGCGCATCCATGTATTGAGCGCTGATTCTCCCATGTGTCCAAAAGGAGGGTGTCCAAGATCATGCGCGAGAGCGATGCATTCACAGAGGTCTTCGTTGAGACCGAGAAAGCGGGCAAGATTGCGACTGATGCCCGCGACATCAAGGGTATGGGTCAGGCGTGTCCGATAATGGTCATCCTGCCCGGTGACAAAGACCTGCGTTTTTCCTTGTAATCGTCGGAATGCTTGAGTGGAGATGATCCGGTCCCGGTCGCGTTGAAAAGGGAGGCGAAAAATATCATCGGGCTCTTCGATAATGCGTCCAAGAATACCGCGAGCGGGTGTTGCGGAATCGAAAAGAAATTTTTCTTTCTGCATGTGATTCAGTATACTCGTGAGCGTCTAAGCGATCCGTGAGAGTAGTCACGTTTATCCTCAACGCTTACGAGGGAGGCCTAATCTCCATTGACCATTGGTCTCTGGATGCGGTCACCCACCTGGAGACACCAGGATTAAGCGTCCCTACTCAACGGTCGCTTGGCAAACAACAATGTTGGGATCTGGCTGATGACGTCTCTTGTGGTGTACGCATACCCTTTTTGTGCATAGAGGAGTTCGCCTGCTTTTTTGATCGTGCGTGAGGCGAGGATGGCAGCTTCAAATGGTTCCATCTTTTGGGCGATAAGGCCGGCGATAAGGCCGGCAAGCGCGTCGCCGGTGCCGCCGACGGTGAGGCCGGCGTTGCCACCGGCAATTGTTTGGACCCTTCCATCAGGACTGACGACCGTATCATCGGGTCCTTTTAACAGGATCACTGCGCCGGATTCTTGAGCAGCATGTTTGAGGTCTTTTTGGGGACATCCCATGCGTTCCAACTCTCCGAGATGCGGGGTCAGTACTGTCTTTTTGCCTTTTACATGTCTTAATGTTTTTGGTTGGAGAGCAGTGGCATCCAAAACAAGTGAACAAGAAGATGCGCCGATGATATCCTGTACGGTTTTTATATTCTCTTTTCCGTGGGCAATACCAGGTCCGATAACGGCGATGTCCATCGTGGCGAGGATATTGAGAATGGTGTCGATGTGTTCCTCTTGGATACTTTCTCCGTTAAGAGGGATCACTTGAAAATTAAGAGAAGTTTCCTTGGCAACGTTTTCGTGCCAATCCGGCAGAAGAACGTAGATGAGATCAACGCCGGAGGCCTCCGCTGCCAATGCAGAGAATAATGGTGCGCCATGCTGATGGCGGGAACCTCCAACCACCGCAACCTTTCCATTATCACCTTTGTGCGAATGAGGATCGCGATTCATGCATGGATTGTACTATATGATCGATCTTTTCCCGGAATTTCTGCGCCGAAAAATTCCGCGCATGATGTTGGATGATTGAGGGATCAAACTGGATCTGCCCGAATCGGTGAAGGGCATCTTTGAGGGACGCAATCGTTTGTTCCTGGAAAAATAATCCCGTTTGACCGTCGATAATGGTGTCGAGTGCTCCTCCTTTGCGATAGGCAATCACGGGAGTACCGCATGCTTGTGCTTCCAGGGGGACGACTCCGGCGTCCTCGAATGGGGGAAAGAGGAGGGCCTTTGCACCCGCGTAGAGTACGGGCAGATCCGTATCCGGAATATGTCCAAGAAATTCCACGGTTGGTCCTGCCAGCGCCCTCAATCGTTTTTCTTCCCGTCCTTCCCCGACAATTTTTAGATGCAGGTTGAGCGCATTCGCTGCGTGGATGAGCAGGTCAAATCGCTTATACGGTACCAATCGTCCTACGGCGAGATAGTAAGGAATTTTCCGTTCGATATTCTGCATTTGATTATCGTATGCGAAGAATTGCTCATCCACTGGTGGATGAATAATCACACTTTTCCGGTTATAAATTCGTTGAATGCGCTCTGCAGTTATTGAAGAATTTGCAATGAAAACGTCCGTACGTTTAGCGGTGGTAAGATCCCATCGCCGGATTTTTTTGAGCATTGCCCTTGCGATCGGTTTGCCTATATTCGGAATGCTGAAGTCATCGAGATATTGTTCCTCCATTTCCCATGCGTATCGCATGGGAGTGTGGCAATACGTAAGATGCTGGGCGTGGGATGGAGGGATAATGCCTTTCGCGATGGCATGGGAAGAGCTGATAATGATGTCGTAGGGAGCAAGATCAATATTTTCCACCGCATGCGGGAGGAGTGGAAGAAGCAGTTGATGGCTATGGAGTAGACGATAGAAAGATTGCAAACGGGTTGTCTCGATAGGGTGATCGAAAAATTTTTGGATAGGAGAGCCGCTTGCGACCGTCGTAAAAAGATGAGCATACGGGTAGATACGGAGGAGCTCGCGCACAACGTGCTCGGCACCACCGATCGTCGTCAACCAATCTGCCACAATGGCAATGCGCATATACGCAAGCGTACTCGATTCCTGTGTTATTCTCACGTTGTCCTTATGACCTTACAGTCCCCGCAACCTCTACCGGCACGATTCCGCAGAGGCACGGGGCCTCTGACGCGGCGTATTGTCGAAAAAAATCATCCGTTTTCATGGCAATATCGTTCTGAACGCTGGGGACGGATCTTGGGAAGGCTGAAGGCTCAAATGCGGGGACTCAAGCGGTATTTCTGGATAGTCCTTTCGGGGCTCATGCTGATTGCCACGATAGGGACAGGGGGGATCATCTTTTTTTCGTCAGTGTTTTATGTGAGCGAAATTCGGGTGCATCGCAGTGATCTGCGTATGGATATGGAACTCATTGAGCGGATCCTTCAGCCATTTTTCGGTCGACATCTCTTTTTTGTTCACTCATCAGAGTTGGAGACTCTTTTGAAGAATACGGTTCCGGATATCGATCGTGCTACTCTCACTAAAGAATACCCGAATCGTCTGGCAGTGAATGTTACCGTACGACCGCTTACCGCTCGTTTAATTCTTACAACGGTAGACAACGACAAACATCGCTCCACTCAAACGGGAGGTACGTTGCAGGATTTTCTGACGGAGGACGGACGATATGTGCAGTACCGCGATGGGCAAGTCCCGGATATTTCGGGGTTACCAATGATCCATCTTGTTGATTGGGGGATCAAACCAAAACCCGGTCGATTCCTTTTGGAGTCGAATTTTTTGCAACAGATGAGAGAAGCGGAGGAGATATTACGAGAGCGTTTTGGACGCAATGTCCGCACACGTACGGTTTTTTTACGTGCGCGGGAATTTCATATGACAGTGGATAAATACACGTTATGGTTTGATGGACAGAGCCCTCTCGCGGATCAATTTGGACGCTACACGCTTTTTCTTAAAACCGTCGGAGGTGAAACGGCATGGCAAGACATTGATTTACGGCTCCGCGATCGAGTGGTATATCGCTAGGTCCTGATTTATAATGCCACCTTCCATTGTTTTATGGTTGATTCTCTCTTGTCCGTTTTATTGATGGGATTATTCCCTCTGCAAAGTGGGGTAAGGAGTACCGTGTCTCTCGAGCCCATGGAGATTGCTGTGGCGTCTCCGTATGTATATGAGATAAAAAAGAACGTTGATCAATCCGGGTTGGCATCGGTATCGGCATCGGGGGTGCTCGTTTGGAATTTAACGAGCGGGCAGCGTTTGCATGAATATGCATCAGCTATTCCGCGTCCAATGGCAAGTTTGACGAAGCTCATGACTGCTCTGATTATTGCCGAAAATCACCCATTGGATGAATGGGGGACTGTCCCGGAACATATCGGGAATGTGGTAGGGAATACGGCATATCTTCCTCCGAGCGGGGTATTCACGATCGGAGATCTTTTATCGGCTCTTCTTGTCCAATCGGGGAATGACGCAGCATACACACTGGCGTTACTGCATAGTGGAAGTGAAGCAAAATTTGTGGATGAAATGAACACTCGTGCAAAGGAATTGGGATTACGGAATACTTCTTTTGCAAATGCCACAGGTTTGGATGCTTCGAATCATTGGTCTACACCGGAGGATCTGGCGTGGCTTGCGATGCATGTGCTCAGGAATCCTATTTTGCGGAATCGTATGAGTATGCGCGGGGTGCGGATTGTCAGTCGCAGTGGGAATATCATTTATCTCACTCATACGAATGCATTGATGCACGCCAATGTGGGGGTAATTGCGGGGAAAACCGGGACGACAGGAGCCGCCCGTGAATGCCTTTTTTCGGTCGTGGAAAAAAATGGAAAAGAGTATGGAGTTGTCCTTTTACACTCTTTAGATCGGTATGCTGATATGCGCAGAATCCTTGCGGTATTGGATACGTTGTAGGTTTTTTTTATCGGCATGAGTTCTTTCCGTCTCTATGATGCATACTCCTCGTCATTGGCTGCAGATTCGAATCCGTTGTTTATGTATCGGACTGGGATTTTTGGGGGCGGTTCTTCCTCCGTATATTCCCCCTTCGGCGGTAGCACTGCAGGATATGCTTATCGAAACGCCGCAGTTTTTGCTCGTGGAGGAAGGTTTTTTGATGAAGCCATCATCACTCACGCGACAAGGGGCCCGTCGAGCGTATGCCGAAGGTATCATTCATACGGTGGGAGAAGGGGATAGTATTGAGCGTATCGCGGAGCGTTATGGAATTGCAGCAGATACGATCCGATGGACCAATGTCTTGAGCAACAAGGGCATAAATCCCGGTGATGAACTGTTAATTTTGCCGGTAGATGGAGTGATGCATACCGTTCATCGCGGACAAACGCTGATACAAATTGCAGAGCTCTACTCGGTCCCTGCGCGCGATATTGTGAGCCAAAATAAACTCAAAGATGGTTTGATCCTTATAGGGCAGGAATTGATTATTCCCGGGGGGCGTCCGGTGATTGTGGCATCCGCAAAGACGGTGGATAACAAGAAGACATCAGGAGGCACATCGACCAAAGGGATTCCTGTTACGGAAGTATCACCAACCGCTGGCGTGCTACAAAAACCTTGCAATAATTGTACGTATACGCAGTACTTCCATCCGGGGCATTACGCGGTGGATATGCAAACCAAAGGCGGCGGTCCGGTATTCGTCGCAGAAGACGGAGTGGTGATACGGGCGGAGGAGGGGTGGAACGGGGGCTATGGCAATGTGATAGAGGTTGACCACGGGAACGGACTGACGACACTCTACGCCCATAACAAGGAGCATTTTGTAAAGATCGGAGACCGGATAAAGCGGGGACAGGTGATCGCGTGGATGGGGAACACGGGTCGCACGTACGGGCAGACGGGGATTCATGTCCATTTCGAGGTCCATGTAAATGGAGTGAAGCGGAACCCCCTTTTGTATCTTGATTAAGAAATTCGCTATCTCGACAAAGATCCCGACAAAGATTGCAAAACTTTTTTTTAATTTTGTAGTATTCTCATACATCAATTAATTGATTAATTGATGTATTTAAAGAATTTGTTTAATTAGTGCCATTTTATTAATGCCAGTGTGTCCGTTGTTTTAATATTGATTAAAAGTATTTATATGTTATAATGGTAAATAGATACCAATACCTCCATGCGCTTTTCTCTCGAAATCCGCCGCGAACTTATTGTTGTTGGGTGTGCGTGGGGGGTGATCGGGGGGGTGTTTGTGATTCTGGCACACGTGCTGGCGGCGAGTTTTTAAGAGAAGGGCTGGACAGGTAAATGCCGGGAAATTGTTGTATTGAGTGGCGTTCCCTTTTATTCTCTCTATCACACACGGGGTTGTAGCTCAGCTGGTTTAGAGCGCTCGCCTGTCACGCGAGAGGTCGCGGGTTCAAGTCCCGTCAGCCCCGCCATTATTTCTCCCGCTCATCAATCTTGATCAGTCCCCCAATGTAGGGTTCGTGGAAGCGGCGATAGGCCGATTCGCGCAGGCGTTCTTCGCTGGATTCATCTGCAGGATCCCACTTGCGCAAAATTTCGATATTGCCTTCGTTTGGGTAGATGACAAGTTCATCCGGGTCGGCATCGCGCAGAGAGGAAGTCAGACGGACACGTTTGCTGGTTTCACCAATAAAGATGCGGACGGATTTTTCACCGTGTCGGGCTTTATTTTGGAGTTCCGCCCACGTTTTTTTGGGATTCTTGGTAAAGGTCACGAGGTTCCCAAAGCGATCCACGTAAGCAAGTTCCCACTGGTCTTCCGGATAATCCGGAATTGCATCGAGAGAGTCTTTATCGAGGGAGAGACCATGGTCGTTGCGCAGGAGCCATGCCGCGTAACTGGAACGAAACTGTTCGGTGGGGGAGTAGAGATTATTTTTGGTATTGGGGAGGTGAGCGAGGGACTCAATTTTTTCTTTGACCGAAGCAAGAGCCGAAAGATCGGTCGTCACGATCCGAATATTTTTTGCAGTCGCGACGTAAAACGGAATTCCGTTTTGTTTCCCGGTACGCGGAGCGGCATTAATGAAAATACCGGTCGTGGTTTTCCGGAATTCTTTTTTAATCGATGATGAAAGATAATCCGCAGAATCGATTTCTGCATGGAGTTGCATAATAAGGCGCAGAATATGTGCGGTGATCTTTTCACGACCGTAGATGTCAAAGTCACGGTCTTGTTCGTATAGAGGAAAAGAGCGGAAGTCTGTGGAGATACGCGCATCGGCATCATCTTGGAGAGGTGAGGTGCTTTGACCGTACGTATCGGAGAATTTATAGATGCGCCGGAGAGGGAAATCGCTCATTGGGATATCATCATAATGGTGGTTTGCGCGTATGCCAATCCGTTGCTTGCTGAAATGCATATCCGGCATTCAACATACGTCCTTCCTCCCAATGTGGACCCATAATCTGGAGGCCAATCGGGAGGTTTTTTTTAGAGAATCCGGATGGGATAGAAATGGCGGGAATCCCCGCAAGGTTTTGAGGGGTAAGGAGGATATCTTCGAGGTACATGGCAACAGGATCGTTTTGATGGGCACCTATGCCGAAAGGGGGATTTGGAGATGTGGGAGCGATGATGACATCTACTGTTTTAAATGCTTCATCGAAATCATTTGTAATGAGCGTACGCACTTTTTGTGCTTTTCGGTAGTATGCCTCAAAGTATCCGGCCGACAGGAGGTAGGTCCCGATAATGATACGGCGTTTTATTTCATCTCCGAACCCCTCCGAGCGGACACGTTCGTAATAGTCGATGAGGTGTTTGGGGGTCTTGATGGAGTGACCAAAGCGCACCCCATCATAGCGAGCCATGTTAGAACTTACTTCCGATGGGCAGATGATGTAGTACGTTGGGAGTGCGTACTCGGTATGCGGGAGTGAAATATCGATTATCGTTGCCCCAAGCTTTTCGAATGTTTTCGCGGCATCCTTAGTTGCCTGCTCAATGTCCGTATGGAGTCCATCAATAAAGTATTCTCTTGGCAGTCCGATTTTCATCCCTTTTATGACCCCTGTGAGATGTTTAGGATAATCGGGAACGGGAATATTTCCTGTGGTTGCATCGTAAGGGTCATGTCCGGCGATGGTTCTAAGAATGATTGCGATATCCTCAACATTTTTTGCAAGAGGACCAATCGTATCAAGCGAACTTGCCATGCTCATGACGCCGTATCGACTGGTGCGGCCATAGGTTACTTTCAGCCCTGTACATCCGCAAAAGCTTGCCGGTAGACGAATGGAACTCCCGGTGTCGGTACCGAGTCCAAACAGACATTCATCGGATGCAACACCTGCGGCCGAACCTCCGGATGATCCACCGGCCACTCTTGTCGTATCCCATGGTGTACTCGTGGGTCCAAAGCAAGAGGTTTCTGTCGAACTCCCCATGGTGAATTCATCGGTATTCGACTTACCGATACTAATGGCACCAACATTCTTGAGTCTCTTCGTGGTCGTACAATCGAAAGGAGGAATGTACACAGGGTCTTGCAAAATCCGAGAGCAGGCAGTGGTGGGGACTCCGGCTTCGCAGAAATTATCTTTGGTAAGGTAGGGGATACCCGTCAGAGGGTGATCAAAAATACCGGAAGAATCTATTTTTTTGGCTTCTTTTAGGGCTGAATCAAAATTACGAAAAACGACTGCATTGATCGATGAATCGATCTTTTCGATGCGATCAATGCACGATTGCACAAGCTCCTCAGCAGAAATTTCTTTTTTCTTAAGTTTGCGATGTGCATCGGTGATGGAAAGAGAGGAAAGCATGGAAAATTACTTTTTAACCATGAGCAGAAGGAGTTTGGATTTGATGCTCAATAATAGGGAGGGGGCTGCATGAAAGGATATCGTCCGGTTTTATGTGTTGTTGCTCTATCACATCCGGCCGATAGATGTTTTGTAATTGATTCATTTGGCTTGTCGGTTCTACCCCCTCCGTATTCACGTCCTGCAGTTTTTCAACATATTTGAGGATGTCGGTCAGTTCTTGCAAAAAACGTTTTTCTTCATCGCCAGTGAGGGTAAGGCGTGCCAGAGCTGCTAAATGTCGCACTTGGTCGAGTGTCAGCTTTGTCATACGATGAGGATAGCATGAAACTCTCTCATCTCACTGGGCGAAAAACCTGCGATCATATCCGAACAAAAGGGTGTGTATGGAGAGGAAAAACGATGGTGATCCGATGGATAAAAGGAAAAGAGGAAGGGGTATATGTAGGAACGTATGCCCCAGGGACACTCCATAAATCCGCGGTAAAGCGCAACCGGATGCGTCGGCGATGTCGGGAGGCATTACGCATCACGATGCAGAAACACACCAAAGTTCCCCCAATGCAATTGTTGCTTTGTCCCAGAATCGCTAGTCTTGGTGCACCGTTTCCTGATATTTGCGCGGATATCGATTCCTTTATTTCATCCCGGTCTTCTCATGTCTGAAAAACGTCATTCGAGGGCATTGCAGCTCCTGATTATTTTTGTTTTTGCCTATCTGTTATCCGAGGGGTTGATGCGGATGTTCTTCCCCGATAAATATCAGGGCGTTCCCCAAAAGGGGATTATGCTTACGGCAGAGGATGCGACAATCAGGGGCGGTCATCATCCCATTATGCATGTGCGAAATGGTGCCGATGCTCCTTTTGTATTCAATAATCGCTGTCCGATGCCACCGGTGGATGTGCTCAGGAAGGAGGGAGAGACATTCAAAGAACTTCAAACGCGCGAGACGGTTCTGCCGTGCACAGCGCTACCCACGTTGCAACCGGGTGACGAGCAACGCATAGATCTTGCGCCGTGGAAGTATTCGCTCTTTGGGGAATACGGAACATATCAGATCCGGTTAAAGGGGGGGGATACATCGGTGGAGATCGAACTCTATGAGCCGGGAGGACTTGTAAAAATGTTCCGCGTCTTTATTACCAAGCCATTCCTCAATGCTCTTATATGGTTCGCATCCTTGCTCCCTGATCATAGTCTCGGTATTGGGGTAATTGTTCTTACGCTCCTCGTAAAGTTAGGGCTGTACTTTCCGACGCAGCACGCGCTCCAGGGACAAAAGCGGATGCAGCTCCTGCAGCCGAAGATCGAAGCGCTCAAAAAACGGTACGACTCTGACCGGGAAAAGCTCAATCAGGAGATGATGAAGCTCTGGAAGGCGGAGGGGATCAATCCGTTTTCATCCTTTTTGCCGATGCTGCTCCAGTTCCCCATCCTGATCGGACTTTTCTTTGTCATTCGCGATGGAGCGATATTGGAGTTGTCGCAGCACCTTTTGTATGCCCCCTATAAGGATCTCTCGTGGACATTCGGCACCACGTTTTTATGGATGGATCTCACGAAGCCCAATATTACTTTTTTTCCGCTTATGCTTGCGGCATTGCAGTTCATCCAAATGAAGTTGTCGTTTAGCCATGCCAAGGCCAAGCAAGAGGGGAAGACCGAGGGGCAGGAGCTGCAGCAGAAGGTGATGTTATATGCACTCCCTCTCATGATCGGTTTCTTCGCGTTTCAATTTCCCGCGGCAGTGAGCTTATATTGGGGTGTCAGCACGCTCTTCGCGATAGGACAACAGATGGTGGTGAATCGAAAGACTTCCTAGAGCGTGTTCAGTGGTACCCCTCCCTGGAGGGAGGGGAAGGGCACGTCGGTCGCGACCGACGTGCCAGGGGAGGGGGTAAAGAGTATCACCCCCCTCCTTTATCCTCCCCCGCGGGGGGAGGTGCCCAACCATTTTTTTATTCCATTGTTTTCGCATACTCCCCCCTCTGTGCCAGTCCATTCAACCGTGCTCTCTTTAAGAATGCTTCTTGCGCCGCAGCAACGTTTTCATTCTTCCCTCCCCACGTTTTGAGAGCATCGTCCTGCAAGGCGCGGCCGTAGCTAAAGGTAAGGATCCAGGGGGCCTTCACTTTTTTGGCTTGGAGAGCGCATGCATTCAAATTCTCCGTTGCTTGCACGGAGCTCTGGCCACCGGAGAGGAAGACAATACCCGGCATCGAGGAAGGAAGAGATGCCTGAAAGGCCTTGAGAGTCGCAGTGCCCACGTCTTCCGGAGCATCTTTTTTTGTTTCTTTGCCGGAGAGGACCATATTCGTTTTAAGAATCGTAAGAGCCGGATCAACCTGTTGAGCCTCCATACATGTATAGAGCATTTCGAGGGTTCGACTCGTGACCGACGCGCATTGATCCAAAGCATGACTGCCGTCCATGAGGATCTCCGGCTCGCAGATCGGGACATATCCCTCGCTTTGGGACCAGGCGGCCTGCTCGGCCATGATGTGCATCGCATAATCGAGAAAGCTGACACTTGGAGTGGGATCAACCAAAATAACCTGTCGCCATTTGGTGAATCCAAGGGTGCCGTTGCTACGGTCGGTATATTCTTTAAGTCTCTTCCCTAAGCCATTTAATCCGCGGGTGAGGCTTTGTGGGTTCCAGAAGGGATGTTCCTCCTTCCCTTCGTCTGTTTTGATGCCGGGGATCACTCCCCGTGCAGCAATCGTTTCGGAAAAGGTCGGCCCCTTTCGACTTTTTTGGTCGACGGTCTCGTCGTAGAGAATGACTCCACTGATGAAGTTCTGGTACCCCTGTGTTGTGAGGAGCATATCGCGGTAGTCGCGGCGGGATTCCTCCGTACTCTCGAGCGCAATCGAGGCGAAGCGTTTTTTGATGGTCCCCGAAGACTCATCGGCGGCCAAAATACCCTTGCCGGGGGTAAGGAGAGTATGAATTGTCTTTTGCATTTTTTGAGCGTCGAGCGTCATAGGCGGTACACTACTCTTATGAGTCTGCGTTTGTACAACACATTGACCAAGCATGAAGAAGATTTTTCTTCTCTACAAAAAGGAAAAGTCACGATGTACACGTGTGGTCCAACGGTATACGGGCGGCCGCATATCGGGAACTACGCATCGTTCCTTATGGCCGATCTCCTCCGACGATGGCTGGAAGCAGGGCACGGGTACTCCGTGACACATGTGAAAAATATTACCGATGTCGGTCATCTTCTTCATGATGCGGATCATGGAGACGACAAAATTCAGAAAGAAGCAGAAAAGGAGAAGCTCCATCCATTGAAAATCGCACGTCGCTATGAGCGGGAATTTTTGGAGGATGAACACGCGCTCAATATTCTCAATCCACATCATCGTCCCCGTGCGTCCGAATATATAAAAGAACAACTAGCAATGATCAAGAAACTTCTCAAAAAGAAATGTGCATACGAAACAGACGATGGAATCTATTTCGATGTATCGACTTTTCCTCATTATGGAGACCTTTCTGGCAATACTTTGGATAATATTGCGGCGGGAAAACGAGTACAGGTGAATGAAAAAAAACGTCATCCGGCGGACTTTGCATTGTGGAAGAAGTGTATCGGTGACAATGCCAAACATATTCTTCGATGGCATGTTGAGAGCGGAGAAGTGAGTACATCCGCAGGGGATGATCCGTGTTCCGGATTCCCCGGTTGGCACATCGAGTGTAGTGCGATGAGTAGTACGCTCCTTGGGAACCAAATCGATATTCATACGGGAGGAGAGGACAACATTTTTCCTCATCATGAATGTGAGATTGCCCAGTCCGAGTGTGCAACTCACAAAAAACCATTTGTACGGTACTGGCTCCATCGACGACGCATCAACATTGGTTCGACAAGCTCACCACAGGGGGTACAAAAAATGTCAAAAAGTCTTGGCAATGTGTTAAGTTTAGATGACATTATCGCGATGGGGTATTCTCCATTGGACCTTCGATACTATCTTCTCTCTGTTCATTATCGAACCAATTTGAAGTTTACGAAGAAGGGGTTGGAGGATGCACATATCGCACGACGGAGGATTGTTGAATGGATGAGAGAACAGGGACAACGTGAATTTGCGAGTCATGGATCATCTCACGATATTAAAGATTTCTCTATACAGAAGATAAAAGGGTTCTATGAGGATTTTAAAAATTCGATGGATAACGATCTGACAACGCCGGCTGCTTTAGGAGCGGTATTCGAGTGTATGAACTATGTGAACAGCGCGTCGACGCCGGGAGACGACGGTCATACGTTATTGAAGGATTTTGTAACAATGATACAGCGTACTTTTGGCTGTTTTGATATCGAGGAGGAGAGTATTCCTCCCGTAGTACGGAGTCTTGTTCGTAAGCGGGAGGAGGCTCGCAGGGGGGGGGATTTTGCGAAAGCCGATGCGTTACGTAACGACGTTTTGGCTCTGGGATACGAAATTCGCGATGGAGAAGGGGGGTCGAAACTGCTAAA
This sequence comes from Candidatus Peregrinibacteria bacterium, assembly GCA_016196225.1. Lineage (GTDB taxonomy): Bacteria > Patescibacteriota > Gracilibacteria > Peribacterales > Peribacteraceae > JACPXZ01. The sequence continues at coordinate 84,830 of JACPXZ010000029.1, forward strand.
ACAGGCAAAAAAGTGAATATTTCTTTACTTTTTGTTCAAAATTGTTACATCGATCGGCGGTTTGAGAGATGAATCACAAGAAAATCTTACAATTTCAAGAGTATTTATATGGATCAAATTATTGTTCAAAATGACAAACAGAGCATAAATTTGTAGGGAGAAGAGGCAATAAATGCCTGAGTGGAGCGCAAAGGTATTTCTATGGTTTTGAGGAGTTTCTGTAACAGAAGGGGGGATGAGCCGTTTTTAAAGGCGCACAGGGATCTTTGAATCACTTGCGCTATGCGGTGTGTTCTCGTTAGCATCCCTCTGATCCCCCTCTCCCGAGGGGGAAGACCCTGCGTCATGGATCTTTTACAAGTCGGCACCTTGCCTTTGCATCCAGAGCGATCCAAAGACAAGACTCACATCCTCTTCCTTATATAGAGGGTCGTGCACTCACGTTGAAATATCGTTGCTCATGTCCTCTCTTTATATTTAAGGAGCATGAGGAAGAACAAGTGTTTTTCCTTCTCCTGTAGAACATCCGAGCGACGCATCAATAACAGAACAAATATTCATTTCATTCCTTTTGTTTTTATTTCTTTTTCCTTATGCAATTATGGAAATTTCTCGTTTAAAGAGACTTGCTGCGGGAATCTCTGTTGCGGCAATCACCCTCACGCAAGTGGGGAGTGTCTTTGCAGCATACAAAGATGTTCCCTCAGGGGTTTGGTACGGGGATGCCGTTATGTCCTTTACGGATGCCGGTTACCTCGATGCCAGCCAAACACGATTCCGCGGTGGCGAGAACGCCAATCGCGCGGAGTTCGTCAAGCTTGTGGTCGAGTTGAATGGAGGGATACTCTCCGCTGCTCCCGCTGTCCGCAGTTTTGATGATGTGGATTCCGGCGCATGGTACTACGGGTACATGGAGGAGGCTGCTAAAGAAGGGTGGGTCAGAGGAGATGGCAACTGTTATGGCAGTCACCCCTGTTACGCTCGTCCCAGCGCCAACATTAACCGGGCAGAAGCCGCAGCCCTCATTGTTCGGGCCTTTGGGCTCGAATGGAGTGGGGACGCAGCACAATTTGTGGATAACCCATCCGGTCAGTGGTACACCGATTCTGTGCAGACAGCCGCAGATCACTGCGTCCTGCAGGGTGACGATGCCACGGGCCGTGTTCGTCCGAGTGACAACATGAACCGGGCGGAGATGGTGGTCATGCTCCACCGAGTGGATCAGGGTCTCGTCTATGGCGAGGACTGTGGGACCGGTGAAGCAGGAGGTGGTGGAGTATCGCTCCCGACACTGATGGGAGTGAATGCACTCTCGGCTTCGTCACTCGAAGTGGAATTCAATGTCCCACTCGATGCCGATACGGCAGAGGACGCAAGCCACTACACCGTCTCGGGTCCGGGGAACCTTTCTGTGGAATCAGCAACACTTGCCAATGGTTCCACTGTGGAACTCGTGTTGAGTGATGTCATGTCCGCGGGAGGGAACTACACCCTCACCGTTGATGACATGATGACAACGGATGAGGGAGTCTTCTCCGATGCGTTGTCCTTTAAGGGGTATAGCCCTGTTGTGGTGGGAGATGGCGTACTGGAACTCTCGGTTTCGGCCGCCAATCCCCGCGGGGATACCGTCCCGCAGGGTGCGGTCGGAGTGGTGATGCTCTCGGTGGACCTTACGGCGTCCTGTGACGATACCGTCACGGTGACCGATGTAACGTTGCTCCATGAGGGCTTTGGTAGCCAAAGTGATATCGGCGGTGTCTATGCTGCCATCGATGGCGCACGCGTCAGTCGCAAGCGCACCATTGATAGTGAAGACCAGACTGCCGATCTTCGGTTCTCTTCTCCATTGGTCATTGCTCCTTGCGAATCGGTGACGGTCGATATCGTCGCGGACTACGGGACAAGCCTGACATCGGGTGCGGAGCACAACGTCACTGTTGAGCTCCCCACGGACGTTGCCGGGGATGCCAAGGAGGTCCGGGGGAATTTCCCGCTCAAGGGAGAGACCTTCCGTGCTGCGGCGGTCACAAGCGGTGTCATTACGATTGCATACCGCACGGTGTCGCCGGATGAGGTGGAAGTCGGCAATTTGGATACCGTTGTCGGGAAGTTCGAAATTTCAACCAACTCCGTTGAAGACCAGACGTTCTACTCGATGACATTCGAACAGAACAGTTCTGCATCTGACGGAGATTTCCGCAATGTTCGCATCCGCCGGACGGATGGGACGATCCTAACAAATTCGGTCAGCCAAACGGTTGGCGACTTTGTGACGCTCGTCTTCGATCCGCCGTTTACGCTCCTTGAGGGGGACAAGATCACCCTTGAGGTGATTGCCGACGTCGTCGGTGGCGCGGGTGATGCGATTATCATGCATTTTGAAGAGTCATCCGATGTCTTTGCCGTCGGATCGCTCTACGGCTACGGAGTGAATGGTCAGCTCTATGGATCACAGATCACGCTCCCGACCGAAACCTCGACATTGCCGGATACCGTGAATATCGATGCAGGGGAGTTCACCATCGAAATCGATGGTCCTGCCCAGCAGAAGTACACACGGGATGACAAAGATGTTTCTTTGGCCAATATTCTCATCACGACCGGTGGTGAGGCCGTGGATATCAAGGATCTCTTCATTGCGATCCAGGGACAAACCGCGACCGGACACAATCTTTCGTTTACCAACGGAACGACATCCGATAACATCTCCGAAGTCTTGGAAGATGTGGAACTTCGCAACAAAGTAACCGGCCGCACGATCAGTGCGGTGCGGCTCACCGGTACATCCGAGTTTGGTCAGGCCAACAACACGAGTGGAACGGGATCATTCCAGATCTACCGCTTTGACGACTTTGTTGTGCAGGGCAAGGAAACATGGGAATTCCGCGTCGACTTTATTGATAACGGATCCGATAAGTCGCCAAGAAACGGCGATCAGTTCCGTATTCAGATCTGTGGCGAGCCGACCCACACGGGGACGCCGCCTGTTGCCAACACGACGACGTGTAGCTTTGCAGGTCTACTTGCAACGGCATCGACCTCGTACCAATTGAGTATCGAGGGGGTGAGCACCGGGGACCGAGTCGGTGATGTCCGCCCGCGCGGCAACATCTCCGGCAACTTCCATCGGATCGCCAATGCCTCGCTCACGGTTGCGGTCAAAGCCGGAATTGCCGGTGGAGACACCGCCGTTCAGAATAGCAAGAGCGTTAATCTCTTCCGGTTCGAAGCGCGCGCAGGAGAGGCGGAGGATATTCTCCTCACCAAGGGTGTCTTCGATACCCGCTCCGGTTCGCTCCTCAACGGGCAAAACTATGCGCTGTGGGTGGATACCGACGGCGACACGGTTGTCGATACCATCCTTGAGGATGGTGTGGCAGCTCAGTCCAGTCTTGTGTCCTTCACGGATCTTGCCGGTGGCGGATACGTGATCCCGAAAGAAGACACGGTGATCTTCGAGGTGCATGCCGATATTGCGGCATCCCTGACCAATAACAGTCTGTACCTCAAGTTCGCAACCGGGACAACGACCCAGGCGACATATCTTGAGGCGGAAGAACTCGATGACGGATCCAACTTGTCGGGGATCAGCACCAACAGCAGCTGTCAGACGGATAGCGACACGACCGCGGAAACCAATTGTGACGTGACGGTCACCACGGCGGATGCAACCCTCTGGGAGCTGACATCACAGGGAGACCTGTTTGTGAGTCGTGATCAGAGCGGCGTGCGCGATCGCCAGCTCATCGCGGGAGAGCTTGGAGACGTAGTGCTGCACATGCAGTTCCGCGCAGTGAACGAAGACGTTGATGTCACGGATATCGTGATCACATCGTCGGGTTCGAGTGCGTCATCCGTTGATCGTCTCGAACTCTACAAAATTGGTGCCACGACGCCATTTGCCAATGCCACCATCGGTGGATGCGGCGGTGACGATGTCGTGAAGGAAAACCCTGGTGCTGGGGGCGCAACGGTCTCCTCATTCTGTGCCAACATGGAGAGCCGACAGTTTGTCGTCCCGGAGGGGGTCTTCCAGGATGTGATTGTTCGCCCGCGGCTCAAGAATGACGTCGCCGGTGCGGTGAACAATCAGAAATTGATCTTCTTCATTTATCGCGGTGAATTCTCGGACAACAATACAGGGTCCGGGAGCATCCGTGCCCGTGGAGACGCATCCAGCAACAACCTCGGTAAGAATGACAAAGACTCCACGGCCGAAGGAGAAGTCTTCATTGGACGTACCGCCGTCGCGACGACCAATGCGGATATCGCGGGGAGTACGAACAATGTGGTCTTTGCCAAGATTGCCTCAATCGTCAACGCCAACCCTGCAGCGAACGGAACCAACGTTCCAAGCGGAGTGTCGCCGATTGGACAGTTTGCCTTTACGGCGGCCAACCACACGAACAGTCTTGGCGGTCTTGATAAGATGGTTCTCTCCGGTGTGGTCTTTAGTGTGAACGCGACAAATGTTTCGATCAACGATAGCAGCTGGAGGTTCTACAATAAGGGCAATCAGACCACCAAGTTAACCTGCTCCTCTATCAACTCCAATGGGGCTGCGAAAGCCACGACCGACTCCGGTTCGTTCATTGTGACCTGTTTGAACTTTGGTAGTGGCTCTGTCGATGTCGAGTTGAGCCCGGGTGAAACGAACACCTTCGTCTTGGAAGGTGATGTCTTGAATACTCGGATCACCGCAGGGAACACCTCTACACTCCAGGTTTCGATCCAGAACTATACGAGTAGGGCTGCAACCGGCATTACTCTGTACTCTCTGAGTACCGGTGCAACCATCAACTGGTATAGCAAAGATGCCAACACCACCACTGAGTTCTACTGGATTGAGAGCGACGATTCTGTGGTCAACTCCACGAGTTACAAGAGTTAATAGGATAAAAGCGATATGTAGGTCCCCTTATCGGGAATCAAAAACCCCTCCTCTCCCGGGAGGGGTTTTTTGATGTTCAAGATTGTGGTTTCTTTGCTACTTTTGTCCGGCGACAAAAGTAGCGCAAAAACGCCGGCGCGCCAGAACCCACTCAGCGGCCATGTGCCGACTTCGGCGAATCCTCCAAGGATTCGGATTCGCCTTGTCGGCGCTAACGCGAACATGGCCTTCCCCCTTCACCCCCCGTGGCGCGCCACCTCTCCGTACTATCCTATATATCTCCGTTTCGCTGTAAGGATTTTTTTTATGAGGGGCATGAATATCATCTCCTGTTCATGCGGATATTCGACAACCTTCCCTCCAAACTGTTCTTTGAATCGTGACACTCCCGCCCAAGGATGAGTAGGGTCAGAGCTGATCCCCATCAGATCGTACGCTCCACATCCCTGTTCTTTACACCTCTTCATCGTTTCCCACTGGAGGAGATAGGGGGCCATTGTGGCCCTATAGGCATAATTCGATGCTCCATAGTAGTAGATGCCCTGCATGTTCCAACAAACGCCCATAAGCCCTGCGACGGGCTTTTTTTGTGATGGGAGGAAGGCGAGGAGGAGGAATGCCCCTGGGAGATGTTCCAAAAACGTTTTGTAATGAGATTGTGAAAGATGTTTGAACCTATCCCGATCGCTTGTTCCTTTAAGAAGATTATAGAAAGTATCGATATCTTGGGATTCTCTCACTTCGACTCCATATTTCTCTGCCACATGGATGTTGTAACGTCCTTTGGATTTCATTTGTGCAAGAATTTCGTCGTGAGTTTTTGTGAGATCAACAATGCGGGTCGCCTCCGGTTGCTCATGCCTTTGACTAGTTTGTAGTTTGTGGTTTGTAGTTTGTAGTGGTGGGACAGGAGAAATATAAAGACTTATACATTTGTCTTTCTTGGCATCTCGAATAATCGTTTCAGGCAGTGTGCTGTTGGATAACGGTCCCCGGGGAATATCCCATGTACTTAAACCAAATATTGTCCGATCAATAATGACCAGTGCCGATGCAAGAATCGTTTTCCCTCCCCCTTGCCTGTCGGCCGTAGCCTTGGCGAAGGCTGAGGGGGAGGGTAAGGGAGAGGGGGTCGATGAATCTTCCACTACATAAATCTGCGTTTCCCGCCCCAGTGTTTCCTGATACTCCTTCCATTCCAGTGATTGCCAGAGGTTTCCATGAGGATGGTTTTTGACCCAATGATCATATTTTTTGAGATCCTCCGGACTGGTTATCACACGGGCGGTAGCCATGAGGGAAGTATATCGTGTACACTGGTTTCATGTACGCACTCCCCAAACTTCCCTATAGCTACGATGCCCTTGAGCCGCATATTGATGCGCGGACGATGGAGATCCATCATACCAGGCATCATCAGGCGTACATCGACAAGGTGAATGCGGCACTGCAGGGGACAGTGTGGGATGGGAAGTCGATTGAAGAGGTGGTTTCGAAATTGGGTGACATTTCGGAAGATAAATGCATGGCTGTGCGGAATAACGGAGGGGGGCATCTCAATCACAGTTTGTTTTGGACGGTTTTGAGTCCCGAAGGGGGAGGAAGTCCTTCTGGAGAGCTTGCAAACGCCATAAATGCAAGTTTTGGCGATTTTGATGGGTTCAAAAAGGCATTCGGAGATGCTGCGGCTACGCGGTTCGGATCTGGGTGGGCATGGCTGGTTGTAAACCAGCCCACCGAAGCCTTGGCGAAGGTGGGTTTGTCTGTTGTCAGTACGGCGAACCAGGATTCGCCGCTCATGGGGAAGGCCGTTGCGGGGTGCGAGGGGACGCCGATTTTGGGTCTCGACGTCTGGGAGCACGCGTATTATCTCAACTACCAAAACAAGCGTCCGGACTATATTGCGGCCTTTTGGAGCGTGGTGAACTGGGCAGAAGTTGAGAGGCGATACAAAGAAGCAGCATAAGTGATGGGATGATGGAGAGCACCCCTCCCGACGGGAGGGGAAGGGCACGTCGGGCGCGACCGACGTGCCAGGGGAGGGGGTAAAGGGTATCAATAATCCCCCCCCTCCTTTATCCTCCCCCGCAGGGGGAGGTGCCCTCCGCTACGTGAAAATTCTCTTGACCCCTCCTTTTTAGGCATTAGAATGCCTTTGTTGTGCAGTGATGAATGATTGTGTAATGAGTGCTGTGCCACGTGGTTTTAAGCGAAGCGAAGAACTTTACGTGGCTGCGTCCTTGTTACCTCTTTTTTCTTTATGACCCCCAAAAAGAAGCGTGTCACGCGCGCGTCTCATCCTCGCAAAAAGGCTCCGACCCCAAAGAAAAAGAAGGAGGTTCAACGAAAAGCATCTCTCAAAAAATCCATTCCGAAGCAGCCGCGCACCAAAGCGCGTATCCGTCAGGAGTATGCGATGGATGTCCCGCCGAGTATTCTCCCGCAAATTCATTCCAATATTCCTGCTCCGTTGGGAAGGATGTCGACAAAGTTACAAGGACTTCCCAATACCATTCTTCCTAAAAAAATTGTCGATCAGCGGGTGTACCTTGTCGATGATACCGGGGTTTCGACGGTGGAGTCGTTGATTGAGATGCAATTGGAGAGCTACAAGTGGTTTTTGACGGAGGGGATTAAAGAGCTTCTCGAAGAGATCAGTCCGATCAGTGATTTTTCCGGAAAAAAGATGGAACTGCGGATTTTGGGACATACGTTTGATCTCCCCAAATACGATCCTCCGATGTGCAAGCGTCGCAATTTGACGTACGAATCGGCGATGAAGGGGCACGTTCAGCTCATTAACAAGGAGACGGGTGAAATCAAAGAACAGGACGTGTTCTTGGGATCCATCCCGCTCATGACGGATGCAGGGACGTTTATCATTGGCGGGATTGAGCGGGTAGTTGTCCACCAACTCGTCCGGTCTCCCGGAGCGTTCTTTGCCCAGATGCCGGATTATCCCAAGCATCATGCAGTGAAAATCATCCCCAAACGCGGGGTTTGGATTGAGGTAGAAACGGATCGCAAAGGCATACTCACCTGTAAAATAGATCGCAAGCGCAAAATCCCGATCACGCAAATGCTTCGGGTCTTTGGGTACGGGACCGATGGACAGATCCTTGACCTTTTTAAAGATATTGAACAGAAGGATCGCGATTGTATTTTAGCGACTCTGGAGAAGGACTCGGTACGGACGGTGGAAGACGCCTATCAAAGTATTTATCGGCGTATTCGCCCCGGTGATTACGCAACACCCGAGAATGCCAAGCAGCTGATTGATTCCATGTTCTTTGATTTTAAAAAGTACGATATGGGGGCCATTGCGCGGTATAAACTCAATCGGCGTTTTGAGTTGGGTGCTCCGAATTCGGAGGAGTATCGGACATTCCAGGTTCGCGACTTTATTGAGATTCTCCGTGAACTCGTGCGATTGAATAATGGAGACGGAATTGCGGATGATATCGATCACTTGAGTAACCGGCGGGTGCGCAGCGTCGGTGAGCTCGTGCAGAATAAGTATCGGGTTGGAGTTATCCGGACGGAGCGGATTGTCAAGGATCGCATGATGGTGATGGATTTGGAGACGGTGACTCCCACACAGCTTATTAACTGTCGGCCGATTACTGCATCGATGCGTGAATTCTTTGCCAGTTCGCAGCTTTCCCAATTTATGGATCAGACGAACTGCCTTGCAGAATTGGCACACAAGCGTCGGTTATCGGCGATGGGTCCGGGCGGACTTTCACGTGAACGTGCCAGTTTTGATGTGCGAGACGTCCACCAGAGCCACTACGGGCGGATTTGTCCTGTTGCAACACCGGAAGGACCGAATATCGGTCTCGTCGTTCACTTGGCGACATTCGCGCGCGTCAATGAGTATGGATTTTTGAAAACGCCTTATCGGGAAGTGAAACATTCCGTTCCTCTTAATGCCGATCGGCTTTACGGAAGAATATTGGATATCACTATTCGTGACGGGCATAAAGTTCTTTTTAAGGAGGGCGAAAAGGTGGAGACCAAGAAAGACGCAGAGCGGATTATTGCGCTTTTTAAAAAGGAGAAAAAAAATGCGGTTCCGGTTCGGGCATATCTTACGGGACATATCGAATATCTTGATGCCGATCAGGAGCGCAGACTGGTGGTTGCTCAAGCACAAGCGGCCTGTGAATTCAGTGAGACGGGTGAGTTTCTTAAAACTCGGGTGTCGGCTCGTAAAGGGGGAGATCCTGTATTTGCGCATGTGCGGGATGTCACGCATGCGGATGTTTCTCCGAAGCAGATATTATCACTCTCCACCGCGTTGATTCCATTTCTGGAACATAATGATAATACGCGCGCATCGATGGGGACGAACATGCAACGGCAATCCGTGCCGCTTTTTCGACCGGAGGCGCCGGTGGTGGGGACGGGACTGGAGGGGTTGGCCGCCCGGGAGAGCGGACAAGCGCTGATTGCTCAGGATGCGGGAGAGGTGACTGAAGTTGATGCCGAGCACATCACGGTGATTTATGATTCCGGTAAAAAAGTAACCTATCCGCTCACCACATTTTTCCGGACGAATCAGGGAACCTGTTACCACACTCGTCCCCGTGTTGAGCGAGGCGATCGTGTTCAAAAGGGAGAATGTATTGCAGACGGATCGTGCGTCGAAGGGGGGGAACTCGCACTCGGGCGAAACCTTCTTGTCGCCTATATGCCATGGGAAGGGTACAACTTTGAGGATGCCATTATTATTTCCGATCGCGTAGTACAGAACGGACTCTACGATTCGATTCATATCGAGTCGTATATCACGGAAGTGCGGGATACCAAGTTGGGGCCCGAGACCGTCACGCGTGATATCCCGAATGTCGGTGAAGTGAAACTAAAAGATCTGGATGGGAGTGGCATCGTCCGTATCGGCGCGACGGTTCACGAAGGCGATATTCTTGTGGGGAAAATTACACCGAAAGGGGAGACGGAACTCACTCCCGAAGAGCGCCTTCTCCAGGCGATTTTTGGTGACAAAGCCAAGGATGTTAAAGATAGTTCACTCCGTCTTCCGGGAGGAGCAGGTGGAAAAGTGGTGGAGGTGCGCGTGTTCGATCGCAGTGAAGGGGACGAATTATCGACAGGCGTGATTAAACAGATGGAGGTGTTTGTGGCGCAGACGCGTAAAATGCAGGCGGGAGATAAAATGGCCGGTCGTCACGGGAATAAAGGAGTTGTATCGAAGATTGTTCCTTGGGAGGATATGCCGTTCCTCGCCGATGGGACGCCTATCGATATCATCTTGAATCCGTTGGGGGTAACGTCGCGTATGAATATCGGACAAGTATTGGAGACCCATCTTGGTTGGGCGTGCCGGGGGCTTGGTATCAAAATTGCGACACCGGCGCTCGACGGTATTTCTGTAAAACAAATTGGGGATTTTTTGGAGTACGCAGGGTTACCGCGAGAGGGGAAGGTACAATTATACGACGGGCGAACAGGAGAGTCATTTGCACACAAAACAACCGTCGGTGTGAAGTACATGTTGAAATTGCTGCATCTCGTAGAAGACAAAATTCATGCGCGCAGCGTCGGTCCGTATTCTCTTGTGACGCAGCAACCATTGGGAGGGAAGGCGCAGCATGGAGGTCAGCGGTTTGGAGAAATGGAAGTATGGGCTCTCGAGGCATACGGGGCTGCCTATACATTGCAGGAGATGCTGACCATCAAATCTGATGATGTGATTGGTCGGAGCAAATCGTATGAGGCCATTGTCAAAGGGGAAGTCATTCCACAAGCGTCGATCCCGGAGTCATTCAATGTGCTTGTGAAGGAGCTCCATGCCTTGGGACTGAGAGTCGATCTCCTTAAATTTAAAGAAGAAGAGGCGGCGATGGAATCCGTTTCGATGGGATCACGCGTCGAAGCGGAAGACGAAGTGGATAGTTTTGTCCCGGCGGAGGATCAGATTACAGAACTTGTCGAAGAGAACGTCGAAACCCCAAAAGAAGTTGTCGCGGGCATTGAAGAAGGGGAGGAGATGGAAGCATCCGGTGTCTCTGCAAAAGAGGAGATGAAAGATTCTGTCAGTCAGGAATCGATGGAAGCAGCATAATCGCATTCTCATTTTAGCTTTTTTACTCGCACTATTATGAAGTCGGTGAACAGGGTCACACTACTGGGTAATGTAACGCGGGATCCGGAACTTAAAAGTACGGGCAACGGTCAGTCTGTGTGTACGTTCGGGCTCGCGACCAATCGTGTTTGGCGAGATAGCTCAGGTGAACGCCAGAGCTTGCCGGAGTATCACAATCTGGTGGCTTGGGGGGGGTTGGGGGAGTTTTGTGGTCAGCATGTTCGCAAGGGGAAACCCCTTTTTATCGAGGGGTACTTAAAGACCCGGAGTTGGGATGGTCAAGAAGGAACGAAGGTATTCCGGACGGAGATCGTGATCGAAAATCTGGTTCTTCTTGCGCCGCGGGATGAGGGAGAAGAGATGGTACCGGCCCTCCCTGGGGATCCTGACGAATAAAGGGATTATTTCTTCGTTTTTTTCTTGACCCGTTCCTTGGAGAACGTAAAATCCTTTTGCCTATGATAACGCGCCTACCCGCAGAATCTGTATGAGTCCGTTCGGACATTCATAGAAATTCTGCGGGTGTGCGTGAGGCACACTTTTTTTGATCTTTTAAATCATCGGCAATATGATTTATAAAGATCGAATGCCATCCAACGTGTGAGCACATCCTGCTCACTCTTTTGGTGGCATGTGGATAGTTTTATATGAAATGTTACTCATCGCATCACATGGATGCCTTGACTCTGGAGTCCGATGAAGGACGTAGCCAGCTGCGAAAAGCCTCGGTGAGCCGCTAGGCAGGCGTTACCAACCGGGGATGTCCGAATGGGGAAACCTGCCGGCCGTTATGGGCCGGCAGCTCAGCATCTTCATGGTGCTGGGCTGGTCACTCTGCGAACTGAAACATCTCAGTAGCAGGGGAAAAGAAATCAAATATTTACCCCTCCGTAGCTCCGCAAGGAGCGAAGGGGGGCGAGATTCCCTTAGTAGTGGCGAGCGAAAAGGGAATAGCCTAAACTTGTGAGCTTGCTCACAGGGGTTGCAGGAGCCCAATATCCGATTTTTCTTTACTAGACGAATGACCCTGGAACGGGCAGTCATAGAGGGTGAGAGCCCCGTAGTCGAAAGAATGAAGAACGGTAGGGATTTCCTAAGTAAGGTCGGACACGTGAAATCCGGCCCGAATCTGGGTGGACCACCATCCAAGGCTAAACAGCTCCAGAGATCGATAGCGGATAGTACCGCGAGGGAAAGGTGAAAAGCACCCCGAAAGGGGGATGAAATAGTTTCTGAAATGTGATGCGTACAAGGAGTCGGAGCCCGCAAGGGTGACGGCGTGCCTTTTGCATAATGAGCCAACGAGTTTGTTCTCAGTGGCTTGGCTAAGGGAGCAATTACCCGGAGCCAGAGCGAAAGCGAGTCCGAATAGGGCGCCAAAAAGTCGCTGGGACAAGACCCGAAACCGGGTGAGCTACCCATGGGCAGGGTGAAGGTCGGAGAAATCTGGCTGGAGGCCCGAACCATTTGGTGTCGCAAGACCAAGGGATGACCTGTGGGTTGGAGTGAAAAGCTTATCGAACCCGGAGATAGCTGGTTCTCTTCGAAATGCCTTTAGGGGCAGCCTTGTCATACATGATGGGGGGTAGAGCTACTGTTTGGATGCGGGGGTCTCTTCGACCTACCAAATCCAGATAAACTCCGAATACCCATCGTTGAAGGTGACAGGAGTGAGACGGTGACGGCAAACCGCCATCGTCGAAAGGGGAACAACCCAGATCATTCGCTAAGGTCCCCAAATACCGTTGAATGGAAAAGGAAGTGCCATTGCTTGGACAACCAGGAGGTTGGCTTAGAAGCAGCCATCCTTTAAAGAAAGCGTAACAGCTCACTGGTCAAGCAGTGGTGCGCCGAAAATGTAACGGGGCAAAACGGTATACCGAAGCGGTGAGTGTTCTGTACCTTTGGGTACAGGATGCAGTAGAAGAGCGTTCCCTGCAGCAGTGAAGTTCGTTTGTGAAGACGGATGGAGCGCAGGGAAGTGAGAATGTTGGCATGAGTAACGACAAGGCAGGTGAAAACCCTGCCCGCCGAATCCCCAAGGTTTCCCACGCTATGGCGATCAGCGTGGGGTTAGTCGATTCCTAAGGTCAGGCCGAAAGGCGTAGCCGATGGAGAACAGGTCAATATTCCTGTACCTCTCGAGAATCGCCAGAGGGATAAGGTTGAACATTTGTCCGGCCTCTGTCCCGCACCACTCTGTCCTTTATAGAAGAGGATAGGGTGGTGTGGGGTATGTCAGATAAAAAGGATACCTTTTCTCTAGGAGCGTTGTGACGGAGCGGGACAATCAGAGCGCGCGTTCATGATAGCGCGTGGAACACGTAAGACGTTGATTTCTGTCGGCAAATCCGCAGAAAGAGTCGAGCGTGGACCCCGATAACCCTGCTTTACCGCAGGATGAGTCTGTACCGTTCTGCTTCCAAGAAAATCATCGCATCCGATGAAACTCGTGAGACCGTACCGTAAACCAACACCGGTGGGGTGGTCGAGTAGACCAAGGCGCATGGGATAACTCGCGTTAAGGAACTCAGCAATGAAGCGTCCGTAACTTCGGGATAAGGGCTGCCACGTGTAGTCTTATACGTGGTCGCAGCGAAAGAGCTCAGGCGACTGTTTATCAAAAACACAGGTTCCTGCAAACCCGTAAGGGGAAGTATAGGAGCTGATGCCTGGCCAGTGTCAGTAGGTCACGGAAGGGGGTTTACGCCTCCGACTTAAGCCCTGATGAACGCCGGCCGTAACTATAAAACGGACCCAAGTTGTAGTTACGTAAATAAATCTGACTGTATGCTGGAAAATCTGAGTATCTGGCGGTACTTGCATCTATGGTGTACGACTGTACACTTTTGATATGAGTGATAATCCGACCAGTGCAGACGATCAGCAGGAAAGACTTTGTACAATTCCATCTGTAATCGGTCATTATTTGGCCGGGTTCACAGATGGAGAAGGTAGTTTTAATATTTCTTTCCGACGGCGAAAGGATTATCATTTTTCATGGAAGGTCTCTGCGTGTTTTAATATCTCTCAAAAAGAGAGATCAATCCTCGAAATTGCTCAAAGATATCTAGGATGTGGGACTATTCGTCCCCGCCCAGATGGTGTTTGGTATTATGAGGTAAATACATTAGGAGATATCCAAAGGAATGTGATTCCTTTCTTCAAACAATTTCCATTTCTTTCTCAAAAGAAACAAAGAGATTTTGCAATTTTTTGCAAAATTGTCCCGTTGCTCTTGGCGAGGGAACACCTTCTTCCAGAAGGTGTAAAAAAAATTCTCTCGTTAAGACGTGTTATGAATGATGGAGGAAAAAGGAAATTCTCAGAAGAAGAAATATTACAAATGTATAGAGAATCCTCAGAGACTATACGTCAGACTCCGCACCAAGATGCGGAGAAGATATAGTCCGATCTCATAAGCGATTATGAGTAGTGACATTATTTGTTACCAACAATGTCACAACTCCGCTAAGCGGAGGAACACATGAACGGTCCTATGGTAGCGAAATTCCTTGTCGGGTAAGTTCCGACCCGCACGAATGGTACAACGGTCTGAGCACTGTCTCGACGCGAGGCCCAGTGAAATTCCATTCTTGGTGCAAATGCCAAGTCGATCACGGAAGGACGAAAAGACCCTATGAAGCTTTACTATACGTTGGCATTGTGGCCTTGATTTGCGTGTGTAGGATAGGTGGGAGGCTATGAAGCCCTGGCGCCAGCCGGGGTGGAGCCGTCGGTGAAATACCACCCTCGTGTTTCGATGTTACTCACCTGCTGCTCGAATACAGGCAGCGGGGACAGTGCTTACCGGGTAGTTTAACTGGGGCGGTTGCCTCCTAAAATGTAACGGAGGCGCGCAACGGTCACCTAGCGCCGGATGGAAATCGGCGTGGTCGTGTAATCGCACAAGGTGGCCTAACTGTGAGGCTAACGAGCCGAGCAGAGACGAAAGTCGGCGATAGTGATCCGGCACCCTGAGTCGTTTTTTAAATGACTCTCTCCACGTGGGTGGGGTGTCGCTCAACGGATAAAAGTTACTCTAGGGATAACAGGCTGATCGCATCCAAGCGCCCACAGCGACGATGCGGTTTGGCACCTCGATGTCGGCTCATCGCATCCTGGGGCTGTAGAAGGTCCCAAGGGTTGGGCTGTTCGCCCATTAAAGCGGTACGCGAGCTGGGTTCAGAACGTCGTGAGACAGTTTGGCCTCTATCCTCCGTGATCATCAAGAGACGTGAG
>JACPXZ010000032.1 GCA_016196225.1 Candidatus Peregrinibacteria bacterium
TTCTTTGCAGAACTTATTCAGAACATCCACCCAAAATGGCTCAGATAAAATGTTCTCTGCCTCTGAGAAATTGTCATTAAATAGTCCAAAGAGGCCTCTGAGGTTTCTTCCCTGCTGAGATGTTTCAACTCCATAATCGTTCTTGTTTTTTAAGTCCTTGCGCAAATCACCATAAGAATAATGTTTCTCATCACAGATCAGGTTACTGAAAAGCCAGTACTCCTTGGGCAATTCCAATTGTATTGTGCAGCCATTTTTTGAGCATAAACATGCTGGGAATCTACTCTTTGTAACTCTTGCACTACGATTGTTAAACATTCTACTCACTACCCCTAGATGCCTGGGTATTTTCCACCATTGCTCACAGTTGATTACATTGTTGCCATAATTTTGAGGCTGATACCCGATCTTTAAATCAACCACCCAATCGTCCTGATGGTAACCCTTGATGTTCTGAGGAGGAGTGATGGTGAAAATGTCCTTTTGTCCATTAAGACTGAATTGCTGAGTTTTCTCCAAGGCAAACGAAGAGTCGCCTTCTTGGAACTCACGAAAGTCATTGAAAAATGGCATCCGTGGTTTGTCCATAGCTTCACATACTAAATGTGCATGCAAACCAATCAGCTCCTTGGCAATCTTCTCTAACTCTACTTGTTTTAACGACAAGCTCTCAAAGCGGACTGTGTTGCTGTGGCCATCCCAATTTGCTTCCTTATCAATCAAGGCCTTGAGTGCCTCTTGAAGCTTGGGATTCTTTGCGACTTTCTTAGAGAGCCAAAGCTGATTGAATGAGGTTCTTTTGTAGTCTGTGACTGCCAACTGCCTATTCCAGTAATGAGCAAAGTCCTGAATCGAATCTCCCACAATGACAGCAAAGCAGTCAGTTCTATCCTCATGCTGCACATCAGGCATCGGAGTCCACTTACCTAGATACTCCATTGGATAGGTGTGGAAGTTTTCTCTTTTGCTCAGTTGCTGCAGTACATTAGCCAGTGTCTCCTCAGAATCTACTTTACACGGATACTTTTTTGTTACCTGACTGAGAGCATCTTCGGTGTGTGCAAGATTGTTATAGACACCAAAGTTGCGAGACAAGAATCTGTTTATCTCTTTGTCTTTCGATGTGTCTTCAAACACTACTAACTCATATCGTCTACCCCAATGCAAATAGGCATCATTGGGAAGCATCTGAAAGCCTACGCATTCATGTTTTACAACATATCTCCCATCATCTCTCCCATCCAGTTTTTGAATAAACATTGGGCAGATGAAGTGATCTATTTTTCTGATTAATTTCTCAGTGAGATCAACAAAAGTAAGCACTACATCAGGGTCATATTTCTGCAGGAAATCCCACCAATCTCCTGCGATGTCCTTGCCATCTGTAATGATGATCGGATTTAAGCGACCACCCCACACATACAAACAGTAATCCACCAGGGAATCTATTTGATTGTCCTTGTCCCCCTTTTCACTCATCAGAAAAACAACTCTGAGTGGCCTATTTCTTGCTGATACGGAGTATGGATTAAGATCCATACATTCATACTAGCTGTTTGCCTCTTTAATCACATCATCTCACCATGGCACTCGCGTGTCATTTTTACATCCCAGTCGAGTCGTAGACTCATGCGTATGCCTCTTGGCGTAGCAAAGAAAACGCCCCTTCCATGAGGGTATGAGTCTCGACAATATCGGTTCGAGCGTCGTACAATCTTGTCCACCATTCGGCCTATGCCTTCAAAAACTCCGGATCCTTACTCAACTTACTTTCTTCCGGAAGCGTTTGCCCCTGATACTTACTGAATGGTTTTTTGTCGTACGGCACCTCTGCCGGACTCGAGAGTTCTTCGAATGCGATCTGACAGATGCGCATGTCCGGATAGAGTGCGACCGGCAGGCGATTGAGATTGGAGATTTCGAGCGTGATCGTCCCCGAAAAACCGGGATCGATGAATCCCGCCGTCGAGTGAACGATGATCCCCAGTCGTCCGAGTGAACTTCGCCCTTCCACCCGCACCACAAGATCATCAGGAACGGTAATCCGCTCTTGTGTCACCCCCAGAACAAACTCCCCCGGTTGCACAATGAACGGTTCCCCGTTCTCCACGATAACCGTCCGCATGTTATTCACAAATGACTCGGGCTTTTTGGGATCGAGTACGGCAAAGCGACTGTGTTCATATAATTTAAAGATATGCCCAAGACGCAAATCCATGCTGCTGGCATGAATATACGGCACAAGACCTTTTTTGGAAGATTCGATGATAACCCTGCCACTTTCGATTGCCCTACGAATATCTTTGTCTGATAAAATCACACAGAAAGAATATCATAACTTCCGCATTAGTATATAATCGGCCAAATGATTAAACCCCGTACCGCTACCGAACACATCGATAACCAAGAACGTCCGCGACTGGATCCAGAACCCCACATGTCTGCCGATCTTGAGCGGTGCCATACCCTTTGCCAGAATTCCCTCATTTCCGAGCGTACTCGGGCAGAATACCACTCCATGTTTGCCGATCTCCATGCTCGCCGAGCGGGAGTGATGCTCCGGGAAAATATCGCATACCTGAACGGCGTCATTACCGAAGCGCGTTCATACACTGAACAATTTCAGGCAAAGATTGCCGAAGCACTGACCAATCACTGGATCAATGCCGAAAGTGCCGCGCGCTGGCAGCAGCGCTTCCATGATCCTTCCCTTCTTGAATGCATTCGTAAACACTGGTTCTATGAACACTTCAGCGGACTTTTTGAGAACTGGAAGAATGCCGCGCAAAGACGTGAACAAATTCTGAAAAATCCACAAACAAATGAACTTAAATCGGCAGATGTTCCCCGTATCGAAACATTTCGAAACCTTTCGCTTTTTCTTGCTTTGCACTGGCGCGAGCGCGCAGCGCTCATTGCCGAAGTGGAGGCAGCACTCCGAGCAAAAGAATTGTACCAGCAACACTTCTTTAATGAGTGCGCCGTGACATTGCGGGGATGGGCAAGCGGCCCAAATCGCTTCCTTCATCCGAGCAAAGTCGGCCTGTGGCTTGAGCGGATTTTTGCAGGGACGTTCTCCGAAGCAGAACGTCGATCCTTCCTCCAGGGAAAATTGAGCGCGTATTCCAAAAATTGGGAACGTCTCCGCTGTCAGTTCGATACCATCGAGATGGTCTTCCGTAAAAAAGGCCTCCCGCAGGGATTCTTCGCGCCCTCTCTTGATGAATTCCTTGAGTGGCATGTGAATCAACGAGAAACGTACATTGCCGAAGCAAAAATGCGCCTGCGTTCTCCTCAGGAAGAAGAACCGACAGAACTTAGATACCTTAAACAAGATATCCGGCACGACCTCGATAGTCGCGATTGGGAAGGAGCTGAAGCGCTCCTAAAAAAAGCACGTCTGGAGTTTCCTGAAGATCTCGATCTTAAATCTATGGAACGATTTCTCCAGGCACATCGCAGGTCCAATGCCAACAAAGACGGACCACAGAATGACAACCCCGAACAGGCCCTCAAAGAGATGCAAGCGCAGGTCGCGCAAATCGATGACTCCGTACAGGGGCTCTACGCCAAGGCGCTCGAAGAAGGATCGGATGTCTTTCGAGGACTTACCATCCTCATGTTCAATCGGGTCTGGCTGCACCGTACCGGACGTTTTCTTAACACGACACTCGAGGCGGAAGAACAAAATAGTGAGGAGTACAAAGAACAAACGCGAGAACATATGCATCGCGGCCACACAGACGACATCGAACGCAATATTCTCTCGGGGGATACGGCAAAAGAGGCTGCGATTAACGATAACTGCTCCAACGCTCAAATTCTTTACATGGAAGGTGGCGGCGAAGATGCCGTTCTCTCACGTATCCGGGAACAACGCAGCAACCAGTCGGATGGAGCGCGCGGATTCCTCTTCCAGACCTCCCTCATTCCTACTGACCTTTCCTATGGAAAACACGAGCAAATCGTCGACCACCTGCATCCATCTCTTACGCAGAACCTTCGTATCCTGGAACGTCATGGGAAAACATACGAATAAGAACATCATTGCGCATACCAAAATTGCTGTCATACTGGCCCCCTATGCGCGCAAAAACCATCCTCCTTTTTTGTCTTACAGTCGTTCTCTCTGCCTGTAGTCAGGCTCCTATATCGTATCGGTCGAACGCACTCGAGGAGCATCTCCAAAATCCTCTTTTTGCGGAACACTATTTTGAGAGCCTTGTTCAACGCATGGTGGAATTAGTCATTCGAGAGGACCCAATCCTCAACAATGAACAAAAAAAGGCGATCGCGGACAATGTGCGACGGGAAGGACTGGAAAAAGCAAAGGAGGCAACGCAAACACAACTCAAGGGAACCTATGGCGAATTTATGGTCGCCAGTGAGTGGGCAAAAGGAGACGCTCTCTATGTTCATGACACATTGTACTTCGGTCCCAATTTCCAAGTAGATCCCGGACCGTCCCTCCATGTGTTTTTGACGACCGTCGTCGATCCCCGACTAGAGTCCTTCCCCGATAGCAGCGCCCTTGATCTCGGCCAGATCCAAAGCATGATCGCAGATCAATCCTATCCCGTGCCCAATGCCGAAAACCCTCTGCTCTACCGTACCGTTGTCCTCTTTGATACGGTTCTCGAGCGGATTTACGCGTTTGCCCAACTCAGTCCATTCTAAAGCCGTTTTCTCATCTCTCCCAACTGCATCTCAATCGCCTCACTCAACGTATCAAATCCGGATTCCACCCGCTCTCCATTCACAAAAAAGGTTGGAGTGCCTCCCACGCCTATCTTTCGACCTTCTTCGTACTCTGCAAGGACGAGACTTTTTTTGGATCGTGACTTCCAGCATGTTTCGAGTAATTTGGCATCCAAGTTCAATTCTTTTGCCCATGTAAGGAGCGCTTCATTATTCAGATCGTCCTGATGAACATACGCATGATCCACAAATTTCCAAAACTTTCCCTGATCCGCCGCGCACTCCGCAGCCTCCGCGGCATCCAACGCATAACGATGAATCGACCGAAGAGGGAAGTGACGAAACTCATATCGAATATCCGAACCATGAGCCTGAAGAATCGGCTTCACAATCTTTTCATGTGCCGCTCGGCATGCCGGGCACTGCAAATCCGCAAACTCCCACACCACGACCGTCGCGTTGGGGTTACTCTCGGGATGTGGGGAACGGGAGGATTCCACGACAACCTCTCCACGTTGGCATGCGATAAGCAAAAGAGGTAAGAGAACGATGGCTCGCTTCATAGGAGCCGAGTATACTGGAGGTCCTGTGTCCTTGTATAGAAAATATCGGCCACAAACCTTCTCCGAAGTCATCGGCCAGGATCACATTGTGAGTACGCTCGAACAAGCGACCGCTCAGCGCAAGCTCACGCATGCCTATCTTTTTTCCGGACCTCGCGGGACCGGAAAGACGTCGGTCGCGCGCATCCTTGCCAAAGAAATGCTCGTCCGGGATATCGATGAAAAAACCAAACAACAAACCATTCGTACAGGAGTAGAAGATGGTTCTCTCGTTGATCTCATCGAACTCGATGCGGCAAGCACCCGTAAAATTGATGACATCCGCGACCTTATTACAAACGTTCAATTCTCTCCGATCGTTGCCGGCGCCAAGGTCTATATCATTGACGAGGTTCATATGTTAACCAACGAAGCATTCAATGCGCTCCTAAAAACCCTTGAAGAGCCTCCCGATTACGCCTTCTTTATTCTTGCAACGACCGAACTTCACAAAATTCCCCTTACCATTCAATCGCGGTGTCAGCGTTTTTCATTTCGACAAATCCGAGACGAGGACATCATTCGCCACCTGCAAACAATCGCGGACAATGAGCATATGGTCATCGATCGCTCGGCACTCCGTAGTATTGCTCACCACGTGCAAGGAGGATTGCGGGATGCGATCTCTGTTCTCGACCAGTTACGCCCATTGGATAACATCACAGCAGACCAAGTCCGCCAGCGTATCGGCGAATCCGGTGAAGAATACGTGGAAGTCATGCTCTCTGCGATTGATCATAAAGATACCCAAAAAATCATCACCATTATCCAAACAATGGAAGACGGCGGCATTCCACCGGACAGTTTTCTCCGGCAAATGTTAAAAGTGGTTCGCGATCATCTCCATGAAGCAATTGATCAGAAAAGGGATTTTTCTAATCTCCATCGGATAATGGACCATATCCTCAATACTCTGCGGGATATCCGCATTGCACCTGTTCCCGGTCTTGTCCTCGAAGCCTCCCTCCTCTCATGGCCAAGTTTGGATGTGCCCTCTATCCCTTCTATTCCCTCTATCCCCTCTATTCCTTCTTTCCCTTCTGCTGTCCCCTCTCCCCCCACCACCACCCACCTCGCCCCCCCTCTCACGGTCGATACTCTCCATGTCCACTGGGACCAAATGATCAATTCCGTTACCCCTCCCGCCATCCGCATGTCCCTCAAAAATGGACATATCTCCTCCATTCAGGGCTCTACCATCACATTAACATTTCCATCTGCCTTCCATCGGGACAAAGTTGCGGAGACCGAGCCATGCAGAGTGATTGAAGAAATCCTCCAAAAAATATTTGGTTGCCCGATCCGTCTCAAATGTCTCCTCGAAACAGAGCTACATTTGCATGCCATGTCTCATACATCGGTCAATATGGCCGAAGCCGCCAAAGAAGTCTTCAGCGCGTAAGTATGGATATTCGCGAACAAAAGCGTCATCTTCGTGATTCCATATCACAGCGCATTACGCGACTCGCGGGTAAAAACAAGTCTGCGGAAAATCGATCACTCTGCAAACGTATTCTTGAGAATCTCCCCCGTAAAGACGCAAGCATCCACGGGGCGCCGCCTCAGCCACCCCTGACCATTGCCGCCTACGTTCCACTCAAGTCCGAAGCAGACATCCTCCCCCTACTTCACCAATTCCTCAAACGCGGAGATCCGCTGTATCTACCCGTCTTCAAAAATAACATGCTCACATTCCGAAAAACAGAGGATCTTCAACTCCTCAAACCAGGCACACTCAATATTTTGGAACCCCCGGAGTCCGCACCGGAACTTGATCCACTGAAACTCGATTTTGCCCTTGTGCCCGCCCGTGCATTTGATCGCAAAGGTTGGCGTCTGGGCCGAGGGAACGGCGGTTATGACAAGTGGATCCGATCACAGAGATTATTAAATCCAAAAACCAAATTTTGGGGTATCGCGCTCGAATGCCAAATCGTGAATGAGATGCCACGCGAAGAGCATGATGAAAAAGTCGATCAGATCATCACCGCCCGTGGGTTTGTGATACGATGAACGTATGCCCAGTTATGACAACCTTCGCGCCACCGATCCCCAGGTTTTTGCGGCATACCAAGGAGAAGCCGCACGCCAACAAGATGGCGTGGAATTGATTGCTTCGGAGAACTACATTTCTCCCGCCGTCATGGAAGTCATGGCAAGCGTTTTTAATAATAAGTACGCCGAAGGGTATCCGGGCCACCGTTACTACGGCGGACAACAGTTTACTGATGCCGTCGAAACGCTTGCAATCGAACGCGCAAAAGAACTTTTTAAGTGCGAACACGCCAACGTTCAACCGCATGCGGGCGCCCCGGCCAATATTGCAACTTATTTTGCTCTCCTGGAACCCGGCGACACTGTCCTTGGAATGGATTTAAGTCACGGCGGTCATCTCACCCACGGCCATCCCGTCACGTATATGACGAAAATATTCCACTTCGTCCGGTACAAGATGAAAGATATCGAAACCGGCGCACTCGATTATGATCTCATGCGGGAGACCGCCAAAAAAGAACATCCAAAAATTATTCTTGTCGGCTACAGCGCCTATCCCCGGATCCCCGATTTTGCAAAAGTACAGACAATCGCCAATGAAGTCGGCGCGATCACCATGGCGGATATGGCCCACGTCGCAGGACTCATCGCCGGCGACGCACATCCAAACCCCTTTGACAGCGGCTTTGATATCATCACCACCACGACCCACAAAACTTTGCGCGGACCCCGCGGCGGGATGATCCTCTGCCGGGAGCAGGGAGACATTGCCAAAAAGATTGATAAATCCGTCTTCCCCGGCTTTCAAGGGGGACCCATCATGCAGATGATCGCCGCAAAAGCCGTCGCCTTCGGCGAAGCATTAAAACCGGAGTTCAAGGTCTATGCTCATCAAGTCGTAAAAAACGCCAAACATATGGCAAAACATTTTATGGGCCGCGGCGCGCGGCTCATTACCAACGGGACCGATAACCACTGCATGCTCATTGACTGTGTGAAGTCGTGGAACATGACGGGTCACGACGTCGAGACGCTCCTTGATCGCATCGGGATCACCCTCAACAAAAACATGATACCTGATGATCCCCGCAAACCCATGGACCCCTCCGGCATCCGCATTGGCACTCCCGCCATCACCACCCGCGGTATGAAGGAGCCCGAGATGGAGAAACTGGTGGAATTTATGTATGACGCCATTGCGAAAAAGACCGACGACTCCGCTCTTATCAGACTCTACGAAGAGGTCAAACAATTCTGCCGGCAGTTCCCTGTTCCAGGGACATAAATTGATGAATTGTAGGAAATTTTCTACATTCATCTATTATTTCTTCTGACCATCTTTCAACTCCTGCAATCCCTTACTTAATGGCGGGATTCCCCCGCTCTTCTCCAATTTACTTTCGAGATCCTTCCAATTTTTCTCATCATCGTTATTCAACGCCTCCCCGAGGATCTTCTTCTTACGCAGCGCGTTAAATTCGTTCGTCCACATTTCCCGATCCCGCCACGCTCTATAGTCCGCAAGTTTCATCCCCTTTTTACGCGCCTTTTTCAGTTCTTCTTCTTCCTTCTCTTTGTTTTTTTCCACCGTACGGGCCGTCTCGGCAGCTTGCGCAACGCCGGCTGCCCATCGCGTTATTTTTTCCTCCACGATCAACCGTTTTTCGGCATACCGCTCACGGGATAACGTGCGAATCAGTGCCGTCCGCTTGATATCTTCTTTCCACACCGGTGGCGGGAGCATGAGAACGGAGAACGGCTTACTCGGAACACCCTCAATCATCAAACGCACGTACGCATGATACTTGGGCAGGCTTAGGATATCATTTGTCGTCACCGCCTCTTCAAACTGCAAACTTAATGCCTCGGCGTCATCCGATCCCACTTGAAAACACGCCAGTGTCCCTACGTTTCCGAATACCGCATCACGAAGACGAGTGCTGCGCTCGCCAACAATCAATTGAGAAACATATTGATTGGCCATGGTCAAACACAAACGATATTTGCGCGCTTCGGACAGAATATCCGCGAAAGATTCTGTGGCAAAATTTTGAAATTCATCAACGTAGAGATAAAAATCCTTTCGTTCGTTCTCCGGAATATCCGCCCGACTCATCGCATCAATCTGGAACTTGGTCACCAGCATGGACCCGAGGAATGCAGAAGTATCCTCTCCAAGTTTTCCTTTGCTCAGGTTTACCAACAATATCTTCCCTGTATCCATCGCTTCTCGGATATCAAGCTGACTCTTCACCTGACCGACAATATTACGAATCATCGGCGTCGAGAGCAATTGTCCAATCTTATTTTGGATCGCCGCAACTGCTTCAGTCCGATATTTGTCACTCCATGATGCATACTCATCATTCCAAAAACTTTTCACCATGGGATCCGTCACTTGATTAACCACCTTCTCCCGATATGAAGGATCCGCAAACATGCGCATAATGCCAAGCATGGACGATCCTGAAAACTCCAGAAGGGCCAGAAGAGTATTGCGCAAGATATGCTCCATACGTCCGCTGAATGCCTCCGGCCATAATTTGGTGAACACTGACATCAACCCCGACGTCACAAGTGGCCGCTGGTCGGGATCTCTGCACTCCAGAGGATTAAACGAAATAGGAAAATCCCGATCGGCCGGTTCAAAGAGAACCACATCGTTACTTCTACTTGCAGGGATGGACTTTAGTACGCCGTCAATCAGATCTCCATGCGGATCGATCACACCAACCCCCTTACCCGCACGAATATCATCACAAATCATATTCTCAAGGAGAGTGGATTTGCCCATACCCGTTTTCCCAATGGCGTACATATGCCGCCGCCGGTCATCGGTCTTGATGCCGAATCGCGTCCGTGTCCCATGGAAGACCGCTTCACCGAGAAGCGTCAAACCCCCCTCCTTCATCCCGCCAATCACCGGGAGATTCACCGGCGGCTCAAGTTTTTTGCTGGCCACCCGATCAATGCCCGATGTTTGGACAAGGATGGTAGGCACATGCCAGATCGTCGCAATCTCCTCAACGGAAAGAATGTACGGAGACCCCTTCCATCCGACAGGGAGCTCCTGCGCATGAGTTATTTTGCCCTCGGTAAATTCGTTGCTTTGGGGAAGTGAAAACTGCCGAAGACTCCCGACAATCTCCTGCACTTTGCGCCGGGCCTCCCGTTCTTTTCCTTTTGGCACAATCACACTGACACGAACATTACACAAAAATAGCAACCGATTCACTTTGTCCCGGGCACCACTCACGGCATCTTCGCGATCGTGAGACCGTGCACTCACGCGTCGTTCCTCTTCATTTTCGGTAAAGGTTCCGCCATCTCCCCATGCCGCTGCCTGGAATTTCGCAAATCCGGGCCACGCACGAAACCCTCCCATAAGAATCATGATGGGGAAATACAGCGCCCTCCGCCAGCCCCGCGAGAGTTGCACTCGCGCAAAGAACGACGCATAACGGACAGAAATACTTGGAAGACCCTTACCCAAGAGCGGCAAAAACCGCAGCGCTCTACGACGAAATGACCCCTTGAGCGGCCGCAGAACGACCTGTATGTGTCCGCGCATACCCGCAGCGGCATACCGGGCAAGACTGGACGTAATCCCCGCCAACGGATCCATATTGGCGCGTGTAAGAAGATCATCAAACTGCGGATGTCGTTTGATCGGGAAAATCTCCGGCGACGAGAGTTTGAGTTCCGTTGACCAGACTTCTTCTTGTTCTCCCACATGAAACGGATCCTCGTGAACACGTTCGATATCGGTATCCGGATATTGCGCATAAATCTGGCTTTCAATAAGTTCGGCGGCCCCCTCCGCCGCGCGTACAAACAACGCGACTTTTCCATCCGCATTCCCCACTTCAAGACCCACAACCGCCTCCGCTCCGCTTAACGAATGGAGAGCGGCAACCGCGGACTCCATATACAGCGGACCTCGCTCATTTTCTTCACCCGGCCGAACACGCAACAAAATAGTTGGCATATGTACGTAGTAGTCTACCTTTCCGATTTTAGTAACTCACTCACTAATTCCAACGCCACCGTGTTATACCCATAATCCATCCGAATAGGCCCGAGGATTCCCACGCATCCTTCTTCTCCACCCACTCGGTATCTTTTTACAATCATGCTGCAACTGTGAATATTCGCCAAAATATCTTCATCGCCGATGTAGTACCGGACCGTTTCATCAATGGGGATGCGCGATAAGAGATCGGCGAGAGGCGTCTCCAGTATTTCCACAATACCGCTTGCCAGAGCCGGATCCTCACGAAACTCCGGTTGTTTCAGTGCATTGGCCAACCCAAGATAGTATACATGATCTTTGTGTGGAACCGTGGCAAATGCCACATTGCACATCATCTTTGCAAGGAGTGCGACCGCTTCATACACACGTTCCTGATCTTTTTGCCGAAGGTACTGATCCTTGAGTACGGTAAACCGGCGGCGCACCGCGCGTTCCTGCAGGGAAGGCTGCATGAATTCCCGCACATACATCCGATATCCTTTGGCCGTCGGGATCCGCCCCGCAGAAATATGCGGTTGTTCAATAAACCCTTCTTCACTCAAGATCTGCATTTCATTGCGAATTGTCGCGCCGGACACATCAAAATGACCCTGTTCCACAATTTGCTTCGACCCGACGGGTAACGCGGTATTGATAAACTCATCAATAATCGCCATCAACAATCGGCTCTGGCGCGTATTCATAACAGCCATTCTAGCACTTGATTTTGGTGAGTGCTACTTCTTCTTGGCACTTCCTGCACGCTTCTTAAACCGCTCAATACGCCCACCACGAGCCTCCTTGAGATTTTTACCGGTATAGATCGGGTGGCACATGCGACACACTTCAACCTCCTGGACATCTACCGTTGTCGGAATGACAAATACCGCCCCACAGGTGGTGCATGTGGTCTTGGCTTTGGGAAATACCTGCGGGTGAATACCTTCTTTCATAGCCACGGTAGTGTACCTACTCGCCGCTGTGCCGACAAGCCTATCCCAAAGGGATCCCTTCGGGACAAGACTACTTGCCTATATTTACTGTCTTTTTTGTCTCCCGTTGCTGCCTCTTCCCAATCCGTTCCTCCTTAAGCAAACGCTCACGGACCTCTTCCACTTCATCTTCCCGCTCTTCGGCCGCGGCTTGGAAGACTTCCTCTTGAGCATTTTTGTCCTCGAGCACAACACTCATGCTCGCAACTTTATCGCGGCTTTTGAGTCGCATGACGATCACCCCTTGTGTGGCGCGACCACGAGAAGGAATATCGCGGAGTCGCATACGGATCGTTTGTCCCTGCTTGCTCATGCACAGGAGATCGCCATCATCCCCCTCCATGAGGACACATCCTCCAATAATATCGCCGGTCTTCGCCGTCAGTTGTGCTGCTTTTACACCCGTCCCCCCTCGTCCCTGCAACCGGTACTGATCCACCGCTGTCATCTTGCCGAGTCCATTTTCCATCACGACAAGAAGTTTGCTCTTACTGGAATCAGTGACCGCCCCCGCCTCCACCACACAGTCCCCCCCTCCAAGCTTAACCCCGCGGACACCGGCAGCAGCACGTCCCATTTCGCGAACATCATTTTCATCAAAACGAATGGCCTTTCCCTTACATGTCAAAATGAACATCTCATCTTTCCCGCTTGTCGCAACGACCCATTTGAGTTCATCACCCGGTGGCATCTTTTGGGCAATGAGACCGGAACGTCGGATATTTTCGAACTCGCTCAGCGCAGTCCTCTTGACCGTCCCTGCCTTCGTCACCATAAAAAGATGGGTTTTACCTTCCAATGACGCCTTGAGAATTGCCGTTACCAGTTCCTCCGGTTGTAACTGCAGGAGATTTACAATGGCTTGCCCTCGCGCAATGCGACTCCCCTGCGGCAGCTCATATGCCGGGAGCCGGAAGACTCGGCCAGTATTCGTAAAGAATAGGAGATCATCATGGTTCATCACATAGAGAAGTGAAAGCACTTCATCGTCCTCCCGAGTCTCCATCCCCTTCACCCCTTTGCCCCCGCGATTTTGTGCGCGGAATTGCACCGGAGAGAGTCGTTTCACGTACCCTCCGCTGGTGAGCGACACGATCATCGGCGCATTCGGGATCGTATCCTTGGCACTGAATTGTCCGGCGGGACTCGCTACGACGGTGGTTCGCCGTTCGTCGCCGTACTTTATTTTTAAATCCAAAATTTCACTCTTGATCACGGCATCCATCTTCTTTTGACTCTTGAGGAGCACCTCACAATCTTCGATGAATTTCTTTTTCTCCTTGAGTTCCTCATCAATCTTCTTACGCTCCAGACCGGCAAGAGTCTGGAGACGCATCTGCAAAATGGCATCCGACTGAAGATCCGTGAACTTGAATTGTTTTACAAGATTTTTATGTGCATCCTCCTTCGTAGGACTTTTCTTAATCGTCGCAATGACTTTATCGATATGATCGAGAGCTTTTTTGAGTCCTTCCAGAATATGCGCTCGTTCTTTAGCTCTATCACGTTCGAAGACGATCCGACGGCGCGTCACGTCGCGACGGTGATCAATAAAAATCTGGAGAAGTTCCTGCAGATTCATCAGTCGAGGCTGGAGACCGCCCACAAGAGCAATCATGTTGTACCCAAAACTGCTCTGGAGATCCGTATGCTTGTAGAGCTGGTTCAATACTTTTTGGGGATAGGAATCCTTTTTGAGTTCGATAATCACTCGGATCCCGTCGCGATCGGATTCGTCCCGAATATCCGAAATCCCCTGGATCACCTTATCCTGAACCAATGTTGCCATCCGCTCGATCATGGATGATTTATTCACCTGATAGGGAATATCCGAGATACGGATCTGGTAGCGGCCTCCTTTCACTTCTTCAATCTCTGCTTTCCCCCGGATGATCACACTCCCCCGTCCCGTTTGGTATGCCTGCTGGATGGCTTTTTTATCATAAATAATCCCCCCCGTGGGAAAATCAGGTCCTCTCACAAATTTTAAGAGATCATCCACGGTTGCTTCGGGATTTTCAATTAAGTGCATAGTGGCATCGCTAAGTTCTCCAAGGTTATGGGGAGGTATGTTTGTGGCCATACCAACGGCAATCCCAACGGAACCATTAAGTAAGAGATTCGGAACCTTTGCCGGAAGCACGGTCGGTTCCTGCCTGCTCCCGTCGTAATTCGGTCGAAATTCCACCGTATTTTTTTCGATATCCTGTAGCATCTCCTCCGTGAGTTTTGTCATCTTTGCTTCGGTATATCGCATCGCCGCAGGGTTGTCCCCATCGATGGATCCAAAGTTCCCCTGACCCTGCACCAAGAGATGCCGCATGGAAAAGTTCTGCGCCATACGCGCAAGCGCGTCATAGATAGCATTATCGCCGTGAGGATGGTACTTCCCCATGACATCACCGACGACAGCCGCGGATTTGCGAAACTTCGCCGTGTTCTTAAGTCCGAGCTCATGCATGACATAGAGGATGCGACGGTGCACGGGTTTTAAGCCGTCCCGTGCATCAGGCAGCGCCCGCGCGACGATCACGCTCATTGCATAATCGAGATAGCTCTCCTCCATCTCCGCCACAATAGGACGAGGCTCGATATGACCGATATTGGACGGTGTTTCCCCGGGTGGATTTTCCGGTAGAGAGGCGGCGGAGATTGGTTCTTTTTTGTCAGCCATAGAAGCCAAAGCATGATAGCGTAAGTATCAAGAGAATAAAGGGGAAAGGATGACATATATGAGTATAGTGATAGTGATGTTATCCATCGTCTCAACGCCCATCGGGAATCTAAAAGATATAACGTTACGTGCCATTGAAACCCTCACGGCATGTGACGCGATTATTTGTGAAGATACGCGGGTGACCGGGAAACTCTTGGAACACTTGAATATTCCGAAAAAAGAACTTATCGCTTTTCATTCCTATTCCAACGAACGAGTGCTCGAAGAAATTATTAAACGTCTTGAACGCGGAGAACACCTTGTACTCGTCTCGGATGCGGGCACTCCCTGTATCTCCGATCCGGGATTCAAAATTGTTTCCAAGCTGGAAGCTGAAGTTGTTCCCGGCCCCTCCGCCTTCCTCGCAGCTCTCTCCATCTCCGGCCTCCCCATCAACCAATTCATCTATCTTGGATTTCTTCCTTTGAAGAAGGGGCGCAAAACTCTCCTCGAATCATTCAACCATGAACTACGAACCATTGTCTTTTACGAATCCGTCCATCGCATCGAACGTACGCTCTCGGAACTCGCATCGGCATTAAAGGAACAACCTGATCGAAACATCGTGATCTGTCGTGAACTCACCAAGATATATGAAGAAGTGATTCGCACGAGCGTGAAAGAACTTCCAGTGGTTGCAAAAAATATCACCAAAAAAGGAGAGTTTGTTGTTCTCATTGGAGATCAACGAAGTCCACCGTCTCGCTGTTTGTAAAGAGAGCAAGCGAAGGAAAGAGAGCATGGGATTCCCATAGAATCCAAGAGGCAGTTGTGTCCATACTGTGTCCTATGCCTCACATCGATACTTCTCCCATTACTCCCGAGATCTCTCAAGAACACATCTCCATGCTCTCTGAACTCTCTCGTCTCCTCCCGGAACAAAGAGAAAGAATGTATATACTCTTGCACGAAAGATGGTTAGCGGACAGGAACAATCCGGAATATCTGCAGCAGATCTGGGACACGGATCCGCGGTGGAAAGGTATCGTCAGACGCTACAGTCCTGACCAAATTATCGCTCTTCGAGGGGAAACACATGTCGAACACACTTTGGCCCGGCAGGGATCCGCACGTCTCTGGCATCTCCTCCACACGGAACCACATGTAAAAGCCCTCGGAGCACTCACGGGAAATCAGGCTGTCCAGCAGGTGGCAGCCGGCCTCAAGGCCATCTACCTCAGTGGATGGCAGGTGGCAGCCGATGCGAATCTCGCACGATCGATGTATCCGGACCAGAGCCTCTACCCGGCAAATAGTGTTCCGGATGTCGCGCGCGGGATCAATAATGCCTTAGCACGTGCAGAGCAGGTACAAACACTGGAAGGAAAGAGAGGGGAAATTTTCTGGCATGCGCCTATTGTCGCCGATGCCGAAGCTGGTTTTGGTGGGCCACTGAATGCCTTCGAACTCATGAAGGCGATGATCGAAGCAGGGGTTGCCAGTGTGCACTTCGAAGATCAACTGGCCTCTGCGAAAAAATGTGGTCATCTCGGTGGAAAAGTACTTGTTCCAACGGGGGAATTTATTACGAAGCTCCAGGCAGCTCGTCTCGCAGCTGATGTACTGGATGTCCCCACTGTCCTCATTGCACGGACCGACGCGGACTCCGCCACCCTCCTCACAAATGATATCGACGAACGTGACCATCCTTTTCTTACCGGCGAGCGGACAGGAGAAGGATTTTACCGAGTTCGTGGCGGACTTAAAGCAGCGATTGCACGTGGTCTTTCCTATGCCCCTTATGCCGATATGCTCTGGTGTGAGACTTCTCATCCCGACCTGGATGAAGCAAAAGTATTTGCTGATGCGATTCATGCGGAGTTTCCAGACAAGCTCCTCGGCTACAACTGCTCACCATCGTTCAACTGGAGACAGAAACTGAATGACACAACAATCGCACATTTTCAGGATGAACTGGGAGAGATGGGGTACAAATTTCAGTTTGTCACACTCGCCGGATTTCATGCATTAAACACGAGTATGTTCGATCTTGCGTCTGGGTATTGTCATGAAGGGATGACAGCGTATACACGTCTACAAGAGCGCGAATTCGAAC
Source organism: Candidatus Peregrinibacteria bacterium (assembly GCA_016196225.1). Taxonomy (GTDB): domain Bacteria; phylum Patescibacteriota; class Gracilibacteria; order Peribacterales; family Peribacteraceae; genus JACPXZ01. The sequence continues at coordinate 17,072 of JACPXZ010000032.1, forward strand.
TCCAGCGTACACATAATTATCGCGCTGTTAAACATCAGCAATTCGTTGGGACGGGATACTTCGATACCGTCATCAATACGGTGACAAGAGGACAGTCTGTCGTGACCGCTCTCAAAGGTTCCACGGAAGAAGCACAATTTTCCAAATCCGGATCATGATCGTTGCCTCTCCTACATCATTGGAAATCCGGGGCCCCATGCGGGAAGGCTTCGATCAGATCCTTACCCCCGATGCTCTTGGATTTGTTGCGGATCTCCAACGGACGTTCGGTGACCGCATACAAGAACTACTCGAGGCACGTAGGGAACGGCAGCGGCGTATTGATAGCACAGAGGAACAATTGGGATTTCTCCCCGAGACCCAGTGGATCCGCGATGGGGAGTGGACCATCGCACCCATCCCCGCCGATCTCCAAGATCGTCGCGTGGAGATCACGGGACCTGTCGATCGGAAGATGATGATCAATGCACTCAATTCCGGCGCAAATGTGTTCATGGCCGACTTCGAGGACTCACAAGCGCCGACGTGGGACGGACTCATTCAGGGACAAAAAAATCTCCGCGATGCGGTCGACGGGAGTATTGCGTATGACGATCCTCAGTCGGGAAAGCACTACGAACTTGGATCCAAAACAGCAACACTTGCCGTACGTCCGAGAGGGTTGCATCTACCCGAAGAGCACCTCTACCTCGATGGGAAACCGGTCTCCGGCACTCTCATGGATTTTGGCCTTGCGGCGTACCACAATGCCCCGAGACTGGTACGAGATGGAAAGACACCCTTCTGGTACCTCCCGAAGCTCCAAAGTCACAAGGAAGCGGAACTCTGGAATGATGTCTTCAATCATGTGCAGGATCGCCTCGCCATCACCCGCGGAACATTCAAGGCAACAGTGCTGATCGAGACCTTTCCCGCCGCGTTTGAGATGGACGAAATTCTTTACGCTCTCAAGGATCATTCGGCAGGACTCAACTGCGGCCGATGGGACTACATCTTCTCGATGATTAAGACACTGCACAATCGTCCTTGGATTCTGCCGGACCGTAGTGAGATCGGCATGACAACGCCATGTATGCACGATTATTCGCTCCTTGCCATCAACACCTGTCACCGCCGCGGCGCCCATGCGATGGGCGGTATGGCTGCCCAGATCCCAATCAAGGGGGATCCCGCAGCAAACGAGGCTGCACTCGCCAAGGTGCGTGCGGATAAGCGACGGGAAGCCAACGACGGCCATGATGGAACGTGGGTGGCACACCCCGGACTGATTGGCCTTGCGCGTGAGGAATTCGATGCGGTGCTGCAAGGGCGCCCCAACCAGATCGATCGACAACGCGAGGATGTGCACGTGAGCGCCGCCGATCTTTTGGATGTCCCAAGCAAAGCACCGACGATGGGGGGCCTACGGACCAATGTGACGGTCGCGATCCAGTATCTCGAGTCGTGGCTACGGGGGGCTGGGTGCGTCCCGCTCAATAACCTCATGGAAGATGCGGCGACAGCGGAGATTTCCGGTGCCCAAGTATGGCATTGGCTCCATCATCACACGCATCTTGATGACTCTACCCCCGTCACCGCTGATCTCGTTCGATCAGTGATCGATGAGCAGATGCAAGGAAAGTTCCCCCTCGCACGCAAGATCTTCGAGGAGGCGGTGACTGCCGAAGAGATGCCGGACTTCCTGACGCTGCGTGCCTACCCGCATCTCTAAATTTCCTCATGGTATACTCTGCATCCTGTGATTACGAGTCTTCGCGGCATGGTCTCGCCCCTTCGTCCCGGTCTTTGTATGGTCGAGATTGGCGGGATCGGATACCGGGTTTCTGTCCCCATGAGTGATTGGGAAGAGCTTGCGCGCGGCGGGGAACATCGGCTCTGGACATTCACCTACGTTCGTGAAGACCGCCTCGATCTCTTCGGATTTTTGGAACGCACCACATTTCAACTCTTCGAGCAATTGATCGAACAGCCGGGCATCGGCCCAAAGACCGCACTGGAACTCTGTTCTGTTCCGCGAAACCTCCTGACACTCGCCATCCAGACCGAGGATTATAATATCCTCACACAGGTCAAAGGTATCGGGAAGAAGACTGCAGAAAAGTTACTCCTCGAGCTCAAAGGAATGGCCGAAAAACATCCCGATATTTTCCAAGCAGCAGGCGGGAAGCAGCAGGCGGGAAGCACAGCGATCGATCATGACGCTATCGAAGCACTGAAGAATCTTGGCTTCGCAGCGCCCTCTATTCTCCATGCTTTGCAACATATTCCAAATGAATGTTCCACCACCGAAGAACGTGTCACCGCCGCCCTCCGTTCCTTATAATTCGCACATGCTCTCTCTTGATGTCACCGGCACTCTTGCTCCCGCCATTTCCCCCTCATATGGCATCACCGAGCAGGACCTCGTCTCTATCGCCGCTTCCCTCAAAACTCACATCCTCCATTTCAATGAAGAACAAAAAAATGGACTTCATTCATGGACAGAAGATCCGTATGACGACGCAGTCGTGAAAAGAGTCATCGACCTTGTCCGCCAAAAAAAGACGGAGCGCATTGAAACGGTTGTCTGGATCGGCATAGGAGGATCGGCACTCGGTCCTAAGGTTCTCCAAGAAGCTTTCGAGTCTCCAAACACCATCGAATTCATCGTTCTCGATACGTTAGATCCGACAACGCTCCAAACAACTCTCAATATTCTCGATTGGAAGCGCACTCTCGTCGTGATCGCCAGTAAATCGGGGACAACATTAGAATCGATGAGCGTGTTCTTTCTTCTCTGGCAAAAATTAAGGAGCGTCCACAAAGAACATGCCGCGCAATTTGTCATTGCGATCACCGATCCAGATGAAGGACCACTCCAGCAGTTTACTCGCGAACATTCAATCGACCTTCTCCCGATCCCCCGGGAGACCGGCGGACGATTTTCCATCTTTACATCCATCGGCCTCCTCCCTCTTGCACTCCTTGATCGGGATGTCCATTCCTTTGTAGAAGGAGCTCGCGCAATGAATGAACAGTGTCAAAAAACAACAATGGAAGAAAATCCCGCTCTGCTCCTTGCCGGTGTGCAGTTCCTCCTTGATACCAAGAAAAACTATCCTCTCCGGGTGATCATGCCGTACGCCCACCGCATTCGATCCATTGCATCGTGGGACCAACAACTCATCGCCGAAAGTCTCGGAAAAACCGAAACCCATAATCCGATTCCCATCGCGGCAATCGGAACCGCGGACCAGCATTCTCTCCTCCAGCAGTGGATGGCGGGCCCACGAAAATATTGGCATCTTTTTATCCGGGAAAACACGCACGAGGATCTCGCTCTTCCCGATGATACGCCGGAAGGATTTGAGTACCTTCGTGGGAAATCGTTTGGCCCCCTCCTCGATGCCTGCGCAGACGGAACCCGCGAGGCTCTCACCAAAGCCAAACGCCCCCATGCCACAATGTCCCTCACCACGATCGATGAATATCATCTCGGACAACTCTTCACCTGCCTCATGACCGAAGTCCTCCTCCTCGGCAAGCTCTACCGGATCGATCCGTACGGCCAACCGGCTGTGGAGATAGGAAAGAAGATTACAAAGAAAATTTTGTCGGAAAAATAAATCCGATATACTCATTCTTGCTTCCTCCCCCTTCTCTCTATGGCCACCGCGATCACCGATGCCGAGTTCGAAAAAGAAGTACTCAAATCAAAAGTGCCGGTTCTTGTCGACTTTTGGGCACCATGGTGCGGCCCCTGCAAATCCATGCTCCCGGTTGTCGAAGAGCTCGCCAAAGAGCTTGGGGATAAAGCGAAGATCGTCAAAATCAATGTCGATGAAAATAGCGATACTCCTGCCAAATACAGCGTGATGAGCATCCCCACCTTCATCTTCTTTAAAGATGGAGAGACTGCTCAAACCCTCGTTGGAGTAAAATCCAAAGAGGATCTCAAAAAGGAACTGGATGCTCTGCTATGAGAATCTTTTTTGGTCTCTGCGGCATTGTCCTTTCTTTTTTTATGTTGAAATACCGCGAACGCGTGGGGGATACCATGGGCGAAGCCGATTGGATGCGGAGTGTCGGAGGCGTCTACATGATCGTCATCGTGCTTGCCGTCCTGATCTTCCTCTGGAGTCTGGCCGCCATCACCAACACCATGGATATTCTCCTCTTCCCCGTATTCTTGATTCCCGGCCTCTCTCGTCCCGGCCCCCCTCCAACTCCCACATTTTAAATCAAGAAAAAGACGCCCCGTGCTGAGCGTCTTTTTTTAATTTTTATTCCCCATATTCTTCATCTCCATACTCCTGATCCGTCATAATTCTTATATCCTTTTTAGGTACTTCAAATGGACCGGAAAAACCCCCCTCTATAGGGTCCTCAACAAGAACACCGAACACTTCACCACGCACGTATTCGATATATCCTCTAAATCCTGCAATACCAAGTGGTTTTGTCGTCTCAGACCTCAAGACTTCAATTCTTTTCCCGACCTCAGATTGGGTAGTCATATAGTATACATTATATCAAAAAATACAAATTAAATCAACTCCCTCCGTATTTACAATGGGAAATATCAGCATTCGATGATCGGTTTTCTATCCTGTATTATGTATTCACCTTTCTCCGATATTGGGGCGCCGCCCCGCATCGGAGCAAAGCGACTGGTGCGGGGCTGTAGCTCAGTGGTAGAGCACCTGCTTTGCAAGCAGGGGGTCAGGGGTTCGAGCCCCCTCAGCTCCACCATGACATCGACAATCGGACTGTAGTTCAGTGGCCGCCGAGCGCTGCCAATATTAACCTCTTACAAAGAAACTCGAAAAACGGTATGTAGATGACTGGCTCCAGACTCCCCTTGATATCCTGGGAGGCTTAAGTCCTATTCACGTGATTCAATATGGACAGGGAAACCATATACTCGCTCTTATCGAAGAAATGCAAAGGGAATAAATGGAACATGGAGGAGTGGTGCGCCAGAAATATTCTTATTAAAACATAAACAGCATACACATACATGTCACTCCTTCGTCAGGCTCAGGACAGGCTCTGAGGTGTGACGAACGCAGTGAGGAGCCTCGAAGGGGCATAGAATAAATTTTCCTTTTATGATGTTTCGAGGCTTACTGCGCTAACGCTCCGCTCGCACCTCAACATGACATGTTTATGTTTGTTTTGGTTTCCAAAAAGAACATTACATCGCTAACGAAAATGGATATTGACCCCCTCCCCTTCATCCCCTCCCCATTGGGAGGGGTACCCTACCGGAAGAGAGAGAAAATAGTGGAGGGGTGGCGCGCCACGGGGGGTGAAGGGGGAAGGCCCTAATGCGCGGAGCGCGCCGACGAGACGACTCCGAATCCTTGGAGGAGTCGGCGAAGTCGGCATAGGGCCGCTGAGTAGGTTCTGGCGCGCCGGCATTTTTACGCCACTTTTGTTGCCGGACAAAAGTGGCAAAAAAAATATTGCTTACGCAAATGGATAATGACCCCCTCTCCCTGACCCTCCCCCCGAGGGGGAGGGGGAAATTATGTCACCACATCCTCCAGACGATTGTCTTGAATGGCACTGCGAATCTCCATCCCTATTCTCTCCCCCATACTCACTGCCTCCCCATACAAATACCGACTATAGGGGGTTGCGAATGTCCCGGGTGAGCCGGGGATGCGGAAACTCACATCAAAAATGACAATATCCTCCTTCCCCTCTTGACCGCCCCCTGCAGCCCAAACGGACCGATCATTCCTTTTTGTGTGGGATCAAGATGCGCAGGAATTTTTTTACATTCCGCAATAAATCGCTCCCCCATTTCGTACACCTTTTCCAACAGGGATTCCTTCACCGTGCACGCAATATGCCCCGTCTCCACCATCTTAAACCCCGTATATTTAAGCACCTTCTCCTGCTGATGCGCCGGGAGCCGAAGGAGCCCGTCGAGATTCGTCTGACGCCGCATATCGGTCCCGAGAAGTTCCAACTCCTCCGTTAATGGAGAGTAAAAAAAGTTAAAATTGACTGGTGCTCCGAGCACAAACTCCTCGATCGGGGCACTCCGCCAATCGGGTGCAAGTCGCCCTTCTTTTTCAAGACGCATCCCCTCCCGTTCCCAAGATTTTTTATCATCGGCAAGGAAGAATGCCCGCTCATACCCGCGCAGAGCTTCACGCCCCTTGATGATGCAGAGTCTCCCGTCCATATCGTCCGGCGTCGCAAAAATCACCGGTGTCCGTATCCCCGCATACTGGAGCAGATGATACTGATTAAAGGGCTGGTCCCGTTCTTCTAATTTAACCAAATGTCGGGAACCGAAAATCGGGACACCGAAATTATTCTCGACTTCCGCAAAATCGTCGAAGTATACCCAAAAGTACCGACTGTGAATGAAAAGGGTACTGCGTTTACGCAGGTCTTCCTGAATATTTGCCTTGAGAATATCCTGGAACTGATCCACGACGATGGTGTCGTCTATGCAGCCTCTCGTATCATTCGTCCGAAAATAACGATCGTATGTTTGTTCACGTCCTTGTTGTGCGACGACCAATGTTTTAAAGCCATGTTTCTTCACGCCATGACAAATATCTAAAGCACTGTGTCCGCCAAGACACGCAATCGTAATATCCTTGAGGTCATATCCTTTCAAAACATCCATAGCCGAATTCTACCCTAAAACCTCATCCAGTCTTCCCTTTTCTATGGCTTCTTTGATGTCTCTCGCAATACGACGGCCGGCCTGCCGGCCATAGCATCGCTATCCCAGAACTTTTTCAAGTTGTCCGAGTGTGATGGCTTCTTTGATATCCCTTGCGATGCGACGGCCGGTACTCATCGGCACATCATACTTGAGCGCTGTATATGGGGACCCTTCGATATAGGGATTGGTCCCCGCCACAATCCGAGCACTGATTTCAAACACAAAGATCTCGAGCTTGCGGGTCACAACCGCCTCCAAGGAGAACGGTCCGTAGAGTCCTTTCCCTGCCCCTAATTTTTTACTCTCCTCCACGACCCGCTCCCCCATGTCAAACAACTGTGGTAGTAGGGACTCACGGACGACCACCGGAATATTCCCGACGATCGTATACGAGGTATAGATATTGGATGCGAGTTGATCCTCCGCTCGGATCCGCCCGATCGAGTCGGCATTGCTTTCGTACCTTTTATCGAGACTCATAATTTCCAGTTCCTTCGTGATCGGTGAGTAGAAATAGTGGATATAAAGCGGCACGCCGACGATGTATTCCTGGATGACATAATCCACTTCTTGCGGGTATTTCTTTTTCTTCACTTCATAAAACTGCTCCGGCGAACGGACAACAAAGTACCCGAATCCCCCACCGGCCCCGTGAAATTTCACAATGACGGTCCGGTCAATATCCTCGGGTTTCTCAAGAATACGCGGAAGAAGAAGTCCCGCACGCTCGAGCCACTCTCGTTCAAGATGCCGATCCGACTCCCATTTGAGGATCTCTTTCGATCCATACTGCATCATCCGCATTGATCCGACACGATCGGCACCGAGATACGCCACAAACGATCCGTGGGGCACCATAATCACATTGCGATTGATCAGTTTCTCCTCGAGTTCCCAAAAATCCTTCCACTTCTTCACACTGATGATTTCGTCCGCTACCCCAAAACTTTTATATGGCCGCTCCCTGCCCTCCATACAAATCACCAGATTACGCATCCCTTCATCGCGCGCCCCTTTAAGGATCTGCAATGCGGAGTGACTCCCGAGTGTTGCAATAATGTAATCGGCAATGTTCTTCGTTCCCATTTATAGGAATCTACTCATGCGAGCTTCCCACTGCAAGGTTCTTTTGATAGAATTGCCATAAATGAAGAGATTTGCGCTCTTCCTCACCGTTACCCTTCTCCCCGTTATCCTTCTTGGATACCTGTATCCGGATCGGGCACTGAAGGGACCTACTCTTACCGAAGTTTTCCCCTCCACTCCCGGCGCCGATATCGTCGTCTTTGTTCGGGATGGGTGCCCCCATTGCGCCGCTTTTGAGGAATACGCCAATAGAAATAAGTGGGAGGTTGAATATCACGAAGTCACACAGATCGACAGCCAAAAACTATTCTCCGATTTACAAACTCATGCCCCTCTCCTCAATCAAGGAGTTCCCACGATCGTTATCAATGGCACGGTCACTCAAGGATACGAAGACGACCAGACTGGTGATTTTCTAAAAAATAAGCTCGTGGCATGTCAGTCACGACCCGACGGTTGTCTCCCATTCAAAGATTTTCTTGAGAGCTCGGCGCAAGTAGACGTCGAAAGCGCCGGCGCAACGTGTACCGAAGATTGCGAGACTGATGAAAGTAAATACATCTTCGATCTCTGGATTTTTGGCGAGGTAAATCTCCTCGATCTCTCGCTCCCCGCGCTCTCCGTCCTCCTTGGCTTCCTCGACGGGTTCAACCCGTGCGCCATGTGGATGCTGGTGACCCTCCTCACACTCCTCATCGCCACCCGTGACATGAAGAAGGTGATCATCGTCGCCGGGACCTTTTTGCTCGTGAGCGGCATCATGTACTACCTCTTTATCGCGGCGTGGCTGAATGTTTTCCTCCTCATCGGCTATAACATCTGGGTTCAAAAAGTGATTGGAATCATCGCGATTGGCGCCGGCGGCTTTTACCTCTACGAAGCGCTTGGAAAAGATCCCAATGTTTGTCATGTCACGAATTACAAACGTCGCCAGAAGATCATCGAACGGATGAAGAAGATTTCGCAAGCCGCCGCGTGGCCGGCCATGCTCCTCGGGGTCTCCATTCTCGCGATCTCGGTCAACATGATCGAACTCGTCTGCACCGCAGGGCTCCCCGCCATCTTCACCCAAATCCTCGCATTCAACGAAGTGCCTGATCTTATGCGGTATTGGTACATCTTCCTCTACATCCTGCTCTACATGATCGATGACACGATCATCTTCATTATCGCATTGGTTACCCTGCAAGCCTCGGGAATGACCACCAAATATCGCCGCTTTACGCTCGTCTTTGGGGGAGTCCTCATGTATGCACTTGGTCTTCTCCTCATCTTTGCACCCGAAGCGCTCACTTTCCAATAAACAAAAGAAGAGTGGGGCTCGGTCCCCACCCTTCTTTTTTAATTCCTCAACAAGGTTTTACCGATCAATCCCCTGGCTTGGCTCCCACGGGATCCCGGCTTTTTCATACGCCCGACACTGTGTTCCGCGGCGTGGGCTCAGATCATCACAATTGTTATCGACTCGGATACGTACGGATGGAGCAGCCTGACGCCCATTAGCGGCTTCATCTGCTTCCTCTTCCGTCATTCCGCATCCATGGGCCTCGGTCGCAGTATCAAATGCACCAGCAAGACCCTTTCGAAGAATTGCTTTTTCAAAGTCATCTCCAACCAACCACAAAACCTGCGCCCGGAGAGCGGATAAAATATCTTCAATCTGGGCACAAACCGGATCATCCCCGTTGACTTCCTCCACAACCGGCGCTGCGCGGCGTACCGGCTCTGCCTTCTCGACCACCTGGGAAGACTTAACACGATTTTGAGTGATCGCACGCTTGTTATATTGCGATCCGTCGATATCTTCGGGTGCCGCGGTACGATAGCTCCCATCGCGAATGGCATTGGGATCAATGGCACTCAAAGCAACTTCCTCGGCAGCATATAAAATGGAACCAACACCAAGCAGTGCGCCAAGGAGGACACTACACGCGCTGATCGCGACATCCCGATTATTCATAATGTGTATATGGGTATGAATTAAAGTACCGTTAACATTATAGCATTTTTTATAAATTTTGCAAACACAGAAAAAACCGATCAATGCCTGTTTTTAAAGGCTAAAAGAGCTGTATAGTCCTCCTTCGCCAAGGCTACGGAGGACACAGTATCTTGCGACTCAATTCGTCGCTGCGCTCCTTTTTCGTCTGCAATTCAACTGTGGAGGTGCCGGTGAGAATCGAACCCACGTATAAGGGTTTTGCAGACCCTTGCCTTACCACTTGGCTACGGCACCAACGATACTCATTCTACACCTGCCTGCCGGCAGGCAGGTTCTATATTCAACATTCGACATTCTCATTTTTCCTCAAACGTCACGTGGTCCAAGATCGATAATATTTTGTTCTCCAGAGTCTCGGTAATCGATAGGGGTACCGCGACCGTAAACGTGTATCCCGTGTCTTTCACTCGCGTACTTAATTGGTAAAAGCGATACACCGACTCTTCCGTATCAGGCTGTGCCTGAAAGACATGAATGAAGACCTTATCGCCATCAATGGTCACCGGTCGCTTATCGAGTAATTTATACCCTGGGAGAACTTTAACGGATGCAATACTCGACTCGCTATACTCTGCGGCCATCTCATCACCGGTCAAAAACTCCCGCGTCGTGGTCACTGTAGGATAGTATCCGGAGAGCGATTCCTCCGCCTGATACGCGGCGATCACTTCTCCCGGCACTCCCCGCTCCTTGAGTACACTTGGCTCCACCATCCGCCACCCCTCCGGGAGACAGGTCCCCACAATCCCATTCCATGTTGGCTCACAGGACAAATCCCCTCCTCCTCCCCCGCATGCCACAAGAGGAAGAGTGAAAAGAAACGCTAAAAAAAATCGAATGTGCATGTACACGCATGATACCCCATCCCCTGCCTCCCCTCAAGAGAGGGGTACTCCAAAGAACGATTTAGCTTATATATATATCCATCCGCTCATATCATACAAATACCCGTTCCCCATTCTTCATGGCATCCACAATCTCCCGGGAGATCTCCGGTCGCATAAACCAGCTAGGGGGAGCTTCTCCCTTCTCAAACATTTTTCTCGCTTGCGTGCCGCTGATATGCAACATTTCCTCCTCACGATGGTCTTCTCCCTCTTCCTCACGAATATGAGCATTTCGTTTTTTCGAATAAAACACATTATTAAACCGAACCGGTTGAATGCCGATATCGGGAAACCGGTCGAAAATTTCGTGTGATGCGGTTGGTGGATAAAACGTTCCAACACCCGTATGGTCACGCCCTACTACAAAATGACTGCACCCAAAGTTCTTGCGGCAGAGGGCGGTAAAAATGGCCTCTCGCGGGCCGGCATAACGAGAGAAGGTAGAAAATGCCGCAAAAACAGCGCTGTCTTTGGGATAAAATCGGTCAATCATAATTTGATAACTTCGAATGATGTATTTCGCCTGAAAATCGCCGGCCTTTTTCCTGCCAATGACTGGATGAACAAACAGTCCGTCGCAACATTCTTGCTCCATTGCTTGTAACTGGATAAATTCGTGGCTTCGGTGGATGACATTACGTGTATGGAATCCGACCACTTTTTTCCACCCCCGTTCGATGAATATATGTCGTGTTTCGTGTGGTGTGAGTTCGTATTCTTTTGTTTCCGTATGCGGCCTACGAAGAAGACTGATTTTTCCTCCCAGAAATATCGGCTGTAATTTTCGAACAGCCACGACACCCGGATGTGCATCGCTATCGGTTCCGTAGAGTTTTTTGGCCATTTCTTTCTTATCAACGCGATACTTTTGTTCAAGGTGCAGGAGACCGACAAGTTGGTTGCTCCCATCGTACAGAGCGACGTCCTGACGAGCAGCCATTCCCTGAGCATCAGCTTCGGAGGCATCCAAGACAATCGGCAGTGACCACACTACCCCGTTTGGGAGGCGCATCGTATCGAGAACGCTTCGTAGCTCATCTTCACACATAAATCCTTCCAGCGGGCTGAAGCTTCCGATTGCGATTTGTTCAAGATCCATCAACTGGTCTTGGTTCAGCACAAGTTTGGGCAGCGTTTCAAAGTGTGATGAAGGTGGCACATCACTGACCATGCGATTCACCAAAATCCCGCCATGAGGCGGGACCAGCCCCCTGTACGCAGAAGAACCGTCACGAAGACGATCCACACCCTGTTCCATAGAAACTTAGTATTCATAGAATTCCTCAAAAAGTCAAATTGACAAAACTATAAAGGGGTGGCAAAGTGAACCCCTTTTCACTTTTTTGCCTTATTGACTTATGGAAAGCGAAGCGCAGAATCCAATTCTTGACGCATTGGGCGCCCCCTACTCAAAACGTGTAGGTATACCGTTCCCATTGCCAAAGGGTGCCGAGCACTTCGGCAGCGCTGTGTTGCTGGCAGGTGCGAGAATCTTGGACCAAGAAAAAAAGATAGGAATAACACAGGTAGTGCGGGGCCGACCAGATTTTGAATGTGAGATGGTCATGTCGGATGTCACTGGCACGGTCAATAAAACGGCTGACCAACCGGACGAGAAGACTGGAAAGATTATCCGCGTGAGCACCATAAGACCAGTAGTTGCTCAAGAGATTCGAGCTTGCACGAAGCAACAAATACGTATTGTCTTTATGACGTCCGATGGCAATTTGGACCCAAACAGCCCCCGTACGGGCGCTCTCTATTCACTCCAACAAGCGGGTTTAGTAGGGAAAGGGCCGGATGTAGATGACATCGACGACCAAGTCGTACTCATTAGACTGCTTGGGAAGAATCACCGTGCGCTGAAAGCTCTGTATGCGATAACGGAAAATCCAGAGAGAATCTTTGCCATGGGCAACGGAGACAACGATCATATGATGTTCGAGGTTGTCGATGGGGCTGGGGGCGTTGCCGCTCTGGTCGAAGAAGGAGAAGGGCAGGGGAATAAAAAGGCGCGTCCTGCGGCTACCGTGACGTATCCTAATCCTGAGACGGCCTTGTATAACGCAAGGACGCCGGGTCGTTTGAGCACTCTCCTGGGCCGATAATGGCGGGGAGCATCAAGTCTGGGGAGATTTAAAAAAACTGGGGCTTTTTTAGAACTTGGATTCAACTTTTTAACGCAACGAGTTGATTAAAAACCTCGTTCGGTTTCCTCCATCCTAGCACTTTCCGTGGGCGGTCGTTCAGCTCGTGCTGCACACGCTTGATATCAGCCCGGGATACTGTCGAAAAATCAGTAC
>JACPXZ010000033.1 GCA_016196225.1 Candidatus Peregrinibacteria bacterium
TCGACTGCGGAGAGAAGTCATACTGTCCGATTCGGACAGTATGAATCAATCTCGAACCTTTGTTCATCACAAAACGGGTAAACCAACAACGATGGACACAACCAACATCGGTCAGTCGAAGGTTTCTCAGCAACCCATCGCACTAAACATGGCACCATCGCACTGCCGTGCCCAGAGGGCGCCCACCCTCGTTCCGTTCAATCAGCAGCCACTCAAAACGCTATCACTTCAACAACCTCAAAAACTCCTCTACTGTTAAGCCCGCCGTTTCCAGCAATCGATCTAGCGTCCCCACCTTAATGGTGCTATGGCGCGGGATGGATAAGATCCCTTCCACGCCTTCCTTGACCATCACGGTATGTTTCGTGCCCCTTTTCGTGGGTCTAATCTCCCAACCGGCACGCCTGAAGGCTTTCATCACCCGTTGTCTCTGAATTCCCCTAGGCAACTTTGGCATTCGCTTTTCTCTCCTCCAACACGTCGAGACATGCGGCGATCGCATCTCGTATCATCTCTAACGCTTCCTCCATCGTGTCCCCCTGAGAGACACACCCCTTGATCACGGGGCAGGAAACGACATATCCGCCAGCCTCCGCATCGGGTTCAATCATCACCTGATATTCAAACTCATCAACCGTGACGTTTGCTTGACGGCGGCAGGTTAATTGCTCAACCTGTGCTCTGGTTTCTTGAGCAAACGCTCCAATGGCGAGGCTCATGACGAACTGTCCAGCATTCAAGGTATCCATGATGATATTCGGATCGGCGGTCAAGATGAAGATGGTCTTTCCATCCGTGAGGAGCTTCAATTCTGCCAAGGGGTGTTCAATCTCAGGGGCGTGTTTTCTCAGATATGCGATGCACTTCCGAATTTTTTGCAAGCTCACGCCTTGGTCCCGGAGTGCTTTTGCGGTTTTGATCTGAACAATATCGACAAAAGAGTAGAGCCGTCGGGTGCCTCGTCCTTCTGCCTGAGCGACTGAAGGTTTAATCAGCCCGGTTTCGTCCCAATACCCTAACTGCCGTGCGGTCACGCAAGTCAGGGTCGTAAGGGTTTTGACATTGAAATACATTGAATCTTCCCTCCTTTTACTCTATACAGACTTGTATTTATTATAACAAAATTAGGAAATATTGTCAAACTACTCTCTTTGACCTGCTCGCTTCCGACCCGCAAAAGCTTCCAGCGCTGGAAGCTTTTGCCGCCCGATGAGGCGTGAATTTCTCACGGTGTCAGAACACAGTGACGAATCCAATAAACCCTTTGTAAGCAAGCTCAAGGCGGGGTTATCTTATAACGGTTATAAGATAGAATGCCTAACTTGTGCAAAATCTATCTGGCAACGTTGCCAGTTATCTTGTAACGATTACAAGATAGAATCCGAGCGATTGGTGCGACGTGGCAATCAGACCGATACGCAGGACACAACCAACATCGGCGCACCGATCACACCAAACACGGGGGGGCTGTCATTTTTTCGATGCTTGTATAAACGCCTCAATTCGGCTGTCATCATACCCCCTTGCCTTCAAAGCCTCGCGGACCTCTGTCGGCGTCATCTCCAAACCGGGGGCATAGTGGATCTTTGTGGGTTGTGATGCCGTTTCCCCGATGACGCCGGTCTGTTTCAGGAGGTCATCATACATGGCTGGGTCCAAGTCCCCAATGGGCTTGATTTTGCTCTTGCGCGTCAACGCATACTCAATGACCTGCTCAGAAATCCCCTGCTGACGTAGCAACTGCTCGCCCTGCTTCAGTTTTGCGGTGAACTCCTGAATCTGTTCGGGGGTACGTCCGAGCCCTTCCAAATCTATCTTCAATTGGTTGTAATCGAATGTCATTGTGAGTGCCTTCATTTCTGCATCCACTTTCTGTTTCTGTTGTTGTCTATTAAACGATTCTTCCAATGCCTTTGAAAGTAAAAATCCCAAAATTACAAGCACCCCTCCTAAAGCCATATACGCCATTTTTTGTTTGAATTGCATGTTATGACCTCCTATTCTGTGCTGAAAACAGCAGGTAAAAACACCCGCCGTGACCACCGTTGCGCAACGTTGAAACGTTCCTTTGATGTTCCTCGTTAGGGACAATATGCTCCGTACCATGTCTACCACCCAAGCCGCTGAACATTTTGGCGTCCATATCAAGACCATCCTGCGTTGGATTCGTGATGGCAAGCTCTCTGCTGATAGGGTTGATGGCCGCTGGCATGTCCAGGTGAAGGAGTCCGATGTTCCCCATAAGGAACATGATATTCCCCATGATGAACAGGGGCATGACGAGAAGGCGCGACTTGAACGAGCCGATGTTGAAAGAAAGCACCTCATGGAGTCGCTAGAAGAAAAAGAGTGCAATCTCCAACGCGCCTTAAAGCAACTGGACCGGCGTGATGAAACCATCGAATCATTGACCGGGACCCTTGAATCGTTGACGCGAGAGATAGACCACCTCACTCAACTGCTTGCGCTCAAGGAAAAGCATGTTGCCGTCGTCACTTCGCAACTGGAGACATCGAGGGAGATGATAGAAGATATGCGGCAGCGTAAGCCGTCGGTGTGGAAGCGAATCTTCCGATGGACATAAGGGGATTGCTGATGCCTTCCGTCCGTGCCGAGTTTTACATCAAGCTGTTGACCGACCCGAATCCCAACGTTCGGAAGAACCTTTGATCGTGCCCCTTTCTCACCAGGGGCAAGACGGTTGTGTCACTTCTTCCTGAAAGAGTCTTTCACTGCTTTTTTGGCTTCAGGTGTTCCAATCTCTAATAATGCCCCAAGAGCCTCACGACTCACCTGCTGATCATCATCACTTAATGCCTCAATCAAGGCAGGTACAGCGTCAGGGTTACCGATCCGCCCTAACGCCATGGCAGCATGGGTGCGAACCACCGGATTCTGTTTTCTGAAAGCCTCTATCAACGCAGGCACAGCAGGTTTTCCGATCTTCACCAATGCCGAGATCGCAACAGCGGAAACCTGCTCACTCGGATCCCCCAATGCTGCGACTAAGCCAGGGATAGCAGTTGGTCCGCCACTCCGAGAAAGTTCAACAATAGCGGCACGACGAATCTCAGCACGGCTGTCATTCAGTTGCACGAGGAGAGATTCGATCTTCTTTTGTTTTTCTTGATAAATCTGAA
Source organism: Candidatus Peregrinibacteria bacterium (assembly GCA_016196225.1). Lineage (GTDB taxonomy): Bacteria > Patescibacteriota > Gracilibacteria > Peribacterales > Peribacteraceae > JACPXZ01. The sequence continues at coordinate 3,141 of JACPXZ010000033.1, forward strand.
TGTTGTCAAAAGCAATCGTTGTAAATTGGGCTTCATCTCCCCCAAAACCCAGATACTGATGATGTGGACCTGTCAACGGCTCCGCATCGGTGTAATCGAATATCAAGCGACCATCCAGAAAAAATTGGATCGAGCTTTCGTATTTCCGTACTTTGATACGATATGTGTTGTGATGTTCAATGAGTTCGTTGTTATTTTCCTGTACGACGATGCCTCGTCTTTTCAGAAAGGTTTGCGTATTGAACTGTTCTCCCCACCCAATCTGATAGCCGGTATCAAATCTTCCACCTTTTCCCAAACCGCATAACGTAATGCTCAACCCGCCACCTTCAAGAACTTCCGCATCACACTCAAAGGTGAAGTCATCTAATGGTTTCCGAAACCACACGATCGCGACGCCACCGCGGGTGACCACCAATCCTTGGGTCGTAGACGTTCGCCACACACCAAAACCTTTTTCCCAGAAATCCGTGTTCACTCCATGCCTGAAATTCCCTTCGTAGATTAACCCCGATTCAAATGAGGTGTACTGCGTAGCGCAGCCAGTGATTAGGGAGATGATAGATAGCAGTACTGCGATATAGCGTTTTTGAGTTGGATTCATTCGATGACCTCAGAGTTTCCAATTTTCCCCTCGCCGTGACAATCTCAATTCCTTTGCAAAACAGAATCGTATGGGTAAACATTGCCACGTCGCAATGCTCAAGACAATGTCCACCGCACAAGCCGCCGAATATTTTGGCGTTCATCTCAAAACGATCTTCCGTTTTCTCCATAGTGGTCAGCTAAAAGCCGAAAAGAAAAATGGGCAATGGCATGTCCAGATCGATGAGCATGATGCTCAGAACAATGCTCAGAGCAATGTCCAAACCGATGCCCATGAGCGGTTAATCGCCCAACAGCAAGCCGAAATTGACCACCTTCGGGAGCAGCTTGTCCGCCGCGACGAACAGATAGAATCCCTCATCCAGCAGCTTGACCACAGCCAGCAGCTCCTCGCGGTGCAGACGAAAACCACCGCAGCTCTCACCGAGCAACTTGACGCATCGAGGCAGATGATTGAAGATCTGCGCCAAAGGAACTGGTGGAAGCGGGTTTGAGGCATTGATTCCCCATTGGAATCAGTCTGCGGCGTGTAATTGTTGGTGAGCGTTTCCAGCCCTACTTGGGCTGATGTAAACGTCCACATGGTGGTCTAATCGGTTGATGAAATCGAACAGCGCTCCGATCTCGTAATCAGACGGATCGCCGTTTAAGAACGTGGCGACGTCTTTCTCTGTGATTCCCAGTCTGGACGCAGCTTCTATTTCGTTCCAATGGTTTCGCTTCAAGATGCGAAAGATTTCAAGTTCCAGTTGCGCTCTTAACAATTCGCGATCTGGATTGGGATAGCCCATGTCCTTAAAGACATTCCCTGAACTTTTATACACTCTCATCTCATCACTCATGTTTGGCAGCCTCCATCTGTTGGGCCATCTTGAGCCGCCGCTGGATTAAGTCGATGTCTATTTGCGGCGTTTTGATGCCTGTGCCCAGAGGGCGCCCAGATTTTTTCATAAAGACGTGCAGGACGTAAACGGTCTCACCGATCTTGACGGCATAAACCGCTCGATAGGTGTCCGTCTCGTAACGGACAACGACTTCAAACACGCCAGAGCCCATCCCCTTGAGCGGTTTGGCATAAGGGTGCGTCTCCCCCGCCTGGGCATACATCAATGCCCGCCCGATGCGTGCTTGCACGGGGGCGGGAACTTCTCGAATCCGCTCTCTGGTATCGCCTAACCACTCCAGTGGGCGTAACGGTCTTTGGTTCATTTGCCCTCTCTCCTACCCTTGCCCTCGTCTTAACCTCGTCATGTGGGCAGACCTTGCGCGTTCTAGGGGGATAATCTTCTCATCATGTAAAACGGGTGATAGAAAAGCGCGTTCGGATTGCATCTGGGTAATGGTAGACGAGGTATCATAACCGCGCCGCTGCAACTCTATCACCAGCGTGTCTGTTGGGACTTCCGTGAGGGTCGAATGCAACAAAAGAGGAGTTCTGTTGTAATTGACCACCTCAATCGCTTCCGCCGTTCGTTGCAGCTTCGCGTAAGAGATGCCGATGTACGCCTTCGTGGTCTCGACCGACCGATGCCCAAGCAGTTCCTTCACTTGAAAAATGTCCCCGCTCTGGTCATAACACCGCTGCGCAAAGGTTTTCCTTAGCGTATGCGTGGCTAACTTGCCGTTGAGCCCCGCTTTCTCAAAGGCATCTTCCAACACACGATGCGCTTGAGACCGGCTTAATGCGGCGCAGAAACGGGAGGATTCCCCGACCTTCCGCAGATGCTTTCGACTGACAAACAGCGGTCGCTCTTTCTCAAGTGTGCCGTACTGTCCTCGATGCCAGTCGATAAGGTCACGGATCGCTTTCCTTCCATCGGCATTCACCGGCACCATGCGGGCATTCTCTTTGCCCTTCACCACGTCTTTGGCAAAGAGAAGGTCTTTCACAGGCTGCCCGTTCTGATACACGTCTCCGATGGTGAGTGCCAAGAGTTCGGAGATGCGACCGCCTACACTCACACCGAGCATGAATAGACTGCGGTTGCGTACTGAATACGTGCCTGAGAATTCAAGAGAGACCCGTAAGATTTCGTCATTGGATAGCGGCCTTGCGCCTTTCATTCTTTAGCCTCCTGTTTGACTCTCTGCACAAACCTTGACATCCAATCCCCACCCGTGGTAGGGTGGAGATCGTTATAAATTAACTCCACGCCTTTCAAAAACTCGATAATCATTTCCAGCTTGCCAAAATCTTGAGTCGTTAAGGCTTCTGCGACACCACGCGCCCGATACCTGTTTTTGAAATCCCAGGCCTGACGATGTAGCGTAAGAATCCAATCGCTGATCGATTCGACATCGGTAGGGGGCCCCCCATCCGTATCCGGGGCGTCATCATCATCGGTTTCGATGTCAGTCTCATCAGGAGCAGGGGCAGGAAGGAAAGCTTCCTGCCTGATGGGTAAGGATGAGCGCTCCTTCTCCTGTCTTTCGGGAGCGGTGGTGTCTTTCGACATGAAAGCGATGGGTTGCTGAGAAACCTTCGACTGACCGATGTTGGTTGTGTCCATCGTTGTTGGTTTACCCGTTTTGTGATGAACAAAGGTTCGAGATTGATTCATACTGTCCGAATCGGACAGTATGACTTCTCTCCGCAGTCGA
>JACPXZ010000031.1 GCA_016196225.1 Candidatus Peregrinibacteria bacterium
ACAAGGCGGCGTCGCTTCAGTGTTTGAAGGGGGTGCAGAATGCGTAATACGTAGCACCGGACAATGCGGAACGGGCTACGCATAACACACAGATCTCGGACCAGCTTTTTCCAGGCGGTAAAACTGAAAATATGGAACGGATTCATCATCGATATGAATGGGAAGGTACAATTGATACAGATTTTCCACTCCGAAGTCAATGTGTGGAAAGTTGTAGAGTTGTATGTTGTAAAGTTGTAAGGTTAGCGTCGTTGAACTTTGATCCATCCGTTTAACAGTCTTCCCACGTCTTCTGTGAGGGCATGAAGCACTTTATATTGTTCTAATGAAATGTACTGCAAATCGTGAGCGAGAAGAATTTGGTATTTGAGTTCTTCAAGTGATCCCTGAGCGATATTGTAAAAGTGAACCGAATCTTTTCCAGAGTTTCTTTGAAAACCCTCAACAATATTTGATGGAATGGATACAGCGGCTCTCCTCATTTGAGAGGTTAGCGCAAATGTTTCTGACCTTGGGAAAGATTCTGTTGCTTTGTAGAGATGGCAAACGAGCTCGTGCGCCTTTTGCCAAACCGTCATTTCTTTAAATGTTTTTATGACTGCCATATCAATATGTAACCCTACACCATACAACTTTACAACTCTACAACTTAACAAGGAGTGACTTCTGCTCCTTGCTCCCTTGGCTTGTTTTTCGGTCTTCGTAGTACCGATCACGATTGTTCCCTGCAGAAATTCCATTGAACGTGGCATACAGAATGCGGCGGCTGATCATGGAATGATTTTCTCCTGATCGATGTGCAACACACCAGTCAAAGAAAATCACATCACCCAGTTCCGTTTCCAGAGGAGTAAACGAAAAATTTCCTTCATCTTCTTTTTTTATATGGCCGCCTTTATCCAGATTGGAACTGATCGTTTCCCAATCGCGACCTAAAACTCTCTCTGTTTCTTGCAAGGGGGCAACCTCCAAGCACCCGTTTTCCACCTTCGATGGATCAAGGGGTAAAACAACATTCAGAAAGTTGTCGGCATATTCCGCCCAGCCCCGGCGGGGGTTACCCTCGGCATCCTGCCAGTACCAGTGACCATCGATGTGGGCGCCATAGCCCGCTCCACCAGAAAGCTTTAAATTCAATTTGTCTTTGAGGAGCACGGGCTCGTCCTCCAAAAGATCTTTGGCGGCAGAAAGAATTTCTTCACACTCGATTAAGCTCCGCGCAGCCTCAGAATGATCCGAAACACGCTCGATTCGACGTAAAATTTGTATACTGGGATCATCCAAACTTGGTTCGTAGTGAAAAAAGGGGTGGGATTTGCCGGAATCCAGCATTTCCACCGCACGATAACTTTCGGCAACCTTTTGAATTCGTTCCGGAGCAATCAATCCCTTGCAAATAAGGTATCCCTTTGTGCGGTACTCCCCGATCTGTTTTTCATTTAAGGCCATATGAGGATGTGAATCGTACCCCTCTGCTGAAAGCGGCGCAACAGGTGTTCAGACCGAATTTATTTTGTAAGGAAATAGCGCAGTTCCCCGTCACCCCACAGAGTCTGGCCTTCGGGATCACCGGGGAAACCTTGGACAGATTGATCCCCGCTGTTCTTCACTTGAATTATTTTTGAGTATCCCTGCTTTGATACATGGCTTTCAAACCAGGAACGTTTAATGTGATTTTCTATAGGCACATACCAACTGTCGATAAAAACATAGCGCTTACTTGGCATACCGAGCAGATCGAGAACGCGCATTGTGTACTCCATCGGAATCAGTTTTAATACTTCTCTCATACGTTTGCGGGAATGCCAAAAAATACCACCACCGCCGTAGCAATAGATAAACGCGCAGCCGCCTTTCCGCAAAAGCCGGTACAATTCGGCAAATCCCTTCTCAGGGTCTTTTGTATGATGGAGAACACCTTTGCAGAAGATAAAATCAAAACTCTCATCTTCGAAAGGAGCCTGTAACACATCTCCGTACAAAAATTTCGTCTTGGTGAGTCCTTTTTTTGCAGCCATTTTTTCCCCGATATCCAGCCCATCTTTGCCCAGATCCATACCGATAACTTCCGCCGCACCGAGTGGTTCAAAACCGAGAGCAAAACGTCCTGAACCGCAGCCAAAATCAAGCACTCTTTTATCTTTAAACAGGCCAATACTTTGGCCGTTACTTTCAAATATGCTTTTCAGTACTTCGCTTGATTCTTTGTTAATATACTGTGCGCTCAGTGTCGCCCACACTTTAGCGTGAACCTGCTTTGCCTCCTCCGAGTTCGAAATATTCTTGAAAGAGGCAACGTTGGGAAAATAACTACCCATTTCGGCAGTCAGCCGGAGCATTTGCACCGCGTGTTTTAGGCTTCCCAGAATATTATCGGTGTGACTTTGGGAATACCTTTTGGCGATAAACGGATCGTTTGGGTAGAGACTACGAAAGTAGTCGTGCATGAGTATGACGACCATATATGGATGATCCTGCGCATTTTTTTTGGAAAGAACCACAAATTCATCCAGCAATGCCGCAATGACATTGATTTTGCTCGTACCGGAGGTGGACATCGTGTTTGTCATACATCTAGCTGGGAATGCCCGGCAACAATACCCCCCCCCCGCTTTTTTAAAAGATCATTTTGGACTTCTTTTGACTTATTTTCGATATTTAAAAAATGTACAGGATCTGCCATGCTTTCCTCTGTGAAACATCTTTCCCTTTCTACAACACCAACCGAGGCACAATGGAATAGTGTTATCCGTTCGGCCTCAAATCCTCATTTTAATCAAACATGGGAGTGGGGGGAATTCTATGGAATGATGCCCGGTATTCACCCTATCCGTCTCCTTGCGATGGAAGGTGAAAAACCAATCGCAATGCTCCAGGCATTTGAGTGGAAAAAAGGTCCCTTGAGTTTGGGGATCACGAGCGGAGGAGCAGGCGAAGGCGGAGGACCGGTGTTTGTAAAAACGATCGATCGAGACACGGAAATCCGTTGTTATCAGTCATTGATTGCAACATTATTCCGGATCTTCAAAGAGAAAAAATCGCTCCGTTTTCTCCTCTATACCTTTCCTGGAGATGAGCTCCCTGCGCCCGATATCTCTGCAAAAACAGGAATAAAATCCACCCCAATCCTGCGCTTGCAGGAAAGCGAAGAACTTTTTTTGCAGAGTCTCGGCCATGAAGGACGTTGGGAACAAACCATTGGGATAAAACGAGGACTAAAAATAATGGAAGGAGGAAGGCATGACCTGCAGGAATATTGCGAAATTCAGCATGCGGTCGCTCTCGCCAAAAAACTCAACACCAAACATATGAACACCCTGCGGGAATGGGAGAAATTGTGGGATATATGTTCCAAAAAACCGGGGACCATCCGGTTTTACATCGGGAAGAAAGACGAAAAAATGGTTGGTGCACTGATTGTTCTTTATTATGGAGATACTTTTTTCCTCCGGGGGGCGGTGTCCAATCCGGAAGGGAAAAAACTGCTAGTGAATAATGCGCTCTACGGTCGGGCCATCATCGATGGGATCCGGGACGGATATGTGTTTTGCAACATGACCGGCGGGACCCGCGACACACACGATCCCATTTACGGCATCACGGCCTTCAAATTGAGTTTCCGCTCCGAACTTGTCGACTTTCGACGGTATTCGGCCATAGGGAACCGGTACATAAACTATGCCGTGGAAAAAATACGTCGCCTCTTTGGCTACAATCTGTGGTTTCCCCTGCCGATCTATCCGTAAGTTAGTAGTATGTTGTAAAGTTGTATGCTGTACAGTTACGGTACATTAACCTACAACTCTACAACTTTTACAACTTACAACTTCTACAACTTCTCACGGTATTCGGCATAAGTAATATATCCAGCTATCCGTATTCGAGAAGTACTCCCCTTCCTGTAATTCCCGACCGTTAAGACCAAACAAACGAATGTCCCAAAATCCGAGATCACGCAATTGCCGCACTTGCGCAACAGGTTTGATGTAATGATTCGTCAATGCGAGCGCATGCGCCCCTTCATAAATCATCGCGGTGTCCTGACCGAGGACTTTTTTGTACGACGTGTTCCATATTCTCGTAAAAATATACCGATGGAGGTTGGTATAGAAGCGTCTAGGGTTGCGATGAGGCTGAAACGTGAGGAGTTTTTTGAGTCCCAAGAGATTGTGCGTCGAAAAGCAAAAAAACCCTTTCGGTTTCCCCACGCGACAAACTTCCTTGAGAACCCGGATCCTTTTTTCCGGCGAAACACAATCAATGCCGTTGTAGCTGAACAGAAGAAAATCGAAGGAATGATCGGGAAACTCCTTCATATCCGTCGCATCCGCAACCTCAAATCGAATATGGGGGAATCTTTTCCTCGCCTCTTTCACCATGCCTTCCACATAGTCGAACCCGACATACTCCCGAACATGTTCGGCAAAGTGCACGGTCGTCCGCCCCGCACCAACTCCAATATCAAGCATCCCCATTTCCGAAAGCTTTGGACGCAAAATCTCCAAAATCGTCCGTTCGGGCGCCTGCAACGTCTCATTTGCCCCAAAACCCTGGACCGAAAGATCACTTCCGTATGCCTGCTTGTTGGAGAGATTAAAATTCATGACACGAGATTAAGGTACCATATTCATGTGTTATTCACGACTTCTTGGGACGACGGCTATAAAAAAGACCTGAAGGTTGCCGATCTCCTCTCAGAGTACGGCATGACAGGGACATTTTATGTCTGCCCCAAAATACAATTCAAAGAAGCGATGTTGACCAAAGACGAGATTCGCGTCTTAAGCCGCACGAATGAAATCGGCGCTCATACCATCAACCATCCCAAACTGACAAAAATTCCACAAGCGGAAGCGCGGAAAGAAATAAACGAAAGCAAAGCATGGATTGAAGACATCACCGGGAAGCCCTGCACGATGTTCTGCTACCCCTACGGCGATCATAATGCGGATATCGCACGGATGGTCCGCGATGCGGGGTTCCGCGGCGCACGGACAGTTGTTCCACTGGAATTTTCTGCAACCGATCCGTTTACCATGCCGACCACTCTTCAAATCTACCCCTTCCCTTGGCGCCGACGATGGAAGCGCCTTTCTCACTATGCTAACCCCTTGGGGCATGATCGAGAGTATTGGAAAAAGCTTCTCCACCTCCATCTGCCTTTAAAAGCTCACTTTACCTGGCTCAACTGTGCAAAAGCACTGTTCGATCATGCGCTCTCTACCCGTCAACCATGGTTCCACCTTTGGGGACACAGCGAAGAATTACAGCGGTATGGGATGTGGGGTAATCTTGAAAAGTTCTTGGCATTCGTACAAAGGCACGATATTCGTCATGTCACGAATGCGCAGATTCTGGAAAGTATTTCCTGATTCGCTCAATATACGCAGAGGACATCGATGCCACAGACTCATCGAAGGTCATATCTGAACTCTCTTTTTTATACTCACGGTCAAAAACTCCGGGGACCGACACTTCTTGCAATGCCCGCAAAAACAACGCGCTCTCGCGTATGGTTGGTTTTGCACCGTTTTCAAAAATCGCACGCAGGGCTTTTCGACAACTCTCGACAGAATCGACTTGAAAAACGCCTGATGCATACTGGGTGAACGTGTGACCGAAGAGGAGCACCGGCTTCTCCTTAAATAAAGCCTCCATCCCGACCGTTCCTGTCCCCGTTGCAACGGCCATGCAATGCGTTAATAAGTCAAAGGAGTTGTATCCACGTGATACAAACCGTACGCGATTCAGATCAAGGAGATCCTTGTAAAAAAATAGTTCTCTCCCGCGCCCATCCGGGTACTGTCGCGATTGATTGGGATGCTCTTTGATATAGAGGAGAACTTCGTCCGGGAGCAGGCCACTGAGCATTTTAGCAATGAGGATTTGGTCGGTGAAAGCTCCTGCCATTGGTGTTGTCGAGCACTCCGGCTGCATCTGAAGAGGAAAGTAGACAAACGGTTTTGTGAGATCCGGTTCGACCGCATGTTGATCATAAAAACGAACCATTCGTCTCACGAGCAATACCCGCCTCATACGATCAAGGGATGCTATCCAGTGTTTTGGATGGCATAATCGCACATAAAATCGCCAGACATGGTTCATAAAATTCCCCACGCCTCGCTTGTACACCGACGCAATACGCTGGACTTTTTTTGTCAGAGGACCAGAAAACGAATTCTCCATATCCCACGGTACTGGCGCTGTTCTTGAGGATGCAACTTGTGCTTCAAGAAACCGCGTGTACTTGTCATTCAATACAATCATCTTGTGCGGATCGGCATACTCCTCTCGAAGACGCTTAAGGACATCAGGAATTTGCGCAGCCGACTCCTCCCAGTCCTCCAATACACAGTGTTCTTCTTTGACCGCCCCTGCATGCACAAAGATTGTAGGGACACCTTTGAATTTACAAAGGGAGTAGATGATATAATCATGAGATTCATGGGGAATCCCACTCGAGAGATAGAGATTGATCTTCCATGTATCCAAAATATGGTTCCAGTACTGAAGACTCTTTAGATACGCACGTTTGCGTACTTGGTAAGAAAGCGTTTGCCGTTCTTCCAAACGCGTCAACATATCCATGTACACCGACTCACAATGTCGCATGTTCTCGACCAGATCTGCACCAATGGGGGTAATCTCATCCCAGTCAGTGTCATATTCCCCCCACTTGACGAGCGTGGAAGGAATCCAGAGCTGTCGATCAGCTCCAACGAATGGCACATGACACTTGATCTGACAAACAGATATGCAACTCTCAACCGAGAAACGCTTGAGTATAGTCCGCAGGATCTGGTCACTCATCGGCGCTCCGAGATGGGTGACAATGACACGAATGCTCTCTTGTGAAGAAGGGCGGGGAGCCAACATTGACTTCGCCACCACGGCCTGATTGCTCATGGACACGAGAATAGCTTATTTTTGGCTTCGGTGAAGGGAAAATTGATATTGCAAATCAAGAAAAATTCCTCTATAAACATCGGGTTATGCCACAAAAACGGATCCACTACTGTTCGCGTTGCCTCATCCCCAGCACGCGCCCCGGGCAGAAGTTTGATACAAAGGGTGTTTGTAACGCCTGTCGGTATTTCGAACAACGTAAGAATATTGACTGGGATGCACGCTGGGAGCAGTTCAAGGGCATTATGGAAAAACACCGCTCAAAGGATGGTTCCAATTACGACTGTATTATTCCGGTGAGCGGAGGAAAGGACAGCCATTGTCAGGTGATCAAAATGCTTCAGTTAGGACTGCGCCCCCTGTGCGTGTACGCCGCAGTCGATAAGCCGTCCGAGATTGGAAAGCGCAATCTCGAGAACATGAAAAATTTGGGAGTGGACTGCATTGAAATCAGCACCAATCCTATTATTCGAAACAAAGTCGACAAAATCTCGCTCATGGAGATCGGCGATATATCGTGGGCGGAGAATGTAGCCATCTTCACCATTCCCGTTCGCATCGCCGTCCAGATGAAAATCCCCGTGCTTATCTGGGGAGAAAATTTCCAGAACGAATTCGGCGGACCCGAAGACGCAGCCAATAACACCATTCTCGATAAGCACTGGCTCGATACATTCGGAGGACTCCTCGGTTTTGAAGTCGATGATCTTGTGGAGAAATGGGGATTCAATAAAAGGGATTTCCAGCAGTTTGTATATCCGTCTGACGAAGAGCTCAGGGGTGTCGGGGTGACTGGCCTCTTCCTTGGGTCCTACATTCCCTGGGACGGATATGCCCATGCGCTCCTTGCACAGGCACACGGTTTTGAAATGTGGCCCGTACATAACGAGGGTGCACTCAATAACTACGAGCACATGGATAATCTCCACGCAGGCATTCACGATTACTTTAAGTACCTCAAACTCGGCTTCTCGCGCACGACCGACCATGCGTCTCTCCATATCCGCCGCGGACGTCTTTCCCGTGCGGACGGACTCGAAGCGGTGAAGAAGTATGATGGCCACTACCCATGGACCTATCTTGAGACAACGCTCGAAGAAATTTTGGATGACATTGGGATGACGATGGATGAATTCAATGAGACGTGTGACAAGTTTACCAATAGAGATCTCTTTAAGTGTGACTCCCGGGGAAATCTGATTCGCCGCGAAGACGGCAGCCCGGAGAAACTCAATGACGACAACGTGGAAGATATAGCCCTGACCAAGAAAGATCTGACTACAGCAACCGCTTAAGGACGCACATTCACTCCGTTATTGACCAAGTACTTGCGCGTTTTTATGACGCTCTGATCGGTGAAGTGAAAAATACTCGCTGCACTCACGGCAGAGGCTCCTGCATCGAACCCCTTTTTAAAATCCTCCAAATGTCCTACCCCTCCGGCCGCAATCACCGGGATGCAGACAGCATGCGCTACTGATTCGATGAGGGGAATATCGAGTCCGTGCATGGTGCCGTCGCGATCAATCGACATGAGATAAATTTCTCCTGCGCCCTTCTCTTCCACTGACTTTGCCCACTCCACGGGATCTTTCCCTGTGGGAGTTCTTCCTCCGCGGATATACACCTCTTTGCGACCATCGCTCTCTTTCACGTCGATCGCAATGACAATGGTGGAGGACCCGAAGCGTTCAGCAGCTTTTTCGATCAATCCTTCCTCTTCCACTGCCGCTGTGCACATGGACACTTTATCAGCCCCGCCTTTAAGGATCTGACGGATATCTTCCAGCGTGCGAATACCTCCCCCCACACAGAGCGGCATGAAACATTCGTCTGCTATTTGTTCGATTACCTCAAAGAGCGTGCTGCGCCCTTCCGTACTGGCAGAGATATCCAGGACCATCAGTTCATCTGCGCGTTGCGCGTTATAGATGCGCGCAGCCGTGAGGGGATACCCCGTATCGCGATACTGCCCAAACTGCCGTGACTTGACCATGCGGCCATCCTTGAGGAGAAGCGAGGGGATGATGCGTTTTTTAAGCATAGGGATCAGGGATTCCAGGTAAGAAAATTCTTAAGGAGATTTAGCCCTTCTCTCTGACTTTTTTCCGGATGAAATTGTGTTGCAAACATATTGTCTTTCGCAATGCAGGCCAAAAAATCTCCGCCATAATTACACACTCCAATCACAAGATCAGAGTTCACGGAAACAAGATGATAACTATGCACAAAATAAAAATCTGCTTCTTTTGGTAGCCCCGATAACATGGGATGTTCTTTGATAAACCGAACCGCGTTCCACCCAACATGCGGAACCTTGAGATGGGGATCAATGGCAAAACGTCGGACCCCCGCATCAATCCACCCCAGTCCCTCGTACGTCCCAAACTCCTCACTCGTCTTTGCAATGAGTTGCATCCCGAGACAAATACCCAAAAATGGCTTCTTCTTCTGGATGACTTCTTGCGTGAGTATCTCGATCAAGTTCCGCTCCCGGAGATTCTTCATTCCATCGCCAAACGCCCCGACCCCTGGGAGAACAACCCGATCTGCCTGTTGAATCTGAGAAGCATCACTCGTAACAAGCACGTTGCCCCCCACTTCCTCCAATGCTTTCGCAATAGAGCGGAGATTCCCCAAACCATAATCAATAACAGCAATCACAGGGATAGTTTACCCCGTAATCCAGTCCTTTTGATCCGGTAACGGATCTTCCCGTTGAGTACGTGTTGGATCGTGCTTCCACGGAGCAACGGCCAGAGGCGAGACGATGGCATAGAGCTCGTCTTCGGACATGTCCATCCATTTAAGGAAGACATCCAGACTTCCCGGGCGTTTGCCTTCCCATTTTCCGATCTTCTCCATGGCCTCCTCGCGCGTCATGCGGCCATTGCGGATATCGATCGAACAGAGGTGGGACATGCGCCCGTAGCCTCTCTTGATGAATTTCAGATAGTCCTGCACGCCTTGCATCATGTCCTCGATCTTCTCATAGTTGAATTCCGGCGGGACCCCTTCGACACGATCTCCTTCCCATCCGAGCTCTTTCTCGATGATCTTCACTTGTTTCTTCACATCCCATGGAATGTAGCTCCCCAAGCAGACCGATCGGCATTTGATTGCGCGCAAATCCGCACGTGCGGGATATATGAACGGCTGCATGTCGCGCATCGTCACCGGCAGGTCCTCTTTAAATTTGGGATGTTCATTCAGCATACCGAGCATGTCTTGGGCGGTAATGCCCAAATTAACGAACATGTTAAAGCGTCGCTCGTCCACTTCCTCCTGTTCATCGTATCCATAATATCCGGTGTACTCCGCTTGCGGTTCACCCCACACCACCAGTGGTACATTGAACTTTACTGCAATCTGCATCGGGTAACTGAAAATTCCCGAGTGCTGATACCAGAGAATATCTCCCTTCCGTTCGAGTGACACACGCATCGTCTTTTTTACAAGATGCCAGTCTGGACGGAAAGAGAGGAAATCGATCCCGAGGCGCTTGAGCGTCCGTTCACGATTTTCGAGCGTCTGTGGACGAAGCAAATGATGATCGAAACTCACGATAAGCGGCTTGAGGTTGTAGCGATCTTTGAGTGCCCATGCCGTGAAGGTGCTGTCCTTGCCCCCGCTAAAAGGAATAATACAGTCATAGTCGTATTTTCCTCGGTAATCTTCCAGAAAATTTAACCATTGCTGTTCCTTCTGGCTCCAATCAATTTTTTCCTGTTTGAATTCGTTGTTCCGGCACGCGTTACAAACACCCTCTGCGTCAAATGCAATGACTTCCTGCGTCTCGGGCATCACGCACTTGCTGCAACGCTTGAGCAGCAGCGAATCGGAGACAACCCGGCGGTTTTCTGTTTGGTCACCCGGCGCGAGAGTGGTTGTATTCATTGCCTTACGGACGCGTATCTTCTCATAATGACCTGGTCGTGCAAGGTATTTCCATGCCTTATGGCGCCTTTGTTTGTGCGATCAATGGTAAATCCGCATTTCTCGTACACTCGAATGGCGGGCTTGTTTTCCGCAATGACCCCCAAATTCACCTCCTCAAGACCGAGAACATCGAAAGCAAACTGGGTAACGACATTCGTTACCTCTGTTCCAATACCCTTGCCCCAATACTTCTTATCTCCGATGAGGAGCCCGATAGTTGCCTTCTTTTTCTTCCGCTCAATCGGTTCTAATTTAACATTTCCGATGTGCTTTTTTGTCCGCTTGCAGAAAATGCCCAAGAGGAGGGCTCCTTCGTCTGCATTCTTGTCATGGATAAAATCCTTCAAATCCTGGATAGTCACTGACCTCGTTTCCAAATACTGATTCACCACCGGATCATTCAGCCAACCGGCATAATCGTCGCTCGCATCATCTTCACACAGTTCATGAAGTTCTACCTGTGCCCCCTCAAGATGGACATCGTGCAGCACTAGGTGAGGCGGGAGAAATCCGAACGAGACGTGGGACCTTTGAGCATAGCTTCCACCGATCCTTCCTTTACGGCTTTGGCAATGATGCAAAATACCTCTTCGCACACACGCAGGTATTTCTCGACATGCGATGCCGTGTGCGCATAGGTGGCATAGAAGTCCAAACTCGCGAGGTATCCCCGCGCCAGCATCTCCTGGCTAAAGAGCGTTGCCATCGCGCGGTTTTTGTCCCCTGCAAAGACAAAATGACTCATTGGTTTCATGCCGGAGACCGCAATCTCCACTCCCGCGGCTTTGGCTGCCTTCTGCCATCCTCGCTGCACGAGGTCACCCATACGAATGAGATGTTCATGCACTGCCTTTTCCCGACATTTGCGAATGGTCGCAAGAGCAGCCACCGGACCAATGCGTTCTGTCCAATAGGTACTGCTGATGAATGATTTTTCTGCCGCGGACATGACTTCCTGCGTGCCGATAATCGCCGCCATAGGATAGCCGTTACTCATACCCTTCGCAAAGACCGCCATATCGGGCGTCACACCAAAGAGCAGATGTGCCCCGCCGCAGGTCAGGCGGAAACCGGCGGAAACTTCGTCGAACACAAAAACGGCGCCGGTTCGATTGGCGATGGCGCGGACTCCTTCAAGGAAGCCTGGCTGCGGATCGTGTCCGCGAATGGGCTCCATGATAATGGCCGCAAGATTTTCTCCGTGCTTCTTCACAATGGCCTCCAATTCTTCCAGATGGTTATAGCGAAAAGGAAGCGCGGTTCCACCGAGCGCACGCGGCACGCCGCTCGGCTCAAGCCCGGGAAGGAGATGCTCTTTCAATGCTTCACCGCTTCCGATATTCGCCGCCAGATACCAGTCATGCCATCCGTGGTACCCGCAAAATGCAACGATATCCCGTCCCGTCTTTGCCCGCGCTATTCGCACAGCAACCGCCATGGCCTCACCTCCACATCTGGAATAGCGCACTTGCTCTGCCCATGGATGGAGTTCGATCAAAAGTTCGGCAAGTTCCACCTCTTCCGGACAGTTGAGCGTTGCCATTGTTCCTTTTTCGATCGCGCCCCGTACCGCGGTATCGACGTCGGGGTCTGCCGCACCCAACATACATGCGCCAATGCCGCTGATACACATGTCGATATAGTGGTTTCCATCGAGATCCCAAATATCGACTCCTTTTGCACGATCATAGTAGGCAGGCCACAGATCGGGGAGGAAGCGCTCCGGCCGTTTGGAGAGAAGCTGTGTTCCGCCTGGAATCAGTGTTTTTGCCTTTTTATAGAGGTTTTGTCCCTGATTTGACATAAAAACAGTATAGCAAACAACGTATTCTCTTGCTTGCTTATTTTGGCTATTCTGGGAACTGTATGGATCCTCAACGGTTATCTTCCCTAAAGTGCATGTCTCCTCAAAAGAAAAATCGACCCTCTCATCAAGAGAGCCCCGAGAGTTTTATTGTATTCGGAGCACCCCAAATTGAACAAGACGAGATTGACGAAATGATTGCAACACTCAAAAGTGGATGGATAGGAACCGGGCCAAAGGTACAACAGTTTGAACAAGCGATGCGTGTCTACAAAAATGCAGAGTATACCGCTGCTGTCAGTTCTTGTACGTCTGCCATGCATCTGAGCATGATTGCCGCAGGCATTGGACCGGGAGACGAAGTGATTGCCCCCGCGATGACCTTCTGTTCGACCATCAATGCGATTTTACATGCGGGCGCCACGCCCGTTCTTGCAGACATCGATCCGCGCACAATGAACATTGACCCGAAGGACATGGCGCGGAAAATTACCAAACGCACGCGCGGGTTCTTGCCCGTTCATTTCGCCGGCCGTCCTTGCGAGATGAATGAACTCATGGCCCTTGCGAAGAAGCACGATTGCAAAGTCATTGAAGATTGCGCACACGCTATTGAAACGGAATACGAAGGAAAGAAGGCAGGAACATTCGGCGATTTTGGAGCACTCAGTTTTTACGTCACCAAAAACATGACGACGGGAGAAGGGGGGATGGTCCTGGCCAAACGAAAAGAAGATATCGACCACATCAAAGTGCTCGCTCTCCACGGCATGAGCAAGGACGCGTGGGCGCGATTTTCAGACAAGGGATACAAACATTACCTCGTTACCCACCTTGGCTTCAAATACAACATGACCGATATGCAGGCTTCTCTCGGTCTTCATCAACTGAGGCGCCTGGAACACAACTGGCAACGCCGGCAGCACATTTGGAACCGCTACCAGAGAGAACTTGCCGATTTGCCTATCACTCTTCCCGCAGAACCGGCTCCCGACACCCGTCATGCCTATCATCTCTTTCCCGTCCTCATTGAGGAGAATGCAGGCATGACACGTGATGCGTTCATGGAAGAAATGACCAAGCAAAAGATCGGCGTGGGGGTTCACTATCTCAGCATTCCCGAACACCCGTACTATCACGATCATTTGGGATGGAACGCGGAGGATTTTCCTCATGCGAGACACATCGGACAAACAACCGTAAGCATTCCCCTCTCCGCAAAATTAACAGACGCCGAAGTTGATCGCATCATCGAAACGGTTCATCAAATTTTGCAACGATGACCCGCCGTATTGCCTCCCCGATTTCGACGTTCTTTGCAGACTTTCACGCGGCAGAGGGAATCATGCGGGCGAGTGACTGCCTCGAATGCCGCGACCATTTCGCTCAGCAGCAATACCCGCACGAAGAGCTGTTCCATTTTGAAGCGGAGCTCATTAAGTCCTGGTCCGATTCCGAGCGCTCTTTTATTCAAAAGAACATCGCAGCAAAACCAGACCTGCGCATTCTCTCGTTTCATGCCGGATCATCCTTTACCAAACCAAAAATCGTCAATCAGCACTTTGAACCGGGCGGCGAACGCGTCGCCGCCAGCGATCTGCAAAAGAATGCCCGGGAAAACGTGATGTGGCTGCGTTCCGTATTGGACAAAGAGCAAACGATTGCCCTCGAGAATAACAACTACTATGCGACACCTGCGTACGATGACGTGACCGACGGATCGTTTTTAACGGCCGTCCTGGAAGAAAACAACATCGCACTCCTGTTCGACATCGCCCATGCGCACATTACCGCTTGTAACAGAGGACTCTCGTTTGAGGAATACACCGCAAACCTTCCACTGCAAAGAGCGGTGCAAATTCACATTTCGCGATGCATCATCAACCCAGACGGTTCTGCTTCGGATGCGCATCTTCCCCCGGACGGGGAAGTATTCGCCGAGGTGAAAACATTTACTCTCCGTTTCCCGCAGATTCGCTACTTTACGATTGAGTATTATCAGGACGCAGGTATCCTTCTCCAATCCCTGGTTCGTCTCCGCGCTCTTCTTTCCACCTTGTAGTCCTTGGACAAAAAAGTCGTTCTCATTACAGGCGCATGCGGCCAACTCGGTCGTGCACTATGCACGGCATACAACAATGCCGGCGCAACCGTGATTGCCACGGACACACACGCAACCGCACAGAATCTGCCTGCAGGAGTGCATTACTCCGCGATGGACGTCACCAACAAAGAGGATGTGCTGCACTGCTTCAGTACAGTCGCTGATGCACATGGAGCGCTGGATGTTCTCATCAACAATGCCGGTGTCAGTTGCTTCGAGTCGTTTGAGGAGCGACCGGAGTCCTCCATCGATTGGGTGATGAACGTTAATCTCAAAGGGACTCTCCTCTGCATACAGACCTATGTAAACCTGTTTGATGAAAAGAAGTACGCGCAGGGCAGCATTGTGAATATTGCCTCCATGTACGGCATCATCAGTCCTGATCCGTGTATTTATACCGACTGCCCCCGGAAAAATTCTGAAATTTATGGCGCAACAAAAGCAGGGGTCATACAGATGACGCGGTATTTTGCCGTTCATCTCGCATCCCGACATATCCGCGTGAATGCCGTTTCGCCCGGAGGTATCCTGAACCCCGAAAATCCGCAGGGCACAGACTTTCAAAAAAACTACGCTGCCCGCTGTCCAATGGGGAGAATGGCATTACAGGAAGAGATCACCGGTGGCGTCCTCTTTCTGTCGAGTCCTGCTGCTTCGTACATCACTGGACACAACCTTGTTATTGACGGTGGAATGAGCTGTTGGTAAGATTTTTGCACTTATGACGGTGCTCAATTTTCAGCATCTGGAAGAACAAAACAACGTTTTTGTTATTGCAGAAATCGGCATCAACCATTCCGGTAATATGGAAAAGGCACGGGCATTGATTCGAGAGGCGGCTAACGTCAAAGCTGATGGAGTAAAACTCCAGACATATATCACCGAAAAACGCGTCCCCAAGGATTCTCCAATTTTTGATATTCTGAAGAAGTGTGAGCTTTCTTTTGAGCAACAGGCGATACTTTTTAAAGAAGCAAAAGAGCAATCGGTTGTCCTTTTTTCAACACCGTTCGATGAGGAGTCTGTCGATTTTTTAGAGGAAATGGATGTGCCATGCTTCAAAATAGCATCATTTGACATCGTCAATCAAAAACTTCTCCAGTACATTGCCGCAAAGGGCCGCCCCGTTCTTTGTTCTCGCGGCATGGCAAATAGAGAGGAAATTGATCGGGCACTCGCTACTTTCCGCACACAAAAAACTCCTCACGCATTGTTGCACTGTATTTCTGCATATCCTGTTGCCAGTCTATCCGATCTTCATCTTCGTACTATTCCGGTACTGAAGGAACGCTACCATTGCCCCATTGGATACTCGGATCACTCAAAGGGAATAGAAGCTGCCCCCATAGCAGTAGCAGCCGGCGCTGTCATTATAGAGAAGCATTTTATGCTCGAAAGCGATGCGGATGCCCCCGATGCGCCTGTAAGTCTCATCCCGCAAAAGTTTCAAGAAATGGTGCTTTCGATTCGACATATCTCTGAGATGCTCGGAAACTCTGTATGGGGGGCAACAGAGGCAGAAAAAGGTACACTCCAGTTTCGCCGTGTCCAAAGCCTATGAAGACACTCTTGCTTTGCGGAGAGCGGGAAGGGGGCGATATGCTTGTGGCAGAGGTGGCAGGAGCGACGCTCGCCTTTTTACAGAAGACCGTTGCGGATGCGCATACTCATACTTACCGCAATGGTGACGATCTTATTGCCGAAGTGAAGAAGCAAAATAGTGCCGTGCTGGTGACCAGCGTCGCACTGCCGGAACAGACGGTATTGGCATTACATGCGCTGGATGTCGTTCTGATGACCGTGTGTCTCGATCCCCCTTCCAGTGATCTTGCAGACATCTGCATTCATCCGCTCGTCCATGATAGGGAACGAGGGTTTTGCGGTCCAAAGTATCTTCTCCCTTGCGCTCTTGCCACAGAGAACAGTGAAGAGATAGCAGCGCGGCTTCATCTGTCCAAAGAAAATCTGTACGAAATAGTGCATCGCAGCTCTGCGGAAGAAGAACTTCCAAAGATTGTGTCACTCTTTCAGAAACTGGAGTGGGACAGCCAATTTTTCGGATTCAATGTGGGATACGTGACCTGTCTCCGTTTAACACCAACCATCCAAAAGCACGTGCGGTCGTTCGTGGAAAAGGAAGACATCGCCTTCCTGGAGTATCAGTGTGACTGCCATGATCGGACCTCTATCCTCGTTGCGGAACAAGCAGGATATTCGTTTGTGGACATGCGCATGACCTTTGGAAAGACGCTTCATGTCGTCGTGCCTTCTGAAAAACGAGAAGGCGTGGAATTTCGTAAAGCGATCGAAGGAGATATTCCCACTCTGCGTCGCATTGCCCATGGCACCTATCGCGATACCCGCTACTACTTTGACGGTCATTTTAATGAAGTAAAACTCGCCCTCTTCTATGAAAACTGGATTGAGAAAGCCGTTCGGGGAACGTTCGACGACGAAGCGTATGTCCTCACCAAAAATGGAACGCCGATCGGCTATTGCAGCGTACAATATCAAGGTCCCCAAAACGCGCAAATCGGGCTCATTGGCCTCGATGCAGAGCAGCGGGGACAGGATCTGGGAACCTATTTGCTTTCCCGCGTGCTCCACGAAGTGTCGACGGTGGGAGTGCAGTACATTTACGTGGTGACTCAGGGTCGCAATTATGCCGCTCAACGTCTCTATCAAAAGTGCGGTTTTCGTACGGAAAAAACAGAACTGTGGTACCACAAGTGGTTCCGTTAATTGCTGTGTGAACGATATTCATGATCAGCCTGCAGAGCAGCTGCATGTCCTTCGTTGCGTTGAATTCCCTCATTGAGTTTGCATAGTTCCGGTTGCTCCCGCAAAAGAGCAAGAATGTCTTCCATGCCAAAAGACTTCTCACCAAAATGGGAATATACCGCTTGTGCAAAAACAAGATCCTGTGGACGGTCTACAACCCATCGATAGGTATGCAAATCTTCTGTATATGGAACGTTATGGATACGAAAGCACTCTGGATGATTGGTAATATAAAATGTAACGTGTTCCCGCTCCGAGGGGAGCACCGCTTCCGTATGCATGCGTTCAAGCGTTGCAAAGGAGAATACCTCCGTATCCAGTCCATCCGGATAGGTGGGAGGAAGAACATTACTGACATAATCGTGTTTCTGTGGATCGAATGCCCGGACCACCTTCTGGATGACTGCGGGATCATGCAGAGGACAATCTGCAGTGATGCGTACAATAACATCTGCCCGGTAAGCACGTGCAGCATGGTAATATCGCGCAAGCACATCCGAGAGATCGCCGCGGAAACAGGAAAATCCCTGTTTTTTGCAGTAGAGGGCGATGGGCTCATCGCTCGCATCGGTGGATGTGGCGACAATCACTTCGGCGATAGCCGGGGTTAACCGTACGCGCTCAACAACGCGATAAAGCATGGGGCGTCCTCCTATATCTGCAAGAACTTTCTCAGGAAGCCTCGTAGAGGACATGCGTGCCTGAATAATGGCAACAATCTTCATAGGTCTGGATAGGCTAAAATAGCCTATTTTTTCTCATTGAAACAAGAAAAAACCCGTAATTTGACAATTCTTGTAAAAATAGTACCATAGACAAGCTCTTTCGATCATTCACATCAGAGATCAGGAGGCAGGTCTTTTGCACGTTTTTTAATGCGTGCAAAGGTCCTGCCTCAATCTCGAGACAGGATCAAATCCAAACCCCTTTATGAGGAAAATCGTATGCACAGACCATGGCAAGAGATGCTCCTTCAAGCGGTGCAGGAGTTCGCAAGTGATTACCTCGAACTCCTGGACAGGGATCCAATCGTCACGAGGGAACAGCTCGAGGAGGCCGCCCAATGTTTTGTGGGAGACCACCCGAGTCTGGAGATCAAGGATCTCCAGGACTTCCAGTACGATCCGAACCCGGTGTTCTACCGGGCACTGCTCGACGTCCTCCAACGCTGTCCGACGCTGGACATTCGACATCAAGCCAGCGTGGCGTACTGTGGTTGGAGACGTCGACATACGGACCCGCGCAGTGTCCTCCCGACCCTCTCTCTCCTGGTACGAAACACGGCTGTTTCTCCGGGGACCCGGTCGACCGCAGCGTACGAACTTGCCCAGGCGGAGAGGACCCTCGGCCACAATGGCAAGGCCATCGAATGGCTGCTGACCAGTACGGCGGCTGCGGAGGAAGCGGGTAACCGTCTCCAAAGACTCATGAACCAGGCCGTCGCTGCCTCATGGGAAGCGGAAACGAGTCCCAAGTCCGCAGAACCCACGATCCGGGATCTCCGTGCACAGTTCGTTCTGCTCGCCGAGGACAAAACCTCGCCGGACCGCGAGACTGCTCGGCGGTGGGTGATGAACACCACCTACCATCTCGCAAAGATCGCGGCAGGAACCGGGGACGAGGACGAACTCGAGGAACATCTGGGACTCCTGGAACAACCGGAGTACCGCGAGCTCAACTGGATCACGGAAGATCAACTGACGGAACTCCGTGCCGCTCTCTAACAAACCCGAAAGAGCAACCCGCCCCGATGTAGCAATGCATCGGGGCATTTTTAATATCTAAAACTTCTGCTCCTGCCACAGTCCAAAAAACACCCCCTTCTTTGCAAGGAGTGCATCCAGTGTCCCCTCTTCTGCTTTGTGCCCTTTATCTAAAACGACAATCTTATCCGCATGTTTGATCGTGGACAGACGATGAGCAATGACAACCGCCGTTCTATCTCGCGTCGCTTCGTCGATCGCTTCCTGGATCAGCTTTTCCGTCCGGGAATCGAGCGAACTCGTCGCCTCATCCAAAATCAGAATTTCTGCTTTTTTCAGCAAGGCGCGAGCAATCGAGACCCGTTGTTTTTCACCTCCCGAGAGTTGTACTCCGCGATCGCCGATCAGCGTATCCAATCCCAGAGGGAGCTTCCCGATGAATTCCTGCAGGCGCGCGCGGCGAACGGCGCTCCAAAGTTCTTCTTCGGCAATGCCATCCAATCCATACGTCATATTATGCCGGAGCGTCTCGTTGAGGAGCATGGTGTCCTGACTCACGAGCGCCATCTTCTCCATAAGAGAGCCGATGGAGAACGACCGGATATCCGTCCCATCGATCAGGAGTTCACCGGGTTTGCAGTCGTAATACCGCATAATGAGGTTAATCAGCGTGGTTTTCCCCGCGCCGGTCGGGCCCACGATGGCTGTCATGTTCCCCTTTGAGATCGCAAATGAGACTCCGGTGAGCACATGACGTTCTCCCGGATACGAAAAGCTCAAATCCCGAAATTCGATTGTATCCTTAAGGCCGGTAAACGCGCGTTTGCCGCTCTCCACAAAATTTTTGTCACTATCGTCAAAGACCGCCCATACTTCGCGTGCCGGGCCTTCCGAAACCGCCAATGTGACGCGGAACCCGGTGAGCGCCCCGAACTTGGCCGACGCGTTCAGAACAAGATAAAAGTAGACGATGAACGATGGCGCGGCGGCGGCATCCTGTCGGACCATCAGGTACAACATTCCTGCAAAAAGGATGGCGGCGGAGAGGAGTGTGACGATCTCCTGGAACGGGAGAATAAACTGTTCCACGGCATTGACGCGGAAATCCAACATCGCTTTTTTGTTGCTCAAAGCGGTATAACGGGCTTGCTCGATGAACTGTGTATTGGATGCTTTGACCAAAGGAATGAGAGAGAGGGTCTCAATGGTCCTTTTGCTTAATTCTTTACTCCGCTCCGCGATCGATCGGGACAATCCCTGCAAACGAGCGATCAGTGTGCGAACACAAACATGCAGAACCGCAAACAACGGCAATGCGAATGCCGTCAGCTGCCACGAAATAGCGGACATAACCACCAGATATACAATGAGCGCAAAAAACGCATTGATGTACTTGGTACACTGCATGACAGGATGCAAGGCTCTATAACTAAAATCCGAAAGGACCGTCGCGTGGTGTCCGATACTCGTCCGGTCAAAAAATAATTTTCCAAACGTGAGATAACGATTAAAGAGAGTTTTGCGAAGATGATGAAACGATCTGTCCGCAAAAAAATACATGCTCACGACCGACAGATACTTCAAAACATTCTTGAACAGTGTCGCGACAATAAAAATAACAAGCAGGACGGCAAAAAGCGACCGGTCTGTCGTTGTCCACTGGATTGGAAAATAGGTGAGGACTGTGCCAAGAACGGGAACTTCTTTGATAAAACTGAAATCTTTCGATAAAAAACCATTTATGAGAGGGATAAGCAATCCCACACTCACTCCTTCAAACACGGCACTGACAATGGAAAGAGAAATCGGGATACCAAGATATGCCGGGTGAACATTCACCAACTTTAAAAGCCGAAAAATCCGTTTGATGATGGTAAAATCCTGCACGGAGTTACTATACCAGCAATGCGTATCCTCGTCCTCAATGACGACCTGACCGGAAGTCCCGCAAATTGCGCCCAAATGCTGAATTGTGGCTTTGAACGCATGGGACACGAAGTCACCATGCTGACCTCCCATCGGAGAGAGAAGTCTCCGGAAATCCTCCGAAAAAAAGGGTTGGTGAGCCTCCCGATCTCTTACCGAGAGTCCTTGCGTCATTACCATTGTCTGTTTTCACCCTCCGTTTCGTCCATGATCAAAAAAGAGATGGAACGGATAAAACCGAACATTGTCCACGCCCATAATCTCCACCGTTATCTTACATACGACGCTCTGCGCGTTGCCTGTGAGTACACACCAAACGTCTTCATCACTCTGCATGATGTCTTTAGTTTCGCGTTCCACCGCCTCAACACGCGGAAGTATCTGGATTCAAACGGGAAGGATGTGAGTTTACGCTTTACCGATCATTGGAAAATGACCGGACTAACATTCAATCCACTACGAAACCTACTGATCCGATCGGCTCTTCGCAAGAACGTCCGGGGTATCGTTGCCGTCAGTCACGCCCTCAAGCGCGCGCTCGACGCGCACAACATTCAGGGAATCCGCGTCATTCACAACGGGATTGATGTCCAAGACCGGCATTGTGACGAAAGACTGGTTGATGACTTTAAAAACCGCTTCGACCTCCATAGACGCAAAATCATTCTCTTTGGCGGGCGCATCAGCCCTGACAAAGGAACAGGACCCCTTCTCGATGTCCTTACAAAGATCCGACACAACATCCCGGACGTACTTCTCCTTGTAACTGGCGACGAGAAAAGATGGCAGGAATGCGTGAAGAGAGCGGGGTATAAAGAGGATTTCTCGGACATTGTCCGATGTACCGGATGGCTGAACCAAGATCAAATGAAGTATGCATATGTTGCAGCCGATATCGTCACCGTCCCCTCTCTCTGTCTCGATTGCTTCCCGCAAACAAATCTGGAAGCCATGGCAGCGCGCAAGCCCGTGATTGGAACAATCTTCGGCGGCACACCGGAGTCTGTTCTTGATCAGGTGACCGGGTTTGTTCTCGACCCTCGGGATACGGATCTCTTCGCACAAAAATTGTCTCTGCTCCTGCACGATGAAACCCTCGCGAAGAAAATGGGCGAAGCAGGGAGGAGAAGGGTGGAGGAAGAGTTTTCACTCTCAAAACAAGTGGACACGTATTTGGAACTCTTTGAAAAATCATAATTGTCATGCTGAAAGGAAGATTCATTCTATGCCCCTTCGAGGCTCCTCACTACGTTCGTCGCACCTCAGGGTGACATGTATGTGTATGCTGTTTTTAAAACATAAAACAAACAAAAACATGTCATGCTGAGGTGCGAGTGGAGCGATAGCGAAACGAGCCTCGAAGCATCATAAAAGGAATATTCATTATCATGACCCTTCGAGGCTCCTCACTACGTTCGTCGCACCTCAGGGTGACATGTATGTGTATGCTGTGCATATTTTTTGAACCCCTCCTTATCGGAACAAATGCAATAAATAATTCATCACCGGTGTGACTTCTGGCTTCTTTCCTGGTGGTATCTCCAAGGATGATACCGATGGATCAGCACGCAGTATCTGCCGCGTCAGTTCTTCCGGATACCGCAGTACATGCGTCACTCCATAATGATGAAACGCGTCCGAAAGTTTCCCATTGCTCAGCAGCCGTTCGATCGTCTCCTCTCTGAAAATCGTCATATCCCGACCGGTCATCCCTGCTACATTTTTATAATTCGTCGGTACCGCAATGAGAGATTCTTCCGGAAGTTCCTTGATAACTCCTGCGACGGCAATGCGATCGGGGACCGTTGATCGATTATAGAGACGCGCGAGTTCCAGGCGATTCATCTGTAATAAATGCAAACTGAGAATAGCCATCAGCAAATACATAACCGGCACGCGGGGCCAGTAACGCTCCAGATGCTGTCCCAATTGAACCACCCCGAGTGCCCCCATCAACGCCAGTACCCATCCGTATTCCATCAGGTGAATCCGTTGATAATGGAGAACAAAACGAAGAATGAATTCTGACGTGAGGATGAGACCGATGAAAAACCAGAATACTCGCCGGTTCGATCGAAAAAGATATACGGCACCCGGCAAAATGAATAACCACATCATCACCCCCCCCACTGTTTCCACAAAGAAGAGGGCGGGAATCTGATGAACAAAAAGCCAGATTGCGTTGAACACCGAAAACAAGAAACTTTGCTCTCCGATATCAAAAAGAATGAGCCGATTATATCCACGAATGCGATCCAAAAATGAACGGTTCTCTTGCGCCCTTCTTGCCAAAACCGTTTCCTCATACCAGTCCTTATCAAAATCGTACGTATACTGATCCGGATAAAATTCTCCGATGGGTTTTGTTTGTTCCATCGAAAAGATCGTTGCCAATCTCTCAAAAACGGATTTATTTGGACCAAGGGCATCCGGCAACACCGGCAACGAAACAACAACGCCGGCACACGCCAAAAAAATGAAGAGTTCGGTCATTGCCGTCTTCCATTTTTTGCGAAATGTCCAAACATACGATACTGCCATCCAGGGAATAAAGAGGACAAAAGCTTCCTTTAATCCAAGACAAATCCCAAAGAACACGCCGGACAACATAAGAAGCCAAACCTGCCGTTGTTTGAAGAAAAACATGAGGAACGCGCCGCCGCTTAAAAATAAAAACAGGTATGACAGCGTGTAATTGGTGAGCGTCAACGCTTGCTGAAAATAGATCGGCATCAAACCGAATATCACGATGGAACACCAAGCAACGCAGGCGCCAGACAATGTTCGCAGATTCCACCAGAGTGCAACGACAGCGGCAGCCAGACTGATCGCACTAAAGAACGTCCATCCCAGCAGATTATCCCAGGCAATGAAGCGAGTGAGATACGCAAAAACCATCGCGGAAAAATGACCATCGCCATAGGCAAGCACACCCGTATCAAGGTACAATCTCGCTTCATCCAGATTTGGTGAATATATCGGAAAACCCATGAACAAAGCCGGCAACATCCAAATCCCCACCATGACCAGTGCTGCCAAAATGATGAGGATGACGGCTCGCATGCGTGCGCATAATATACCACTCTCCATTGATAAAAATAACGCATTCACTAGAGTAGTGTCGATGCAAAGTTTCCTCCCTGATATCCGGCCCACACAACACCCGATACACTGCAATATCAGTGTCCGCATGAGAGAGGAACCGTGCCTTACGTTCCTGAATGCGAAACCGGGTGAAAAAGTGCTGGATGTTGGCTGCGGTCTTGGTTATTTTTTACTTCTCCTCGCAGAAAAAGGCATCGAATGCCACGGCATTGATATCAGCGAAGATTCCGTCCAGTACGTTCATGATCATATTACCCCAAACGTGAAAACCGGGAGTTGTTTTGCTATTCCCTATCCGGACAACACATTTGATAAAGTGCTCTTTTGTGAAGTGATCGAGCATGTGGAAGATGACACCAAAGCGCTCAAAGAAATTCGCAGAGTCCTCAAACCCGGCGGTCGGATCGTCGTCTCTACCCCGGCGTATGAGGGCTGGTTCACCCGGACCTACCTCAAGCGTCTCGGACACCAGGACGGCGGCGAGCGACATGTTCGCGACGGATATTACAAAAAAGAGCTGGCAGAAACACTGAAGCGGAGCGGATTTTGTGTCATCGGCAATCGTTTTAGTATGTTCTTACTCTCCGAGTGGATCATGGAACTGACAAAAGTCGTGTATATGCTCAGACAACGGTCATTTTCCGCACAAAGTGATCTGTTGAACGTACAAAAAACCATCCCTTTCAGAGTGCTCAATAATCTCCTGCGGATTCTGGTCCCTCTATCACGATTGGAAGACCGTCTTATGACCCCTGTGTTTCGTAGAGGACATTCTCACATTATGGCTGCAGATAAATGTTAAACATCTACAAACTTGCCATCTTTCAACCGAAATACCTTCGCGTAATCGGTATTCTCATTTTTGTCGGCATCGTCATGAACATCGATCGACAAAAACTTTTTGCGTCTATTCAACAGACAGACATTGTTTTTTTCGTCATTGCTCTTTGTGTTCAATACATGGTCTACGTATTGAAAATTATTCGCTGGCACGGGATGGTACGTGCCACCGCCGCAACGCCAACATTCAACGAATCATGGCATCTGTATCACATCGGTATATTTTTAGCGACGATCACGCCCGCTAAGTTGGGAGAATTTGGGAAAGCAGCATACTTAAGACAAAAAGGACTATCCATGGCAGCGAGCGTTATGCTCGTCATCATCGATCGCCTCATTGATATCTTCGCCATTGCCATCATTGCAATACCAAGCATTGGGATCCTTTTTGGCGTGCATTGGTCCATGATCATATTGACATGTTTGGTCCTCGGACTCATCCCCGTGCGTTTTATATGGAGACGTATACCATTCTCCATAGAAGGAAAAATGATTGCCCTCTCATTCCTCGCCACAACCGTAAGCTGGGCACTATATTTTCTTTGGGCGATACTCATTGCCTACAGTGTGGATATCCATCTCCCGATCCACATTCTTATTGCCGTGTTCACCATCACGGGGATTCTCTCTCTCGTACCCATCGCTCCAGCCGGCTTGGGGACTCGCGATGCCGCTCTTATCGCCTTTTTACTCCCCTATGGCATCGCTCCGGAACAAGCGATTTCACTGGCCTTCTTCATGTTTATAAGTATGATCTTCAACAGTATCACCGGTGGTTACTACTGGATCAAACAATGAAAACGTTCGATGAGCAGCAGGAAAAATATTGGCACGCAGGATATCAGCTTGACCGTCGGGACCCCTCCCACCCTGTCATCCGCGCATACGCGGAACCAAAAATAGCATTCATCTGCGAAAAAATATCTTTACCGTCCGGCGCCCGCATTCTCGACGTCGGCGCCGGGAACGGCTACTTCAGCGTTCATTGGAGTAAATGGGGAGATGTTCTTGCAACGGATTATTCCGATGTCATGCTCCAAAACAATCCCGTGTATAAAAAACAGGTCATGGATGCAAGAGATCTTAAATTTCCCGATAATTCTTTTGATATGGTCTTTTGTCACGCCGTTCTGCACCACATCGACAAGGTCGACCGTCCAAGAGTCATGCGCGAGATGGCAAGAGTATCCAAAAAATATGTCGCCATGATTGAGCCCAATATTTTGAATCCCATCATCGCCGCCTTCAGTACGCTCAAGAGAGAGGAGCATGGGGCATTGGTCTTTACTCCGCGCTATGTGCGTTCCCTCCTGACCAATGCAGATCTTCGCATCGTCGATGCCCGGACGTGGGGTCTCCTCACACCAAACCGCATGCCGTTCTCCAAACAACTACTTCCTCTCTTTCAACAATTCGAACGCCCGCTCCCCTTTGGGGTAACCAATATTGTTATCGGAGAGAAAACGAACGCGTAATGTCGATTTTTTTCTTGCAAGATTCTGCTGTCGCTTATGCCCCCCATCGGTATCTCCACCGGGTGGCTCCACGCAAAAGGAATGGGTTTTGATCTTGTGGAAATGGCGAGACTATTCAAGGAGATCGGCGCCGATGGGATCGAAGTTGTTATGACACAGGATCCAACAATGCTTTCATGGCCTCAATCGCCACTATCGGAACAATTTGAATATGTCTCCGTCCATTTCCCCGATTTTGATTACATTGCCAGAGAGCGTGATCACTTATCTCCCGAGCACAAGAAGCAACTGCAGGATATGGCAAAAATCATGCAGTACCATCACGCGCAGGTTGGCGTTCTGCATCCGTCCTTTGTCCCCTTTTACCTCTACGAAATCCTCCAGTTCCAGCATATTCCATTTGCCATCGAAAATATGGATCCGCACAAGGATATCGGCTGCAGTGTTGCGGACATTGAACATCTTATGAATATATTCTCTGCACCTGGCATTCTCGACCTGGAGCATGCTTACCAATGTCAGAAGGGCTATCAATGCAATGGTAAAAATCTGGGAATCCAGTTTGCCGATATGATGGCGACACCACCCCGTCGTCTCGCCCATCTTCACGTTAGTGGAGAGTCAGGACCCCACGACCATACGCTTCTTATCCACGCAGAAAATCAAAAGGAGATCCTTTCGGATTTGAACGAGATTCTCTCGAGAGCCCCTGTCCCAATCGTACTCGAAGGAGATCCTCTCCCGGATGTACCCGAAGGGAGTACTTTTTCCGAGAAAGAACGAATGCATCTCCTGCAAAAAGCTGCCGAATGTCTCACAAAGGAAATTCAATTGCTCCGTACTCAACTACACACACTAAAATGACCGATTGATCACCACGTTTTTCTCCTCATTCAACCTCTTCAAGTCCTGCATACTGAGCACATATCCCTTGCAATCGAGTTCTTGAGATTGGAAATAACGAGATTGCGGTACATAGCGCACAAAAAACTCATCACCCAACTGTAACTTGTGAAAACAAAGATCTCCTTCGATCTCCAAAACATCACACAAATGCACGGAATCACCTTTTAGGTCTACAGTCCGTTCAAATATGACCGGCGCTCTGTCGCTCTTCAACATGAGAAGTTTGCGGATCAATCCCTTGATCCTATACGCCATTCCGGTATGCCACCCAAAGAGCAACAAAAACAAGCGAAAGATGATAAATGTGAGAGGGGTGAAGATTTTATTACTCGGAACCCTATGAAGAGATCCGGAAACTGAAAAACCATTCCCATGCGGCTTAAATGTAAAATCCGGATCAATCCACTGCGAAGTAAGCACTTCTCCCTGCACTGTTTGTCCGATAATACCACAATCACTCAACAGCAACTTTTCTCCGTTAAATACTTTCAGAACTCCCCCCTTCGCCGCGTTCGCGATAACATACGCGTCCCCCTTCTTCTGAACATAAAAACGCCCCTTAGGGAAAACTTTTTGGAAGTCATCCCCCTCATAAGGAAGTTTTGCTTCTTTAACCCGCTCTCCGTAATCAATAAATGATTCGAGATGTTCCGGAATCCGATAGAGGAAGTACCGATCGGCCATGATTTCTGCCGGAACAATCTGCCCATCCCGCAGACTCTCGAGCATGCGATCTGCCACCCGCCCCGCGAGGGGCATCTCCGGCGCAAGGATCTCACATCCGTGCGGATAAAAGTGAAGCGTATTGCGACTCCCCATGCTCCCCGCATAGAACCCGTTAGGATACACAAAGTAACTTAAGAACTCGATCGATTGTTGCATCACGATTTTTAATCGTTCATCATGATTCAATTTGTACACTTTCCCTAAAAAACTCACCGTCGCGGAGAGGTAACCAGGATCAGCGCCGTCATACTCGAGTGACCAACCTACGCGCTGCGCGCTTCGGTCGGCAGGCCAACCTGGACTCTGCGAAGCTTGCGCAGCAGAGCTAATCCCTTCTTCTATATAGTGATATTTTAAAAATTCTGCCAGCTTCTTTTCATATCCCTCCAAAAGTTTCTCGTCTTTGAGAACATGATATGCGTAGTACACCGGTAGTACGGCCATCGCATGATGGTTGGCAAGGACCCCATGCTCATCCCACTTGATGATGTAGTCTGCCGCTTTGCGGCAGGACAAGAAAAATTCATCTTTGAATCCATGAGGAAATTCTCTCCGATCCTCCAGCAACATATAACTCTTGAGCATCGCGTAGAGCAAAAATCCCGTCGGTCCCGTCCAGCCGTGCTCATTGGGATAGAACTCATCAAAGGAACCGTCACGATGCTGGATCTTCGTCCAATATCGCATCCCCGCCAGAATCCACTCAAGAACCTTGGGCTGATCCTTGTATTGGTTATCCGGGAAGTCCTGCGTGTAAACAAGAGAGAGGGAAAGCACCCCAAACTGGGGCAGCGCATCGGGGAAGTCCACTGTCTTATCTAACCAGTATGTCCGCTTAAAGCACCCGTATGTCGGCGAATAGGGATTGCGATCCAAAAGACTCAAAAGCCGCGGGATTTGGCTTAAAGCCTTATTGGCGTAGATATGACGGAGATCTACAGACATACGGAACTATTTTACCCCCTCTCCCTAGCCCTCCCCCCATGGGGGAGGGAATGCTAGAATTCAGGCATGTTTTCGCTCATTATCCCTGTTTTTAACGAAGCAGAGATTATCGAACGCACCGTCCGGGAAGCACACGATGTGTTGCAAAATACGGGTCCGTTCGAAGTTATCGTGATCAACGACGGGAGTACCGACCAAACCGGCGAAATTCTGGCCCGCCTTCATCTTCCGTATCTCCGCATCATCAACCACCCATATAACAAAGGATATGGCGCCTCCATGAAGACCGGCATTCGGCATTCGCAGGGGCAGTTGATCGGCACCGTTGACGCCGATGGAACGTATCCCATTAGAGAATTCCCCACACTGATCCAAAAACTGAACGCTACGCATGCCGATATGATTGTCGGAGCGCGTGTTAAAAAAGGCGTCCAGATTCCTCTTGCTCGGCGTCCGGCCAAATGGTTGGTGAATCTCCTGGCCAACATCCTCACCGGTATAAAAATACCCGATCTTAATTCGGGCATGCGTGTGTTTACGAGAGAACTCGGCGAGCGTTTTATGCATCTCTATCCGCAAAAATTTTCCTTCACCATCACCATCACCCTCGCCGCGCTGACCAGTGATTATATCGTCATCTACCATCCGATCGATTACTTTAAACGAATCGGGAAAAGCACCCTCTCCTCCGGCATAAACGGCATCAGGAATTTTGCAAACTTTCTCGGTCTTATTATCCGCATCGTCACGTACTTCCGCCCCCTCAAATTCTTCGCGTGGCCCAGTGCCGTTCTCATGATTTTTGGTCTCACTACCATTGGATACACCCTCGCGACGATATCCAATATCTCGGACGCAGGCCTATTACTGCTCCTCACGGGAATACAAGTCGGGTTCTTTGGGCTGCTGGCAGACGTGGTCGTGAGAAATAAAAATAAATAGGCTATCATTTCTCTATGAGTAAGTTGAAAAACTTCGTTACCAACATTCTCCTTCTCCTCATAACGCTCGCCCTTACTCTTGGGATGACGGAATACGTATTTCGCCTCGTGAAGACGCCGGTTTCCGGTTGGGAGAAAAAACAGATCTTTCATCCTGATCTCTTCACCATTGAAACACCCATGATCACATGGACCAAAAAAACGGATGAATTTGAAACAGTCATTCAAACAAATAGATCGGGATTTCGCGGGGCGCCCTTTCCAACCAAAACAGAACTCCTCTTTATCGGCGATTCGATGACCGCTGCACATCAGGTTGATGAAGAAAAAAGATTCCCTCGCTTACTTAATGGTGTTGCACTGGGAATGAACGGGGCAGATCCGATCCAAGAACTGCAGTTTTATCGCAAGATCGGAAGAGCACTGCATCCTAACGTTGTTATTCATCAGATCTTTCCGTTTAATGATATTATTGAACCAGGACCATCCTTCACGGTGCGGAATAATCGAATAAATACCATCATGCCTCAAAAACCCGACGAACCGATCTGCATGAAATTTTGGCACATGAAAAGCTATTTCCTCATGCGACTCTGTGAATTTGTCCGGTATCACTACATAAAGGCCACTCTCTCCAAAGAACATAAAGAAAAGAAATACGGCATTTTTGAAGGAAAAATCGATCTCGATCTCACATTCGTGACTCTCCAGACATTCAAAGAAGAAGTCGAAAAAGATGGAGGAATCTACATTGTTCTCATCATCCCATACCAAAAAGAGGTCGAGGGATCCGTCTCTCATGCTTTGTATAACAACATTCTGGAAAAGCTCAACGACTTTGCTGTTATTGACCCCCTGCCGACATTTCAGGAATCAAATGAAGGTATTTACTTTCCAAATGACGGACACCTCACGCAAGCCGGCCACAAGATTCTTGCGGATCTGATACGGCTTCGACTGGGTAATATCTTGTATAATCCCGAGCAATTAAGTACTCTCAGCATCCATGAGTAAATTATCCATCTTCACTGAGCTCTGGGCGTTTATGCGCATCCGTAAGAAGTGGTGGCTCCTTCCGCTCATCATCATGATCGCACTTCTCGGATTAGTCTTGATATTCGCTCAAGGATCACCCCTTGCACCGTTTATATACACAGTTTTTTGACATGAACATCCCCCCACCAATCAGTTGGCTCTGGGCAATGTGGAAACGCTTTGCGGAAGCCCTCGGGCGCGTGATGAGTTGGATTATTTTGAGTATCCTTTGGATCGTGGGATTTGGCATATATGCAATCGTTCTTAAAACGATGAACACCTTTAAATCGCAACAGAAACCGATTTCCTATTGGGTTGATCCTCCACAAGATTTTCCCAACTCCATGAAGTACCAGTTTTAAATGAACGACAAGCCTATCTATATCCTCGGCATCTCCTGCTACTACCACGACTCCGCGGCTGTCTTGCTGAAAGATGGGGAAATCCTTTTTGCCTCGCATGAAGAACGGTACACCCGCAAAAAGCATGACGATGCGTTCCCGATCAATGCCATTCAACACGCGCTCGCATTTGCCAACATTACGATCGATGATGTCTCGGCAATTGGCTTCTACGAAAAACCATTCCTCAAATTTTTTGATCGGATCCTCATGACATTTATCAAGGTCTGGCCAAAGGGACTGCGCCAATACCACCTCGCCATGCAGGAGTGGATGATGAAAAAACTCTGGATCCCGCACCACATCCAAAAGAAGCTCAACTATAAAGGACCTGTTTACTTCGCGCAGCATCACGAATCCCATGCGGCATCCGCCTATCACTGTTCTGGTTTTCCTAATGCCACCATTGTTACCGTTGATGGGGTAGGAGAATGGGCAACAACAACAATCGGCCATGGCAATGGGAACGATTTTAAATTAGTCAAGGAATTGCATTATCCCCATTCTCTCGGACTCCTCTACTCCGCTCTTACCTACTACCTCGGATTTAAGGTGAATAGCGCGGAATACAAAGTCATGGGTCTCGCCCCGTATGGACAACCGCGCTATATGAAGGAGATGCATACACTCATTGATATCAAAGAGGATGGGAGCTTTCGCCTGAACATGGAGTATTTCACCTTTGAACACGGACTCACGATGACCGGCCATAGGTTCGAGGAGCTCTTCGGTCGCCCGCGCCGGTCATCAGAAGGACCACTCGAACTCTTCCATAAAGATATCGCGAGATCCATCCAAGAACTCACCAATGAGCTCATGCTCAAGATCTGCGTGCATGCCAAAAAAATCTGTCCATCCGATTATCTCTGTCTTGCAGGAGGGGTTGCGCTCAACTGCGTTGCCAACGGTAAAATCCTAAAATCGGGCCTTTTTAAAGAAATCTTTATTCAACCGGCAGCCGGAGATGCGGGAGGAGCACTCGGAGTCGCACTGGCCATTTGGCACAAACAATACAACGGACAGCAGGCAGCAGAACGAATGAATCACGTCTTCCTCGGATCCGAGTATCCTCATACCGAAATCAAAAAGCTCCTCCGTGAAGAAGGAATGCCCTTTGATGAAATGGGTGAAACGGAGCTCACCAATGAGGTAGCGAAACTGCTCGAGGGCGATAACGTAATCGGCTGGTACCAAGGGCGATCCGAATTCGGCCCCCGCTCCCTCGGCAATCGCAGCATCATCGCCGATGCAAGGAATCGCGAAAACTGGAAGAAGGTCAATCTCAAGATCAAATTCCGCGAGTCCTTCCGGCCCTTCGCTCCCACTGTATTGGAAGAAAAAGCATCGCAGTGGTTTGATCTGGATCGTGAAAGCCCTTACATGCTCCTTGTTGCCGATGTTCATCCCGATAAACGTGAAAAGATTCCAGCCGTGACGCACGTCGACGGTTCTGCCCGCATCCAGACCATTCGTCGGGATCAAAATCCAAAATACTATGACCTTATCAAAGCTTTTGAACAAAAGACGGGATGTCCGGTTATCATCAATACATCGTTTAATGTCCGTGGAGAACCCATTGTCGAGACCCCCCGTGACGCTCTCAACTGCTTCCTCCACACCCAAATGGATTATCTCGTGATGGGGAACACTCTCCTCTCCAAGAAAAAAATCCTTGGGATTTTGAATGTAGAAAAGTCACACAAAGATTATTTGGCAAAGTTTGAACTCGACTAATGAATATTTCTTCTCTCCTGGAGCGCCCCCTCAATCAATCCGACGGTATTCTCCGTCTCCTTGAGCAAACAAAAATCACGGAGGAAGAACATATCCGCCAGAGAATGCAGGCCTTTTACGAAGAACATACCTTCCCCGGTTATGACGGGATCGATAGTCCCTCTGTCCTCATGGACAAGGCAGGAAAGAGCGGATTTGGAAAATGGGTGGATGAGGCAATTTCTCCATTTGCAACCGTGCTGGAAGTCGGCTGCGGGACAGGTCAAATGACCAACTTCCTTGGTCTCGTCTCCACACGGACCGTGATTGGGACGGATCAAAGTATTGCCTCCCTCACCCTTGGACAGAGCTTTAAAGAACAATTTGGATTGCAGAATGTTCACTTTGTACAAGCCAATATTTTCGCGATGCCCTTCAAACCAAATTCCATGGACATTCTTATTTGTTCGGGCGTCTTGCACCATACTCCCAATCCAAAAAAAGGTTTTGAGGAACTCCTTAAGCTTGTAAAACCCGGCGGAAAGATACTCATTGGCCTCTATAACACCTATGCCCGGATCCCAACGGGAATCCGAAAATCCATATTTTCTTGTACGGGGAAGACTTTTCGATTCCTTGACTCTCACATGCGTCGACGGGACGTGGATCAATCCAAAAAAGAAATATGGTTCGCCGACCAATACAAAAATCCTCATGAGTCCTGGCATAGCGTGGATGAGGTACTCCAATGGTTTGATGAGAAAAATGTAAAATTCTTGAGCGGTGTTCCTTCTCCTTCGGGCAGTACCCATGGCCAATTGTTCAACGAACATCCCCGTGGATCGACCTTCGAACATATCCTCAAACAACTTGGCTGGATGTTCACTATTGGGCGGGAGGGAGGCCTCTTTGTGATGGTTGGGGAGAAAAAAATGCCTGCCTGAATACATATTGTTCTTTTTGGAAACAATTTTTCCTCCTTTCTTTTGCCACTTTTGTCCGGCAACAAAAGTGGCGCAAAAATGCCGGCGCGCCAGAGCTGACTCCGCCCGCCCTGCGGTCTCCTCACCAGACCCTCCAAGGATTCGGGTCTGGTTCGTCGACACGAAAAGCAGGGCTTCCCCTTCACCCCCTGTGGCGCGCCAACCCCCCCTCCATCTTTCCTCGCTCCCCTGATTGTGAGCTGTTTCAGCCTCTCCCAATAACCCCTCTCCCGGCGGGAGAGGGTTGGGTGAGGGGGTCAGATTGATATAAAATCTGACAGAACATGCGAAATCTCTCTATCAATCTTTTACTGCTTATAACGACAGTTATCCTCTTTTTTGGAGGGATCGAAGTCGCTTTGCGCGTGACTGGTCTCCAAACCACAAAACCAAACCCCCCGAAGATTTTTCAAAAAAGTCCGCACCCAGACATCAGTTACGAACTGATCCCCAATATCAAAGAAAAGGCGTATCGCTCCATTATTTCCACGAATAGCTTAGGATTTCGCGGACCGGAGATCGATCCCCAAAAACCACTGATCGCGGTATTGGGGGATTCGATCACCTTTGGATATGGACTTGAAGACCACGAAACCATTCCTGCGCGCCTTCAAAACCTTCTCCCTGAATGGAGTATTCTGAATACCGCTGCGCCCGGATACGACCTCACGGTACAAACAGCAATCTATAGGGAAAAACTCAAATCCCTTGAGCCACACATACTCATCCTTATTTTTCATCCAAACGACGTAGAAGGCATCGGTGTCGGGTTCCTCGATAATGATGGAATCATTCGTTCGCAAGGCTGGACTCCATCAGCCCCCCAATGTGACCCCATCGATCATGGATTACTCGGATACCTCCCCGGTCGATGTTTTCTGGATATTCACAGCACCTTCTACAAGGTAGTCAAAAAAGTCGTGAATTCACGCTTTCGGCAGAAACAACTTATCCAGATGCAGGAAGAGTCTAAACAACATCCCGAAGAAGATGACATTACCGATGTCCAAATCAAGAGCTATGCCGACGACCTTGCACGGTTGCATCAAATCCTCCCGCAATCCCTCCCCCGCCTCTTTATCATCTGGCCCGATCGACGTCTCCATGCGATTGCCCGTCCCAAAATCATCCAGATCGTAAAAAAATATGGATTTGAAGTCCTCGATCTCTATGACGTGTTCGGCAATGCCGCCCCTACCCTCTCGTGGGATACTGTCCACCCCAACGCAGAGACTGCTAAAAGAGGGGCGGAGGAGATATGGAGATTTATTCAAGAACATAAACTACTACCCCTCCCGACGGGAGGGGACTAAGGGGAGAGGCACCCCTCCCTGGAGGGAGGGGAAGGGCACATCGGTCGCGACCGATGTGCCAGGGGAGGGGGTAAGATGCATTCGTTTGTATTGCAGGCCAAACGGACCCCCCCCCTCCTTCATCCTCCCCCTCAAGGGGGAGGTGCCCCCGCCGGGAGAGGGAAATGAGACAAAATTCTTTTCATCCTCTCCTTCCAATCAAATCGCTTCACGTGCTCTTTTCCTCTTTGCGCTTTCCTCTGTGCTTCTTCAGGGTGATTGAGAACCCATTCGATGGCATCCGCCATCGATCGTGGATCTCCTGCTTTACAAAAGGTCACCATGCTTTCATCGACGGTATCACGAATGGGAGGAATGTCCGAACAGACAACCGGTTTCCCTGCCGCTAAATATTCAAACAACTTCAAAGGTGATGTATCCCGCATAAAATATGCATGTTTTTCCGCATCTCTAGGCGCCGGATAGACACAAACATCGCATGCGGCAATGGTATGAGAAACACGACTACTGAGGATCTGCCCCTCAAAACGAACATCATCTTGTGTTAATCCCAATTTTTGTGCTTGTCGTTTGTATTCACCAATATACGCATCGGGGCCTCCAACAATCCACCCAAAAAATTTTGCTTCTCCGCGCTTAATAATCGCTAATGCTTGTACCAATTCCCGCATACCTTTTTCAATAATACTACGTGTCACAAGCGACCCCACATACCCAATAACCCATCGATTCGATGGAACATCGAACTCTGATTTGGAGACCTCTGTTTCGGGCAAACTTGCAAATCGATCCAGATCCACCCCATCGGGTTCTACCATTGTTTTTTTTGCATCAACTCCCCACCGAACTATTGCATCCCGCATCATGCTCGTTAAACAAATAATCTTTGTACATTGATTGCAATACTTTACAAACGTCTTGCGATTCATCCGTGGCAACGTATGCAGTTCCATATGTACTGATGTACCGGTACGTAGTAACTCTCCTACGACTTCCCATGAGCGACAATAGAAGAGATCTGCTTCATGCGTTTTTAAGAATGTTCGAAGAACCCTCCGGTACGACCACATCGAAATTGCAAATGCAAAATACCCGGGGATCCACCATTTTTGGAGCGCATCAAGACTGTTCAATCGTTTCACAGTGAAAGGAGCGGATACACCGTAATATCTACAGGGATCACCTTGTACTTGTGTCCAGACATTTGGATGAACCAGAGTCACTTCGTGTCCCAACTGCCGCATTGCCGCACATACTTGTGCAATTTGATGCCCATGGGCTTTTTCGGTCGGGAACCGGGTATGCGTAACGTAGGTAATGCGCATGGATATAGCCTACAGTATGATGCTCTTACATATGACAAAAAACGTCATTCTGACGTTCGGCTACCACGATCGGGAATCCCCCCGTCATCGCAATATTTGCAAAGCATATGCGCAGGAAGGGTTCTCTATCACAGAGTGCCATACCCAAAAAAACGGACTTGTCCCCAAACTGAAAGAACTTGGAGAGCAGGTAAAAAAACATCACACCAATGCCTGTGCCCTGCTCGTCCCCTTCCCCGGTCATCATCTCACGCCGTTCGCATGGTTCATCGCCAAGCGATACCGACTGAAATTAATCGTGGACATGTTCTTTTCGCTTCACGAGATCACCATCGAGGACCGCCGTCGCCACTCCCGATGGCATCCGCAAGCATTCTTCCTTTGGATACTGGATTTTCTCTGCTCTCATCTCCCCGACGAAGTCATTATCGATACCGAGGCTCATAAGAAATTCCTCGTCGATCGTTTTAAAGCGAATCCCAAAAAAGTCCGGGTCATCTATGTGGGGACCCGCGAAGATCTCTTTAGACCAAAACCACTAAAAGATCACCCTCAATCTATTTTCGAAGTTTTATTTTATGGAACATACATCCCACATCAGGGTATCGAATACATTGTCCAAGCCGCAAAAACTCTTGAGAGCAGTCATTCCAATATCCACTTCACATTCATCGGCAAAGGACAAACATATCCCGCCATCCAGAGAATCGTGCAAGAACTCAATCTTACCAACATCACATTCAAACCATTCCTTCCCCTCGAACAACTTGCACAACATGTTCGGGGTGCAGATATGTGTCTTGGCGTCTTTGGCACCGCGCCAAAGGTTCAAAACGTCATATCCCACAAAATATTTGATGCCGTTGCATGTAACGTCCCCATTCTTACTGCACAGTCCCACGCTATCCGCGAAAAGTTTTCGGAAAAAGACGGTGTGTACTTCTGCAGGGCAGGAAATCCGGAAGCCATAGCGGACGGCATTATCAAAATCTATACTGCACATCATGCTCAATCCTAACACCCGGATCCTCATTACCGGCTGCGGCGGTATGCTTGGGGATGCGGTCTATAAGACGTTCAACCCCATCTGTACGGTACGAGCAACGGATATCGACCTGAATGAGAAATGGCTTTCTTCTCTTGATGTCCGTGACACAGAAGCGCTCGAAAAATCTATTCAAGAATTTAAACCACAAT
Organism: Candidatus Peregrinibacteria bacterium; assembly: GCA_016196225.1. GTDB lineage: Bacteria > Patescibacteriota > Gracilibacteria > Peribacterales > Peribacteraceae > JACPXZ01. Next base: position 38,069 of record JACPXZ010000031.1, read on the forward strand.
ATCTCTTTCATCTGGCCGCTCTCACCGATGTCGAATACTGCGAGACGCATCCGGATGAAGCATTTACAACCAACACTATTGCGGTCGACAACGCGGCAGAACTCTGCAGAAAATATGATGCCACGATGGTTTATATTTCCACAGCAGGGATCTTTGATGGTCGTCAAGATTCCTACACCGATTACGACCTTCCTCGACCATTAAGCGTGTATGCGCAGGCAAAATACGCGGGAGAAGTCTTCCTCCAGCAATTCCTTCAACCCCGATACTTCATTTTCCGGGCGGGATGGATGATGGGCGGAGGACCAAAAAAGGATAAAAAATTCGTGAACAAAGTCATTAAACAACTCAAAGCCGGAAAAAAGGAACTCTTCGTTGTCGATGACAAGCTCGGTACCCCCACATACACCAACAATTTTGCGGAGAACATGCGCGCAGTCATTGATGCGGATGCCTACGGTCTCTACAACATGGTCTGCGACGGGAGTTGCAGTCGTTTGGATGTCTCAAGAGAAATGATCAAAATACTCGGTCTCGAACAAAAAATAAAAATAACCAAAGTGGATTCGAGTCATTGGCAAAAAGAATATTTTGCCCCCCGCCCACCTTCCGAGAAGCTCATCGACTGGCGCCTCCATGCCAAAGGTCTCCACCGTATGCGGGATTGGAAAGAGTGTCTGCGGGAATACCTCACCGAATATGATTGGGGCATCTAAGTGTTCCTTCCTTTGGCCGTCACATCCTTATTGACAAAAGTAAAAATTTTTGTAGCCTCGGGGAACCGATGAATGAAACGCACAGGAATACATGGGAACACCAAACGAGCCTTTCAGGGGCATCTCTTCAACATATCAACGCCAAAAACTTTTATATGACTTCCGCATTTGCGGGACTCTATGACCACCCAAGCCCATTCCCCTTCCTCGAAAAAAGAATAGTAGGTACACTGCCTCTTCGTGATATCTTCCCTATGCTCATGGCGAAGAGAAGATACAGGAAGAGATTGAGTTGGATGATGGAGTTTGATAGATTTGATTCCCTTATTCCCTATCTTCCAGATTACGAAAAAACAAAGAAATTTTGTCCTCTTTACGGGGAGTGGAAGGGAAAGAAAATGAACGGGAATTTTCTTAAAGCGGCAGATGAACTAGAGGTGATAGAGCGGTATGTTCCTCGTCTAAATTACGTTGTTGAAATAGGCGGGGGATTCGGTGCAATGGCAGAAGTGGTTATTAAGAAACGCCATCCCGTAGTGTACTGCATTATTGATCTACCAGAGACATTGAAAGTTGCAGAGATTTACCTAAAATCCGTATTTCCAGAAAGGCATGAGACAAGCATTATTCTCATAGAAGCGGGCAATTATGATAAGGCTAAAGAGCTTGTGCAACATCCTGATCTCTTCATAAACTCCAATTCATTCGCAGAAATGAATATAGAAACGGTAAAGAATTACTTTAAGTTTATAGAATCCTTTGATGATGTTTATTTAAGTAATACGAACAGGGACAGAATGGAACAAGGACATCACTATGCGGGTGTTGAAACATATCCCTATGGTGATCGTTGGGAACATTTATGTAATAGCAAAAAAGTATTTTCCTATTGGAGAAAGCACTCTCAAATGATTTCCCATTTGCCATGAAACTTGAATTCAGAATACGTTATAAATAAATATCTCTGCTCCGTCTGTTGTAAACAACAAAGTTACCACCACAAGTATCGCCAGAAGAAAGCCCAAGACAATATTTTTTATCCTAAACATAGGGAAGTATTTTATAAAAAATAATCAACGAATCTCCCAAAGAATCTGTGACGAACAACGCCCATCCGATGGTCACAAAATGGAAGGTGATGATCACTCCCAAGACATACATAAACCAATTTGATGGCATAGAGCGACCAATCGTCAGCCTCCACCACCGATTGACCATTAACCCCACCCCATGCCACAAACCCCACACTGCAAAATTGAGGGAGGAGCCATGCCAAATCCCTATCACAAACATTGCAATAAGAAGATGCAAAGCGGTTCGCCATTCCCCGTGCCTATTCCCCCCCAGAGGGATATACAGATAATCCCGCACCCAATTACTCAAACTCATATGCCAACTCCGCCAAAAGAGCGAAATATTCGGCCGGAGGTAGGGGTAATTAAAATTACGCGGGACAAGGACGCCAAAAAGCAACGCAGATCCCATGGCAATATTGGTCAGTCCCCCAAAATCCGCATAGATCCGGATCGAGTACGCATAGAGACGTGCAAGAACTTCCAAAGCGCTTAGCACCGTCGGATCCTGCAATCCTTGTGTGAATGGAACCAAAGGGTCCGCAATAATAATTTTCTGGGCGTATCCAAGCACCAGAAGAGTAACCCCATACAACAGGTATTCCGGCTTAAAACGTATATCTTTTAACTGCGATGTAAACGCCGGGAACCGCCGGATGGGTCCGGAGACTCTCGTCGGGAAGAATAACAGGAATGCCAAAAAATCATCCGGCTTTGGATTCCTAATATTCCCCCGATATATCTCAACCAGATAATGAATCAACTCAAACGTGTAGAACGAAATCCCTAACGGCAACATGAGATCCCAACCCCCCGCGTGCAGAAGTTCCGTAACAGCTCCCGCGTACTTAAAGAATGTCAGTACCAGCGCAAGCAGACACACACCGAAGAGAAGCTTCCAGCGCTCCCGATCGCGTTCTATGAGAAGACCAACCGAGTATGACGCTCCTCCGAGCCCCCCAAGTAATAACAAGTACGGTAACCCCGCATACGCATAGAAGAGTCCCCCAAACGCAATCAGGGCAAATACGCGATGACGCTCTGGTATGACCCAATATAGACAAACCGTTCCCGCCAAAAAAACAAGATAGAGGGTCGAATTAAATGGCATCGGATGTACGTAAAAATTCAAAGACCTTCTCCGCCACTTTGCCGTGACCCTCCGGTGTCATGTGCACAGAATCGAGATAAAGATCCGAACCGATGGTCTTATAAAGAGATAACACACGTTCGGAATGGATCGATGCTTTTAGCGAAACGATATTACGATCCTGAAACGCATTCTTTTCAAAGCGGTTGTCATTGAGAATGACATAAAGAACATTGGGGTACTCTTTGAGAATACTCGTAACGTCCGCGAGTAATCGCATCATCCGGGATTGTCTAAAATCCTGCGTCTGACGAAGGGTGGTGATACCCTCACCAACACTCATCGGTCGCCGTTCGAGCAACTGCGTCAGACGAACATTGAATAATCGATGGAGGATCGCATCCACCGCAATAGAAGGCGGTAATCCGATACTCCATTTTGTTATGTTGTCACGATGGCGGTAAACAGGAACAACCGGAGTGAACAGGCGAGAAACCACTGAACGGAAATTGAATAGCGGAATATCCAGATCGCAACACTCCCCAAACCGACCTCGTTCTTTCGCCAGAGCAAAGGAAACAGTCTCTTTAAAACGTACCGATTCGTCAAACGTACGATTGGCGTACTCCTCGTCAAAAAGCATCGGATTGATAAAAAATACATAGATATCATTCGGACGATATCCTTCGCGAACTTGCGCGGCCATATCAAGAAATGAATTACCGGGAACGGCCAGATTCACGATGCGAATATCTTCTTGATCCTTGAGTAATGTACCCAGTTGTCCCGCCAGTGTTTCCTTCGGATCATTCACCCCCACTCCCCATACGATGCTATCCCCCAAAAGCACAAGATGCCGTTTACTGTTTTCGTTCTTTATTTTACCAATAACACTCTGAAGTTCATTGACGCTCGGTTGCATCAGGAGCCGATCAAACCCAACCCAATCAAAAAAATGCCGATCGAACACAAACCATACCGCAATATTGAACACCACGAACCAGAGGAAACCCCACATCACAACCCAAAGTACACTACAGGGTTTCCGTGTAATACGAATATAGGCCTCGTCATGAATCATGACCCTCATCATATCAATAACTTACTCCACTGAACTCATATGACCGCATACTCTTCCCACGAACCGGCTCATCGGCAAGTCTCTTGCCAAGCTCAAGCCCCATCTCAATAGAATTATCCGAATTGTTGTAGCGGAAAACCCCCGTACGGCCGATGCAATACACCCCCTCAAAACTCTCAATAAACTGTAAAATGGAATCGAGCTTTGGACGGTATTCCAGATCATAGACGGGATACGCATGGGGAATCCGTACTGCCTTAAAATCGAATACTTCTTTGCTGGTGCAAAGCCCCAACATCTCACAATCCTGCTTACATTTTTCTATTAAATCCTTCTCACTCATGCCCCAAAAATGCCTGTTCTCCGGCGTGACCGTAATATCGAGACAAAGGCTTGTTTTGTTGGGCGGGGCCATATCGGACGACCAATTTTTAAATTCGACGGCGCGATTAAACGCAATATCCTTATCGGGGAAGTACAACCACGTGTCGTTACTGATACGTTCTTTATCGACAAAAAGAAACACAAAAATGATGTCCATATAGCGTAGCTGCCGGAGATTCTCTGTTACTTGAGCAGGTACCGGTTCTTCCAAGAGTGCTGTATACGCGTGCAGAGGAATCGTAGAAATCAAGCCATGGTTCGCCGTTGCTCGCTGCGTCATACCGTCCTGTTCAAAGATAACTGTTCTGGTTTTTGCACTGATGGAAGACACGTTTACTCCCGTATGGATAATGCCACCGTGTTTCTGTACTTCCTCCGCAAAGCGATCGGGCATTGCCTGTATTCCACCGTGGATCGGATAATAAAAAAGGCCGCTATCCGGTAAAAACTCCTCGTCCTCGAGAGAAAAGGAACTGAAATTCAGCGTACATATTTTTTTAAGAACCGTCCGTATCAACTTAGGGATATCCGGCCCTTTAAACCTTTGGTTCGCCCAATCTGCGGAGAGGTATTGAGGATCCATCCCCCAGATCTTGCGCGTGTAGGGATAACACATGAATTTGTAGAATCGTTTCCCAAAAAAATACTCAAACCAATCCGCATAGCTCTTAATCTCGCGTTTATTAAAACCACGGATGAGCGTATTCCATGCAAAATCAAATGCGCACCGTACGGCTTCGATTTTTGGCATGGCACGAAGAAGATTTTGCATCTCGAATGGATACTTGAGATACTTGTTAAAAAGATAAATGCGACTCTTCTGTCGATGCTCTACGAAATTCGGACCCATCAGGTCTCGCATCTCCTGCATCACTCCCGGATTCGCACTGTGAAAGCGATGCGCACAATAATCGAACAGAAACCCGTTGATGTTCAATGTCTTGGCAAGACCACCGATCCGTTTATCCTTTTCCAGCATCAAAACACTCTTTCCGGCTTTGCAAAGCCGATACCCAGCGGCAAGTCCTGCCACCCCACCGCCAAGCACAATAAAGTCATATTCTCGCTGCGCCATGACCCTATCATACCCCATAAAGAGCAGGGATTAGAGCAAAACCTTCCACAAACTCCAACCTGCGTTCTCTGAGCGGAGCTTGTCCTGAGCGCTGTCGAAGGAGCCGGCAGGCCATCCCTCCTCCGTTTTAACCTTTTCGATGCGAACCTTCTTAAGTTTGGTTAGATTCCACGCAGGATTGATCTTCTCATTCCAAAACAAATAATCCACTCCGTACTTCTTCAAAAAACCGTTCGGATCCTTATCCATGCGATTACATGCGTCTTTTACCATCTGTACTTCCCTATCCCGTACATCTTGCGATCTTTGTCGCTGCTCAAAATAGAGTAAATGCGTGCTATCCTCAATGTACCGTTCGTTGGGAAGGATCGGCAAGAGCGTAAGACAATACCGCTCGGCAAATTCTTCGTCATTGATGAGAACATTTTTAAGATAAATGGAATACACCGTGTCATGATGCGTGTGCCCCGCAATGAAAAGTGACGTTGGTTGATCAGAAAGGATCCGCACTCGTGGCATTGCATCTAGAACCGGAAGGGCAGATGCAAGATGTTGCTCATAAAAATGATCGTCCTCCAGAATAAATTGTTTGATGATATGCCGACCGTCGTACGCGATCCCGGCCAAAAATACCAATGCGCATGCCCCGCTGAGGAGCGTCCACCGGTTGCGCACGGTAAGAGCAAGAACCAAACAGACGACCCCGCCAAAAATCAGTGAAATAAGGTAGTGTGAACTAAAAAACAAGATCACCCCGTGGATCACTTGTTGGTTAAGAACGATAAACGCCGCAAGGACGGTGATGATCGCAAGCCGATAGCGGTATAAGCGTTTCGGATACAGTACCCACGCCCCGAGGACTCCGCCCGCCATTCCCAAAAAGAGCGTGCTCCGTATCCACGATTGAGGAGCGCGCGAAAAGAGAATGCCGCTCCGATACTGCGCCTCCGCGTAAAGCGGATGTCCGCTCATAGCAACGAGCTCTGTAACAAACGGGAGCGCGATCAATCCGCCAATGAGTCCCATCAAAAGAATACTCCCGACCTCTTTGCGGTACCCATGGCGTATGGATGTCATGAGTTCATAGAGCAGGAGCAAGCCCCACCATGCCCACACAAACGTCCAGCTCCAAAAATATACCCCGACGAGCAACCCCATGAGTACACCGCCGATCAATCCCCACGTCACATGCCCCTGAACCCCTCGTATCACTCCCAAGAGTGCCGCAAGCTCAAGAAGAAAACTCGTTCGTTGATGAACCGGACGATTCAGATTGTATAGATTGAGTACCGTAAAAAGGATGGCCCCACCAAAAGCCTGCGACTGTGTAAAGCCACAGAGGAGTAAAAACCACCATATACCAACAAAGATAATCGGCGGGATAACGGCGTCCATGAGTTGAAAAACGGTGGATGCGCGCCATCCGGTCCAACTAAAAAATATCCCCTCGATTTTTTCAATCAGCGCAGATTGCATCGGGACCAGAGACGGATCTCCCACGACCGCCTCGGGAGCCATTTCCGGTCGACCGGAGAGCGCCTCCTGAACACGCGGAAGATAATTATATTCATCAGAGCTTAAGTGCACGGGGATCCCCCGATAGCGGGTATCTGCCATGTGCATCCACTCCGGGAGTTGTATGAGAAGAATTAAACTCACACAACTAACGCCGATGATGGAGGACCAGCGAGTGGTAGCCATCTTGGGGTACTATAGAGGAGTGGCACGCAACTACTACCAGCTTTTGCCGTATACATTCAAACGTTTCAGTATTTTGGCAAGTATTCGTACCGGCTTCCCCACCCTGAAATACTACCTCACCCGTACTCCGCTCCCCTCAAGTCCAAAACCAGCGCTGTTCACCATGAACATCCTCCCACCCATGATGACCGTGTGGTATCACTTTGTCCGCAAATATCTCGGGGACAAGGTTGATACCGTCATCTTCGATTGTTCTGGCCGACTTAATCCAGCTGACTTTCCCCATGCACGAGTACAAAAATTCCTTAATTTTTACGCCGCGACAAAGTCGGATGAATTTTTATATCATATCGCCAAATACAGAAAAACAGGATGGATCTGCGACGATGATATGTTCCCTTTAAGTCCCCGTATTCTTGACATCCTGGAACGTGAATTTTCTATTCCCGATACCGCTTCCGTCAGTTTTCGTCCGCGCGATTGGTGGCATTTTGAAATCAACGGCAAGCAGTACGAACCAAGTAGTAGTTACTGCACAGCTATTAATAGAGAAATCTATATTGATAAAGAACATCTATCTCTCTCTCCTTGCGATGGGAATACTCACCCCTCTCGCATCGGGCAAGAGAATCGTCGGTATGATACGTTTGATAAAGCGAACGAAATTCTCCTCCAAAAAGGATATCGCTGTGCAATCGTACCAAAACAGGAACGCGATGGGTGCGTCACCGGTTTTACCGGCATGGCAGGCGCAGTGATGCTTCTCTCGTACTTTAAAAATCCCGACCAAACGCTCGCCTACTTCCTCGATCCTCCTAAATCACAATGGCAGGGAAACATGCTCTTTGGCGTGCTTGCTTCCATGCTCTCGGTCTGCACGATCCAGGAGCTCTACCAAAAACTGACAGGAAAGCGGTATCTTATGCCTTCTCTTCCAAAAAGATCCGATCTCGAAAAGCTCCGATCCGATCATAAAAAATACATTCGTTCGGATTTATCCTTTGATAGAGTGAATGAAACGAGTCAACGACTATGGTCGGCGCTCTGATCTCTTCAAGACTTTTTTTTGAACACTAATGGACATGTGTACCACAGGATCGCCCACGCGTACCAAAAATACAAAAATTCATACCGGAGTGGCAGGCAGTCCCTCCACCGATGCAGCAGCCGATCCCGAATGATCCGAAAAAAACGGACCGCCAGTCTTAAATTCTTATCGAAAACAAGCCAAAACCAATTCATCCACCCTTCCCCTCCCACAAGCTTGGCCTCGAGCGGAAGGTACCGTCTGAACTTCTGTTTGAGATCAGGAAGTGGAGTTAACGGAACATATTGAATGCCCGGAAGAATTTTAACGCTGATTCCCGGCCGCAGCTCCGGACGTTCATGAACAATCTTAATGAATTTGGTAATCGCATCTTTATGGAAAAACCGGATCTGACGGTTGGGATATGTCGACGCATACTTGATGACATGTCCACGATACGTATAGAGCCGATTCACATCGTATGCACCGGGAGACTCCTCCTCTACAATGCGTTCCATTACCTTGATACTCTCTTTATCAAGATACTCATCGCTGTCCGTGATCATGACCCATGGATACGTCGCCTCTTTGATCCCCTGATTTCTGATATTGCCGTAATCCATGATCCGTCCTTCCGTATTCAAAAAATTCCTGTCCTGCGGTACGACACGGCAACCGTACTTTTCGGCTAAGGAGACAGTTCCGTCTACCGAACCTCCGTCCAGAATGACATGCTCCGCGCAAAAAAGTCCCGACCGAAGACACGCTTCCAGTGTTCCCGCATTATCGCGGGTAAGGGTCAGAGCCGTACAGGGACAAATACCGCGATTCATTGCATCATTTCAGTAATCAATGTTTTAATTAATTTCTGTACATCGTGTTCTTGTACGACCCTTTGGCGCAATGCCTCTCCTAATTTCCTCTGCTCACTATCCGACAGATCCAACACCCGCTGTACCTTCTCCAAAAAATTTTCATCCGTGGCACAACATTCTTTCGGCAGAACACCGTGAACAGCAGGATTGGTCGAAACAACAGGACACCCGCATGCCATCGCCTCCAGCACCGCCTTATCCAGGGCTGTCGTACTTGCGTGGAGAAATACTCGTGCCACTTGGAGCAGAGAGCGCACTCCAACCTGCGTGCACGGACGGATCACGACTCGCGGGCGAAGATTCTCCCGTATAAGGAGATCCTCTAGCTCCTTCTCATATGCGACATCATCCCGAGTAATCGGCTCTCCACATACCATCAATGCATACTCATCCGATATGCCGCGGAGAAGACGAAAAATACATTCCAATCTCTTACTGCGACTCACCCTCCCCGCCGTCAAAAGAATTTTTTGGATCCGCGGATTTGCAGTCGGCACAAAAACCGTCGTATCAATGCCGTGACCCGTAATCACGCTCTTGGAGGTTTCGATCGGCATTCCTGATACAGAAGCACTGAATACTTTCCGTACAAATAGCACCGCCACTCGTAGCGGCCATCGCGTTCCCCGCGCCTCGTACCAAAGGTACATTCTTTTACGTAACAGAATCCATACCGGGGCCCCCAGCACAATCCATATCGGCGTCATGTGAACGAAAACTGCATCATATTCTCGACGTAATTTGAAAACTGAAAACTGAAAACTGAACACTTGTCCTATAAGACTTTTCCCCCGTTCTTTGCCAAGAGAGTACACATGAACGTTCGCAGGAAGTTCGTACTCGCCAACAAACTGTCCGATAACCGTTACTTTTTCGAAGTTTTTTGAAAACTCTTCGACCCAGTGGTGAAAGAATCCCAGTATCGGATCTGCACGGTCCACTTTTTGCGTGATAATAAGAAGCTTCATAGTTTTTTTAAAAAATCAGCGTACCTCTTCACTAACACTTCCCGATCAAATCTATCCAAAACTTTACATGCTTCTTGACCCAGACACCTCCGTAAACCCTCATCATCAAGGAGCATCTTTATCTTGCCTTTCAAATCAGACGCTTCTCCTGTAGTAAATATTCCATTCACTCCATCCTTGATCACATCGGGTGCAATACCAACCCGCGTGCTAATAACCGGCATCCCCAATGCCATTGCTTCCAAGAGAGCCCTTGGGCCACCTTCGCTCTTTGAGTTCATTACAAATATTTTCCCGGACTGCATTGCTTTATACACCTCTTCTTTGGTCCCGATCCATACATCGGTCCCGATTGCGAGCAAGCTTGCATTGATATTGTTTGTTGCATTTCGCAATTCCTGTAAACCTTTATTTGGGACATCTCTCCCGCAGAACACAACGTCGTATTGTTTCTCTATTGATGGATCAGGTCCCAAGACCCCTCGATCAAGATAAAAAGAAGGGACCACTCCTATATTTTTTAATCCCCAATCATCCAACACCCTTTGTGTTTCTCTATTCACACACCGCACTGCTGTTGCGCTTTTCGTATCCCACTTTAGGAACACCCATGACATCCATCTCCCTATAAACTCCTGCCATGAAGCAGCGACGGGATATCCAACAATATGATGAATCTCCAAGACATACGGAATCTTTGTTTTTTTATGAAGCCACTTCGCCCCCAAGCCGTTATAAAACGGCGGATACTCATGGACCGTCATGACATCATGATGATATTCCGCAATAAGTTCCTTCCCCTTTTTAAGGATCCACCATGACTGATACCAGAGACCACGCGGAGAGGGATGAAAAAAAACTTTTCCAAATAAGTTTGTAGTTCCTAGTGAGTGATCAGTAATCGGGGTAATGATGTCTATCCTCTCCCAATGTTTACAGAATTCCTCCAACGTGTAGTAGAACGCACTCTTCTTCCCCTGAAGAACCGACCTATCCCCGGAGATCATTAAGAGTTTCATAGAAGGTTTTTAAATAATGCCAAATGCTCCTCACACACTTCCCTCCATGTTCGCGTAGAAATATTTTTTATCGCGTCCTCTGCAAACTCCTCATACCCCTGTTCTACTTCGAAGAGTGCCTTCTGAATATCTTCTTTCGTTCGCAGTTTCCGCACAATCATCCCCTTTTTTAGATCCATACTTAACCCCGTCTCTTCCGTCAGGAGTACCGGCAATCCGGCAGCTTGAGCCTCAAGCGCAGTATTGGGACTGATCTCCGTTGTCGATGGAATAATCAATACATCATGTTCTTTGAGTAATTTGTCCTTTTCTGCTCCATACACGGATCCCAATACTCTCACCCGGTCACTCGTCCCATCACGAATAACTTTTGACAGAACATTCTTTTTTAATGGACCCTCTCCAACCAATGTCAGCATCATATGTGGCATTTGCAGGATCGCATCAAGAAGAGTGAACAGATTTTTAAAACCTACAAATCGTCCCATGAAGAGTAAACGGAATAGGCCCGGCTTCCTCGAAAATCGGAGCCTGTCCTGAGCGAAGCCGAAGGACCGTGGCAATCCCGTTGGGATTGCATTCTCAATAACACCGTGCTGTGGTAATGATTGATAAAACTCTTCATATATCTCTTCCTGAAATCTTGTCGAGAAGACAATCAAATCAAACCGATTGAGGAGCCAGTGTATAAAGCGGTGACTGATCCAGAGCGTCCAATGCAACGATTCATACCACTCATTCAAACTCATCATCCCTCCTCCTGCCGTATACCGCTCCCAAAAAAAGTCTCCGCCAAGACGCAGTACCTTTTTTGGTTTTTTTACGTGAGCAAGAACCATCGGCACCCCTGTACTTACCGACGAAAATGCATACACCACATCCGCATCCTTCGCGTGCTTCCGTAATGCCAATGCATACAAAAACCATCGGAGAATGGGAATACTCTTACTCACCCTCACAACATGCCATGCACATTCTTCATTCTTCATTCGCTGTTCTACGTTCCGTCCGTACGTCACCACTATCACCTCTATGTTTTTCTTTACAAATTCCCATGCAAGATTCTGCACATACGTCGCCGGTCCCCCGATATCCGGCGGATAGATGCCTGTTGCAAGGACAATTTTCATTGTGAAAGACAGTATACCGTATGTATTGACTAATATAAGATTTTATGATTTTATATCACAGTATGGAATACCCCACGAAAATTCAATCCCCTGCCTCCATTGCCCGCACAACTCCCATCGATTTGAATAAACGCCTGGAAGCTGCCCTTCTTCTTGCTCTTTCTCCTACCCCTCAAAACACAACAAGTATCCGTGATTTCCACGAGACCATACGACTTCGATACCGTGCAGATATTTTCGCGACTCTCATACGCCAATTGATGCAAAGCTATGGTATTCCCAATGGGATCGCGACGATTGACCAAATGGAACTCCTTCTCAGTCAACTGGCTATATCACATCGTAATATTGCAATCATGCTCGATGATTCTGATTGGAGAAAAGTTGTCAAAGAAACAAAGCATGACCTCGTTGCCACCGCGATCGAAACTATGCAAGAGTCTGTCCATTCACGGGACGGAAAACTATTCTCTGAAACGACGGTCGGCATGATTTTTTCAAGCATCCTTCAGGATTTGAGTCACCCCGAGGACACCGAAGAAGAGGATTTCCTCTAAACTGATCATATGCTCTTAGGTCAACGCATCATCGTCGTCATGCCTGCCTACAACGCGGCGCAGACACTCGCACAAACGTACCGCGACATTCCTCATGACATTGTTGATGAAGTGATCCTCGTCGATGACTGTAGTCGTGATACCACGGTACAAAAAGCACACGAACTTGGCATCCAGACATACATTCACACCAAAAATCGTGGCTATGGTGCTAATCAGAAAACCTGTTATACCCACGCCCTTGCTCATGGCGCGGATGTTATCGTGATGTTGCATCCCGATTATCAATACGACCCTCGTCTCATCCGTGCCATGTGTTCCATGATCATTGAAGGTCCCTACGACACCGTCCTCGGCTCACGCATTCTTGGTGGTCAAGCGATGAAAGGGGGGATGCCATTCTATAAATACATCAGCAATCGGTTCCTCACTGCATTCCAAAATCTCTGCACGGGGGCCAAACTCTCCGAATACCATACCGGATACCGCGCATTTCGTTCCAACGTTCTAAAAAAGATCCCGTTTGAGACCTATCCCGATGATTTTATTTTCGATAACTTTGTACTCTGCGATATTCTTGCATGGGGATTTTTGATTGGCGAAGTATCCTGTCCAACCAAATATTTTCCAGAGGCATCGTCAATTAATTTTCAACGAAGTCTCAACTACGGTCTTCATGTATTCAAAAATTCCATCAAATATTTGTTCTGCAGTAGATTCGGATCGTCGGCCCGAGATTCCGCAGTTCCCAAAGTCGCAAAAGTAACCAATCCCAATCCGAATCCGACCAAAGCAGTCCATCCTGACTCGAAGGAGTCTCGCCAAATTTCCCACACTGTTCAAATCCGGTGAAGTTTTTTGGCTCAAACCCCGCCCGCGTCACCACAATATCCGCTTCGTCATACAACTTGAGTGGGAGCGCAGGATCAATATCCAAAAAATAATACGGGAGATGAGTCGCGACACGCGCACCGGGATGCTGTATCAAAAAATCATGCGTACGTTCGTACGTATCCGGCCGGATCCCCAAAAAAGCGAATTTGATGTGCATCAAGACAACAACACCAATGAACATATATCGAACAACGCGCGGAGCCGCCACCAGAGCCGGCGCACCGATCACGGCAATGAGGGGTACGATTGGAAAAAAGAACCGCATCACGGATCCCGTCTGCATCCCAAAAAATAAAATATAAACGGCAAGATATGTAAGGATAGGGAAAATAAAATACGGGTATTTTTTCCTTGTCCACAAGAGATATAAACCACCAATGGCAAAAATTGTGAGAAAAAGTTCACTCCCGATAAGCAGCATCGCGATAGCCTTCATACTTTCTCCCGTGAATCCGGTCCCATCAAAATAGGTGTTGCCGAGGGCGCCAAGTTTGAGACCGTCGAAAGCCGTTTGTATCAAAAAGGGATATCCGATCACTATCGAACATATCCCTGCCGCGCCGCCAAAAAAGAGTATCCGTTTTGGTCGATAACCGCTTGCCAAGACAGGGAATACAAAGGCAAGTAATCCATTTTGTAACGTCGCAAACGCGAACATCGCAGAACCAAATGCCCAAAGTTCATGTTTCAACGACTTTTCTCGGACCAGCTTCATGGACCAGTACAAAGTAAGGAGTGTGACAAACGTCACCGGCATGTGCGGCCGGATTGCCGTTGAGAACACCGGGAATATCACACTTGACCCGAGGAGAATCAGGGTGGCATATCCAAACCGTTTTTCTTCATGGAGCATGGTCGCAATGCGATAGACCAATACGATCGATCCAACCATTGCTGTAAAAATAAATAATCGGCTTACGAGGTACAACGCTTCACGTTCCGCAAAAAAATACGATCCCAATTCGCCCACTGATCCGACTGCCCCCGCGATCAGCAAAAATCCGCTCAATCCGAGATAGAGAACCCCCAAAATCAGTGATAACAGCAGTGGATACTTTCGCGGTGTCATCAAATATTCCCAAAAATCCCCCTCATTGACCGACTGAAGCATCTGCATGGTATAGGTCACCAGCTGCATATCCGTATGGGGATTTGTCGCAAGGTTATGGAATAACCACGTGAGACATCCTAAAATCCAAACAAACCCGACTATAACCACACTCCAGCGCCAAAAATCCCGGTCAATTCCATTCATAAATCCTCATCATTCTACGCTATAATTCCTGCATCCATGGCAACGCTTCTCATTACCGGCGGCGCGGGATTTATCGGGAGCAACTTCATCCGGTACTGGTTCAAGGAACATCCCCGTGACCGTATTATCAACTTTGATCTCCTGACCTATGCCGGGAACCGCGACAATCTCCGGGACGTCGAATATGATCACGATAACCAATATCATTTTATTCAGGGGGATATCACCGATCTAAAGACCGTGAGTGCAACATTTCAAAAAGAAAAACCTGATATTATCGTGAATTTCGCGGCCGAGTCCCATAACTCCCGCGGAGTCGTGGATCCGGGACTCTTTTTCCGCACGAATGTCCTCGGGACCCAAATCCTCCTGGAAGCGGCGTATAAATGCGGTGTTCCTCGGTTTCATCACATCTCCACTTGCGAAGTCTATGGAGATCTGTCTCTCGATTCGACAGAATCCTTTACCGAAAAAAGTCCCTACCTTCCCCGCACTCCCTATAACGCATCGAAGGCCGGCGCCGATATGGCCGTCCGTGCGTACTATCACACCTTCGGCCTCCCCGTAACCATCAGCAACTGCTCTAATAACTACGGACCGTACCAGTTCCCGGAAAAAATAATTCCTCACTTCACGATCTGTGCCCTCCAGGAAAAATCTCTCCCCCTCTACAAGAGCAGCGGCCACAAACGAGAGTGGCTGCATACATCCGATCACTGCCGCGCCATTGATCTGATTCTCCAAAAAGGAAAAATCGGTGAAACTTATAATATCGGGAGCGGCATCGAAGCCGACATCGAAACAATCGCAAATACCGTCATCGAGACGATCGGATGCAATCCCGCTCTCAAAACATATGTCTCCGATCGTCCCGGTCATGACCGTCGATATCTCCTTGATTGCACAAAAATACGGGAAAAGCTTGGTTGGGAGCCCCAAATACCATTCCAAAAGGGCCTTAAGGAAACCATTCTATGGTACAAGGAGCACGAATCCTGGTGGAAACCGCTGTTAATGAAACTTGACATTAATGAGAGAACATGGACAAAATAGCCCATTCTATGAAAGGCGTCCTCATCTGCGGCGGGTCCGGAACCCGGCTAAAGCCCCTGACCGATATCACGAACAAAAGCCTCCTCCCGGTCTACGATAAGCCCCTCCTCCTTTATCCTCTCCAAACCCTTCTCGATGCGGGCATCCGCAAGATCATGGTGGTGTCAGGTCCCGAGCACGTTGATCAGATGGCAGGATTCCTCGGGAGCGGTACGCGGTTTGGGTGTGCATTTTCTTACCGCGTACAAGATGATCCTAAAGGTATCGCCCAAGCGCTCGGTATGGCCGAAGAGTTTGCGGATGGTGACAATGTCTGTGCACTCCTCGGAGATAATATTTACCTTGATCCGATGAGGCAGGCCATCGCTTCTTTTGAGAGCGGCGGTCATGTCTTCCTAAAAGAAGTATCGGATCCCGAACGCTTCGGCGTGGCGCAAGTACAGGGAACACGCATTACTTCTATCGCAGAAAAGCCTGCTCATCCCACAAGCAATCTTGCGATCACCGGTTGCTACATATACGACCATCGTTGTTTTGAGGTTATTCGCCATATGCAACCTTCACCCCGTGGAGAACTCGAGATTACCGATGTCAGTCGCTGGTATATGGAACAGAAAGAACTCTCCTACACCATCCTCAAGGATGAGTGGATCGATGCGGGGACATTCGAGAGTCTCCACCAAGCTGCTGTCATTATTCGTTCTCGTAAACTTGCGCATACCGTTCAGCAATTTCTCCCCAATCAAACCGTTCCGCAAAAAGCCTCCCCGCCTGTGCAAGTTGCTCCCGCTCTTCATGGTCGGTAAGAAGTATCTCTATCGCTGCTGAAGCCACATCGGGGTCGTCCGGCGGGACGAGAATTCCCGTCTTTTCATCCTGCACAATATCGGGGATCCCCCCGACCCGCGTCGCAACAACCCCGCACTCCGCAGCCATCGCTTCCAAAAATACATTCCCCAACGCCTCACTTCGGGAGAGTCCGCAGAAGATTTGAGCCGCAGCAAATTCCTTATAGACATCGGGTACTGAGACCCACCCGACAAATCGCACGCGGCCCTCTTTAATAAATCGCTCTGCGCGTGCTTCGAGCGGTGCACGAAGCGAGCCATCCCCTACAATCCGTAAATGCGCCCGTGGATGCCGCTGTATGACGATCTCAAATGCATTCAGCAAAGTATCGACCCCCTTCATCTCTTCGAGTCGGCCGACAAAAAGAATACGACCTTCCACCTTTTGCGTCTGCAAGACGGTTGACCGAATGGTTTTGAGAGAGATTCCATTCGGGATCAGATGCACATCCTCTCGTCCATATTCTTTTGCAATATTAACCAATGCAGAACTGATCGCGGTCACGGTATCGGGCGACCGAACGATCATCTGTTTCAAAAAACTTCGATTGGTTGTCTGCAACGTCAGGATTCTCTGAGAGCCCGAACTGGTCCATTTACAAAAATAAAGTGCAAGTCCAGCAAATGTTTCGAGAACGGCGTGCACGATATCCGGCTTGAGTTTCCACACCACGAATGGTGCAAGGAACGGATAGAGCCATTTATCGAATGAAAACCCTAAACCAATACGAATAACGCAAACTTTCCCCCCTCCCTGCCCTCCCCCCCCTCTCCTCATCCTTGCCGTCACAATCGTAATGTCATAGCGACCCTCCAGCCGTATCGCCACTTCCTCCGCACATGCCTCCGCCCCACTCCGAAATGGGGAAAGGAATGCCGAGAGAATCACTACTTTTTTCATATGTTATTGAATAATTCTGCATACTTCTCCCCAACCACCTTCCAATCAAATTCCTCCTCAATGCGCTTGCGCGCAGCCTCCCCCAATGTCCGCCGCTTGGCGGCATCTTCAATAAGTCGATGGATGTGAGCACGCAGAGCCTCGCGATCGCCCGGCGGGAACAGAAACCCCGATACTCCATTCTGAAGGAGGAAACGATTGCCCCCAACATCGGATGCAATACAGGAACATCCGGATGCCATGGCTTCCATAAGAGCATTGCTTAAACCTTCGCTGTAACTCGGAAGAATAAAAATATCGGTCTCGGAAAGAATCGCCGGGATATCACTGCGAAGCCCCGTGAAAAGAACGTCCTCCCTATACTTCTCCACAAGAGGATGATGTGTTTTATACCAGCCAACAACCTGAATAGTAAGATGAGGATACTGCTTTTTGAGCGGAACTGCTGCCGCCAAAAAATCATCGGCACCTTTTACGGATTCTAACCGCCCGATGTATGTCACCACAAAATTACCGGATACATTCTCCCGTTCAGGGCCTGAGGGCCCTTCAGGGCCTCGAACGGCAGTTCTTAGTTTATACTTTTCACAATCAATTCCCGTTGGGATCACCTGCGACTTCTTCCACACTCCAAGTTTCTTCAAGAGACTCTCCGGCTGAGGGTGAAAAAAAACAACCTGCTTCGCACAGAGCAAAACGAGCCATCCGACTGTCCACCCCCCGATACCCATAATTACTTTCGCAAATCGAGGCCTTGGCCACCATGTCATCCCAACCAGTGCGTCCGTGAGAAGAATAAATCGATATCCCAGAATCCGCAGTGGAATCAAAGAGAATGAAGACCAAAACAGAACTTTATTGCAAACAAGGATATCCGGTTTTTCCTTTTTAATGAGCCGCCATACAGAGCACCAGAATCCAAACGCAATTCCAAAGTTCAACGGATCAGGGAGAAAAATATCCTTTCGATAATGAACAGACAAAGTGTCACTTATATGATCAACTTTTGTTTCCCTCCCCATACATACCGCGACAACCCGATACCCCAACCGCTGCCACAACTCAGCCAACTTAAAACTACTTACCATCCACCGATGTTCTTCTTTCCAATAAGGTGAAATGAGGAGAATTGTTTTCATGATGCCTGATTCTTATTTTTTGTTCCTTGTCCGCCGTTTAGGCCGGCATCCCGAAGTGCTATTTTTCGTACAATTCTCGTTTGTCGCTGTTCAAGGGTCTCGATCCGCATCACGATGTATAACATCATAAAAAAGAGTAATCCGATCGACGTCACGAGAATGGCATTAACCTGACTCTTAATACCGGTCGCAAACTGCAGATAAATCAGCACATCGGGGAAGAGCGCGATAGAGGCCACCGCCACCCAAAATACTGTCCATAGGATCGCTTCCCATGTCGACTTCTTTTGCCGGATCATCAAATTCCACGCATACACGATTGCAATAAGTGCAATAACAGGAGCCACAATCTGATACGGTGTGAGACTCATCGCAAGAACGATCGGAGAAGGATCTTGAGAGCGGTCTGGATCCCGTGGGCAAAAGACTGCCCTTTGGCAAGAGTGTACTCAGAATAGAGTACCTTGGTCGGTACTTCTTTGATCCTCCATCGATGTTTGGCGGTTTCCCGGACGATTTCCGAACAAAATTCAAACCCACTCATCTTAAGATCAATATCTTTTACCGCTTTGGGTCCAAACACCTTAAAACCGCACTGACTGTCCGAGACCCACTTCCCCGTGGCCAGCAACGTCAGGACATTCCCGATGACATTCGCCACCCGGCGAACAAAGGGGATGCGATTGCGCTGTCCAAAACGATTCGCAAAAACAACATCGACTTTCTCCTCCATAATGGGCTTGAGCAATAACGGGATGTCATGCGGATCGTGCTGCTCGTCCGCATCAAGCGTCACAATGATATCCGCTCCGCACATCCGAGCGGCGTCGATTCCCGTCATCGTCGCGGCCCCCGCTCCGCTGTTCTCGATGTGATGGACAACGCGCGCTCCGTTACGTTCGGCGATCCGGCATGTATCGTCGCTGGACCCGTCATCAACAACGATCACCGTATCGACATATCCCCGCGCCCCCGTAATCACCGCCGCGATGCGCGTCTCCTCGTTGTAAGCCGGAATGACCGCGATCGTCTTCATAGAAGTTCTAAGGAATAAGAACAAAAGCAACGCCCCGTCCCGGATCGTTGATAACCGGCTGCAACCCCGCTTCGGGTGAGTTAAGAAAGTCTACGAACATTTGCACCTTTTTATGGAGCGTACCGTCGGTGCGTTCAATCGTTGCCGTGTTGGTGTCAAAAATAATACTGTTAAACCCGAGCGCCTTGAGGCGGGCAATCGTGATTTTTGGATCCCGTTCCTGATGCAGACAATTGAACTGATCCAATTGATGATCGGAAATACCGATCACTTCGAAGTTCTTCGGGATAAAATACGGTATAAATGTCCCCACACGATAAAGGTACGGGCGATCCGGTATTTGATCGTGCCGCTGGGTCACGTATCGCGCGATGGTCGCATAATGCGGTATGGTGCGTTCTTCCATTGCATGAGCGGACACTTTTCCAAATGGAAACTCGAGCAAATTGCGCTGTTGTTCGTACTGCCAAAAACGATTCGCAAAGCTGACAAACAGAGAACAGGTGATCAGCATCCCGACGATGACGCGGCTCCAAATGTCCGGCGCCCGCCGCGTCAAAAACTCCAGACCGATACAGAGTCCCAAAAACATTCCGATCCCGTACCATAGGATACCATTGGCAAGGAACATCCATTGCAACACCATAAACAGCGTCCCCAAACCCAACCACCGGATCCACGCATCATTTTTCCACCAGAAAAAGGGCAACAGAAACAAGAGCGGGAACAGAAGCAACGCCGGCATCGTCGTGACGTAGTACCCCGCCGAATCCAGATTCATCACGGTACGCCATGGGAGTGTCAGGTAATGTCCCCATCCTTTCTCGAATCCCCAGTACCGATCGAGTTCTTCTTTGTGACCCGTCTCCTGACACGCAGGATCATTGGGATCAACCGCCAGATCCGGAGGCAGCGTCATCTCACGAGGTGCCGGATTGTCAACGGTCACCCGGAAGAAAAGAAGTGGAGAGAGTTTGTTGGGCGCATTAAGGATAGGTGCAGGAATAATCGGGAATTTCTTACCGGTTTGAACATTGTTATGGAAAAGCCACGGATATACGGCGAGTACAAAACCTCCGACAAATAAACCTATCAACTGGACTATAGGCATGATGTTCTTGCGCCGCTTCCAATATGCGAAAAACAAAAAAACTATCCCGGCAATGGCACATACTGCTGCAAATCCTTTTTTGGACACGTCCAAATTCTCTCCAAAAATCCGTTCGGTAATGCCCTTAAGATATAATTGACCCATATATGCAAACACGGCAAAAGAAAAGAAAACCGATCCGACAAATGCCAACCAATGGAGTTCCACTGCAAGAAGAATCGCTCCCAGCGCCATCAGAACCATAATTGCTGTCGGCTTCATCCCAAAACTCAAACCCCCAAAGATCCCCGCCAATAACACCAACTGCCATGAACGTCGAGAGCCTTCCTTAGCGCTGTCAAAAAGAAACGCAAAGAGCATCAACGCGCTCAATGCGCCCATCAAAAATACGGCATTGTCGATCTTCATATCCGCGAACGAAAAGTGACCGACGAGAGGCAAACTGTAATAAAGAAGTGCGGATAATAAACCCGCTCCTGACCTGTCCACCGTAGCTCCGTTAAGCGGAGCGTAGGAGGATCCCATGAAAAAGTGTCCAAAAACTAAAACCGTGAGTGTCGCAAAAAGACCGGCCATCCAGTTAATGACCATTGCTGCCGTCGAACCAAACACGCTCTCGTATCCAAACAAAATATAACTCAGTGAGGTCAAATACTCCCACTGGAACGGCGACATTGAATGAATAAAGTGACCGTAGCTCACCATCAATCGCGGTCGATTGAGGTAACTCCCAAGATCGTCCCATCCGATCGGGAAGGGACGAATAACATTAAGAAAATTCAACGCAAGGTAACTGAAGAGCAGCCATCCGATCAGCATATTCATGCTGGACCACTGCAGTGTCGAATCCCATCGCCATTTTTTTAACGCCCCCAACCAATACAAACTATGACGGTACGCCGCAATCGGAAGAGCAAACAGGAACGTCCACGCAATCGGCGCCGACAGTAGTGATACCGGCGTACCTTGCGATACCACCGCCAAAAACCATATCACCGCGATCCACCCCCCGACGCCAAGTCCAAGACTCGCCATCCCTTCAAGAGGGGGGGGTAATAATGGCATGCGCAGGGAAGAGAGTAACCATCTCCCCATCACCAGAAGATCAAATATCAGAAAAATCGCAAAAAGAATCTGCGGCACGACGATCATCCAAAAACTTTTTTGTATGCACAACTGCTTATATTGAAAAACGCGCGCACCATGATTGGTTTTTCCAAGAAGTTTAAGACAACCGCGGTTCTCCAACGAAACCATATTATCCTGAAGCGCCTTGAGTCCGCTTTCCGTCACATTTGTGTACACTTGAGGCAGCGGTTCGAACAACCAATTAAACGGGTGATTGCCACTGTCCGTAAAACTCAATGTGGTGAACAGCAGCCATAGACTCAAAACAAATGCCGCGAGCGCTTTCCACGGAGCAATGGTTAAAACAAACTGCGTCCGGCCGGTCTCAAACCACCGCCATGCCAAAAATATCACATATAAACCAATGCAAATAATCCCGTACCACAAAAACGGCGCCGCGCGGCTGATGGTATACGTAAGGAAAGGGAGTAAGCCATACAACCCACGACAGAGGTACCGATCTCCCTCCCCGCACGCGTTCATAACCGTATCCTTCGCTCCTCCATCCAGCAGCACACCGATATGCACCGGTACGCCGATGTAATAAAGCAGCGTATACCCCCCCCAAAAAAGGAGTCCGAGGAAAAACCCTGCGCTCATAAGTTGAATCAGTCGATGACGTTGAACTGTTTCCATTGCGGCGCAAGCATAGCGTACCATACCGCCGATGACACTCGATATTTCGGCAATTCGCAGGCAATTCCCCATCCTTGATCAGGAACTCATATACCTGGACAGCGCCGCCACCGCGCAGAAGCCGCAGATCGTCATAGACGCCCTCAAAGAATTTTACGCAAAAAAAAACGCGAACGTCCACCGGGGGATGCATGGTCTTGCCGAGCAGGCGACCACTGCATACGAAAACGCACGAACATCGGTGCAAAAATTTATCAACGCGGCCTCCCCGGAGGAAATCATCTTCACCAAAAGCTGCACCGAAAGTATCAACCTCGTTGCCAACTCTTACTCCTCCCGACGGGAGGGGGTTAGGGGGAGGGGGTCTGTGGTTCTTTCGCTTCTTGAACATCATTCCAATATCGTTCCATGGATGATGTGCGGGGCACATCTCCATTGGATTAATATCGATGAGTATGGAAATACACGATTGGAACAACTCGATACATATTTAAAACAAGAAAACATAGAGCTCGTCGCCATCACCGGCCAAAGTAATGTTCTCGGGACCCGCCCACCACTTAAAGAGATCATCCAAAAAGCTCATGCCGCCGGAGCATATGTCCTCGTCGACGCAGCCCAACTTGTCGCGCATCACCAAGTAAACGTGCAAGAACTTGATTGCGACTTCCTCGCATTCTCCGCTCACAAACTCTACGGACCGACCGGAATCGGCGTCCTCTACGGCAAACGAGAGCTTCTCGAAAAAATGCCGCCGTTCATCGGCGGCGGCATGATGATCAAAGAAGCCACACAAACCGGATTCACTCCCGCCGATATTCCCCAAAAGTTTGAAGGCGGCACTCCCCCCATTGCACAGGCCATCGGTCTCGCCGCCGCTCTCGAGTGGTTGGAGCAATTCGCATGGAAAGATATCGAAGAGCATGAACACGCTCTCCTTAAACACGCTGAACATATTCTCAAAAATATCGATGGCCTGAAAATTCTCCCAGCATGTCATCCTGAGCCCGACGAAGGACGACATGCTCAAGATGTCATGGTTCGTCGAGCTCACCATGACATGGAGCGTTCCGGCTGCCTCTCTTTCGTTCTCGATAAAGTCCACCCCCATGACCTCACGGATATCCTCGGAGAGCAAGGCATTTGCCTCCGAGCCGGCCACCATTGTGCCATGCCCCTCCATAAACGTCTTAACATCCCCGCAAGCACCCGTGTATCTTTTGGAATTTATAACACCATCCAAGAGATTGATATTCTCGCCGACGCGATTCAACATGCTCAAAAAATACTGCAATAACATATGGATCTGTACGCCGAAAACATCCTCGATCACTATCGCCATCCACGACATAAACTCCCTCTCCCCAAAGAGGCACCTCCCCCGACGGGGGAGCCCGCCTGCCGGACGGGCAGGGACCAAGGAGGGGGAGTAGTCATTCATCATGAATCCAATCCCGCCTGCGGAGACGAACTTACCATCCGCTTCGGTATCAAAGATGATCATATTCACAATCCCTCATGGGATGGCACCGGCTGCGCCATCAGTCAGGCTGCGATGTCCATGCTCGCAGAAGAATTTGAGAATATCTCAATCGACTCTGCCGCTGCTCTCACACCTAAGCAAATCTTTGATCTCCTCGGCGTTCCCATCAGCCCCCGCCGCCTCAAATGCGCCCTCCTTGGGCTCCATGCTCTTAAAAATGCCCTGCATATTCATTACGGAGAACCGTTGCAAGTATGGACTCAAACAGTATCTGGAGCCGTCGACGAGATTTGAACTCGTGACCCCCTCCTTACCATGGAGGTGCTCTACCACTGAGCTACGACGGCACTTAAACAAACAATAGTTTATAAACTGAACACTGAAAACTATAAACTAAAAACGTATAACCATCTCCATCCCTTTAAGCACCGTGTCCGCAATCCCAAACACCCATGCCGAGAGAATGGACACCGGTAAAAATGATTCGAACACAATAAGGAGCAGCAGGATAAACGGCCCCTTCTCCATGATTTGCTCGTACTGCATCTCATACCGCGCAGGGATAAAGTTATGGAGTACGCGCGACCCGTCGAGTGGCGCAATGGGAAGGAGGTTAAACGCCATGAGCGCAAGATTAATAAAGACCGAACTGGCGCAGAGTTGTACGAGAAATACCCGAACCACCGATATGCCATCACCGGTGTGGAGAAGGGCAAAAATGGACCCATCGCCTCCGCCGGGGATCAGAAGCGAAAGCACGCTGAAAGCCGCGAATGCAATAACAAGATTACTCACCGGCCCCGCTGCCGCGACAATCGCAGAATCTCTCTTGGGATGCTTAAAATACCGAGGATCGACCGGGACCGGCTTTGCCCACCCAAATCCGACAAAAAGAAAGAGGATCGTCCCGATCAGATCAAGATGGGCGATCGGATTAAGCGTCACCCGACCGGCATATTTAGCCGTCGGGTCCCCGAGCCGAAGTGCGATATACCCATGCGCCGCCTCATGGATACTCACCGCAATGAGAATACTGATAATGGAAATGGGATTTAAGAAGGGGCTCATGATGTAGGTAGTATATAAACTTTCTCATTGACTCCAACAAATAAGCACTTACTCTGGTACCACTAATGGGTCGGCAATGTTGCAAAACCGGCAAGAAGACAGGATTCGGGAACACCCGAAGTCACTCGCTACGTCATACGAGACGAACATTTAAGCCCAATATCCAAAAGAAACGTGTGTTGAATGCGCGAACAGGGCAATACCGCACAATCAAGGTCGCTACTTCGTACTTACGGACGTTGGCAAAGAGACTGCAAGAGGGCAAGATGGCTTAGGTTGGAGAGGTCGCATAGTGGCCTAGTGCGCGCGCTTGGAAAGCGCGTGTCCCTGAAAGGGGGCCGGGGGTTCGAATCCCCCCCTCTCCGCCACAGTTGAATTCGAGCTGAGTCCGAGTCCTTTAGGACGATGGACGAAGCCGAAGATACTGTGTCCTCCGAAGCTTTAGCGAAGGAGGACTGCACACGCTGAAATCTGGACTACTTCGTAGAACAACTTCCGCTGCAACAGCCGCACATCTTCTTGCTCCAAAGAGTGAGACTCACCACAAAGGAGAGAAGAGCAAGCGATCCGCTTGTGGTACCGAATGTCGCACCACTGCTCAAAAAGTGCGCCTTGTACACACCAAATGCCGCCATCAGGGTGGCGACGAAGAGCAGCGCAACGATCACCCAATGGGCAACGGTACAACAACTGTTTCCTTCTTTGGACTTCTTCAAAAACATACAGGAGGGGGGTAAATGGAGCAAACGTCGCTCATCCTATGCCGGGCATTGAGAAAAAGCAACTTGAGCGGTACCCTAAAAACCATGAAAATCTCATTGCGGTGGTTATCGGACAGGATCCTTTGGAATAAAGGATGCGATCCATGGAAAAACCCTGATGCCGCCAGCCGCATTGCCGACCGTCTCACACAGTCCACCGCGGAAGTGGAACATATTGAGGAATCAGGCGCGCTCCTCAAGAACGTTTGCGTCGGTCAGATCCTCACAATCAAAAAACATCCGAATGCCGACAAACTTTCCTTATGCCAAGTAAAAACAGATAAAGGTATCAAAAAGATTGTTTGTGGAGGAACAAATCTTCGTGAAGGCATGTACAGCGCATGTGCACACATCGGTGCACGGGTTCGGTGGCACGGAGAAGAACTCATGACGCTCACCAAAACATCCATCCGCGGAGAAGAGAGCGAAGGAATGCTTTGCACAGCGGAGGAGTTGGATCTCCAAGAACAATTCCCGGAGAGTACGGGAAGAAATATTCTGGATCTTGACGGTAGAAAACCGACCATCGGACAATCGCTGAAAGAACTGCTTGGTTTGGATGACATCGTATTCCACATCGACAATCACGCGATCACCCATCGTCCCGATCTATTCTCCCATATCGGCTTCGCCCGCGAATGCGTTGCTCTCGGACTCGCCCAATGGCGAAAAACGACAAAAAAACCGCCGTTAAAATTCCCTAAGTCCCCTGCCCCATTCCGCCTCTTTGTCCAAGAAAAAAATCTCATGCCGCGATACTGCGCGTGTGTGATCGAAATCGATAATCTTGGGCTGACGCCCGATTGGATGAAGCGCCGCCTTGAAGCCGTCGGTTGGCGACCGGTGAACCTCCCCGTCGACATTACCAATTTTGTCGCATCCGAGATCGGTGTCCCTTTGCATAGTTTTGATCTTGACGATCTCGATGGGGATATCCACATGCGCAAATCCCAAAAAGACGAAAGAATCATCACTCTCGATAAAAAGGAATTTCTCCTACCTGAAGGGGCACTGGTCTTAGAGGACCGTATCGGGATTTTCGATCTCCTTGGCATCATGGGAGGACTGCGCAGTTCCACTAAAGATTCCACTCGACGAATTTACCTCCATGCCGCAAGCCTCGACCCTGTCTCCATACGTCGTACCGTTATTTCGACCGGTCATCGCACCGATGCCGCAACCGTATACGAAAAGGGTGTTCCTCACATCACAACTGAGATAGGGTTTTTCCGCGCGGTGGAACTTTTTTTGAAACTTGTCCCCGGAGCCCGGCTCACCTCCCGACTGGAAGGCATAGGAAATAACGGTCATTCCAAACCGATCAAACTCTCCCACATGCAACTACAACATGTGCTTGGATTTTCCATTACCCCGAAAGAGATTATCCGCATCTTCACCGATCTCGGTTTTGACATTAAAAAGAAATCGAAAAACTATATCGTAAATCCTCCTCTTTGGCGCCTGCGTGATTGTTCTATTCCTCACGATCTCATGGAAGAAATCGCGCGAATCCATGGATATCATCGCATCGCACATACCATCCCTGAATCATCGATCCTCCCTCCACATCGGGATCATCGCAAAACAAACGTCCGCCTGACACTCCGTGAATGTGGATTCACCGAAATTGTTCCATCTCCATTTGTCAGTAGTGCCGTCCTCCAAAAATGCCGACTGGACCCCCGGGATGCGCTTTTCATTGAAAATCCCTTCGGATCGGATACCTCTCTCCTTCAACCAAATACGATTCCCTCTCTCCTTGTCCATGCAGAAAAGAATGTGCTCCATGCAGAGGATGCTCTCCGGACATTCACCATCGCACATGTCTTTCATAAAGATGGCACCGAACACGAAGAGTTGGGTCTTCTCTATATCCCTAAAAAAGAGTCACGTCTTGCCGATCACCCACTTCTCGCCGTCTCTTCCGTCGTTTCACATCTCCTCACAAAAATTGGATACCCGTCCGAAGTACATCCTGCTCCTCCTTCCCCTATGGCACATTCTGCACGATCCGGGTCGATTCACGTGGGGGGTATTCCTATCGGCATCATCTCCCAACTGCATCCTGCCATATGTTCTGCATTTGATCTCCCCTCACTCTCTACCTCCGGACAGATCGATCTCACAAATTTGTCCGGTCTCCTGCCCGTTACCCCTTTTTCTTCCTCTCTCCCCGAATTTCCCGCTATTGTGTACGATATTACGATCCCCTGGAATCATCAAAAATCCTCTTCGACACTCCTTAAGCGTCTAACCTCCGCATCACCGCTCTTGGAACAAGTGAACGTGCACGATCTCTTCGCACAAAATCCAAACGACGCATCGTATAACCTGACCATTCGGTGCACCTATCGTTCACCCGAGCGCACTCTTACTGAATGTGAAGTACAGCGCGAACACGAGCGCCTGACATTGCTTGCCCATACGGTATGACAGTGTCCGTCGTCACCAAACGGGGGGACAAAGGAACGACGGATCTTTTTGGGAAAGGCCGTATTCCCAAAGACTCCATCCGTCTTCACGCAGAGGGCACCATTGACGAACTTAACGCCATTCTCGGTCTCGTCCTTGCAGAGAAGATCCCGACGAGCGTCCGCCGGATTGTCGAACCTTTGCAACATACGCTTTTCCGTGCCGGCGCCGATCTTGCAACACCCATTTCCATTACGCCTATCAATACAAAACGCATTCGAGGGGAAGATATTGAATGCCTGGAACGGCAAATAAGCGCTCTCGAATCCACTCTTCCTCCGCAGCAATCATTTCTTCTTCCCAAAGGGAATCGTTCGAGTTGCCTCCTCCACCAGGCAAGAACGGTTTGCCGAAGGGCAGAACGGTGGACGGTTGCCCTCTCTCACATCGAATCGGTAAATCCCGCTCTTTTGGTTTACCTTAATCGTTTAGGCGATTACCTCTTTATTGCCACACGGACCCTTAACAGACAAATGAACATCCCCGAGGAGCCCGTACGATATTCTTAAATGGTTTTTCTTGACTCTTTTTTGCTTCTCTTTACTCTCCCCCTCACATGCTTGGTAAACTCAAATGGCGACGGCGGCTCCGGACTCATGGTTTTTTGACCCGGTCGCGCACGTCCACGGGGAGAAATGTCCTCAATCGCCGACGCGCAAAGGGCCGTAAGCGTCTCACGGTACAGAAAGAACATTAGGATACGGGACTTTTTTGCTCATATCTCCTATGATGCAGAGGTGTTTTCATTCTTTCACTCTCTCTTTGCAGTGTTCTTCTATGTGCTTGGAAGCAGCTTCTTCATTGCGTATGCCTTCTTTCAGAATAATCGAGGCGGCGTCCTCCCTCTTTGGTGGATGACGACTGCCGATCTCCCCCTTATGTTATGTACGCTGATCTACGGAGGATTGAGTCTTTACCGCAGTTTACATAGCGGATTAAAGACTTCTTATGTTCTGATCTTTACCATTGCCATTCCTCTTATCACCCTCGCTATACTCACTATCATTCTTAATTTTTGGGGAACAGTACCACTGTAAACTCTTATGTACTCGATCCAAACATTACCATCGGGCTTGCGCATCCTCACGGCTCCGTCCGACGGCACAAAAGCGGTGACGGTAAATATTTTTGTCGGTGCGGGATCGCGATACGAGGAAGAATCCGAACGCGGGATTAGTCACTTCCTCGAACACATGTTTTTTAAAGGCGGGAAAAAATACACTTCCACCAAAGACGTGAGCATTACGCTTGATGGAGTAGGAGGTGAGTTTAACGCCTTCACCGGCAAGGAGTACGCAGGATATTATGTCAAAATTGCATCCGCGCATTTGGACCTTGCCTGCGATGTTCTCTCCGACATGCTCCTCTATGCCACCTTCCCTCAGGAAGAAATCGAAAAAGAACGCGGTGTGATCATGGAGGAAGAGCGCATGTATCAGGATACCCCCATGTACCGGGCGGGATGGGATTTTGAAATTCTTCTTCTTGGCGATCAGCCCCTTGGATGGGATACCATTGGGACAGAAAAGGTCATCCGGAGCGTCCGTCAAAAAGATTTTCAACTTCACAAAGACCTCCTCTACACCGTAGACAATGCCGTTCTTGTCTTTGCCGGGAATATCCAGGAGAAAACCGCTCTCACGCTCGCCAAACAATATTTCGCTCCCATCGATGGAAAACGCAGGAGGGATTTTCTTCCTTTTAAAAACTTTGGCACCGACCATGTGTATTTACGCACCAAACATACCGAACAATCGCACATTGTCCTTGGTGTCCCTGGAGTAAGCGCAATGGATCCCAACTACTTTACCCAAAAAATTCTCGCAATCATCCTCGGTGGCAACATGAGTTCGCGTATGTTTCTTAATGTCCGCGAGGCACGGGGACTCTGCTACTACATCGCAACCGATGTCGATAACTACCTGGATGCCGGATCACTCTCCACAAGCGCGGGAGTCGATACCTCTCGACTGGAAGAAGCAATTAAAGCGATCAAGCACGAATATCTCTCCTGTGCCCAGTCCGGGATCACGGACGAGGAACTCAAACGCGCGAAGGAATACCTCAAAGGAAAAATCACCCTTAATCTCGAGGATAGCGAGGAGCGCGCTCATTTTTTTGGCAAACAAGTCCTTCTTTACCAGACGGTACGCGATATTCCGGAATATTTTGCAGAAGTCGATCGCGTCAGCGCGGAACAAGTGAATGCACTTGCAAAAAAACTCCTCCGCGTAGAAGAGCTGCGATTGGTGGTGATTGGGAAGGAAAAAGATCAACAAAAACTTGAGAACTTACTGAAGGAATAATCGACCTCGCACTATACTACAATATCTATGCAACGCACTCTTATCATCCTCAAACCCGACTGTCTGCACGCGCACCTCTGCGGGAAGGTGATTGCACGGTTTGAACAAGAAGGATTTGAGATTATCGGTTGCAAAATGGAAGTGCTCCCGATAGATACGCTCCGATTGCACTATGCCCACATCGCCGACAAACCCTTTTATCCCGATGTCGAAAAATTCATGCGCTCGTCCCCCGTGATTATTCTCGCGCTGAAGGGAGATGACATCGTCAATCGTACACGCGACATTCTCGGCGTGACCGACTGCACACTGGCTGCTCCAGGAACGCTTCGCGCAGAGTATGGAAGTAAGGACCCAAAAACCTGCAAGATGATGAACATTGCTCACGCATCAGATTCTCTTGAGACTGCGGAACTAGAAATCAAAAGATTTTTTAGTGGGGAAGAGTTATTCGAATAATCAAGAACGAAAAGACGATAATGCTTTTACAAGGGTTACATGTGAGAACAATTCTTCCTCTCCAGGCGGGAGAGGATTGAGATGAGGGGATATGAGGCTCTATCGCATCACCACACTTCATGTCGACCCCCTCCCCTTTGTCCCCTCCCGCCGGGAGGGGTACCTTACCGAGAGAGGGAAAAATTGGAATTTTATTCTTTAAGGAGCCACTCTATTGCGGCATCCATCTGCGGATCTTTTTCTGCTTTCATGTCTTCCTCCGTGCGTTCGACTACGATATTCGGCAGTAATCCTTCCTTATCGAACGTGCGCCCATTGGGCGTGAGCCAACGCGCCACGGTGATGCGTACGCTGCTCCCACCCGGGAGATCAATCACTTCTTGAACCGTCCCCTTCCCAAAACTTTTTGTTCCAATAACGGGAGCACGCTGATGATCCTGAAGTGCCCCTGCCACAATCTCCGATGCACTTGCCGACGCTTCGTTGATAAGAATGACAAGTGGAACGTCCGGAACAATCGGTTTCCCATCTACATAAAAATGCTGTAATTGTCGGCCGCGTTTTTCTACGGAAACAACTTTACCTTTTTCGAGAAATAGCGACGTCAAATCCACAGCTCCTTCGAGGTATCCTCCCCCATTAAAGCGAAGATCGAATATCAGATACTGCATGCCCTCCTTCATGAGGGTTTTGAAAGCATCCCTGGTTTCTTCGATGGAATCGTCTCCAAATCGATTCAGTGCGACAATACCGATCTTTTTCCCTTGGACGGTGCGCATTTCAAACTCCACGCTCGGCACACGAATATCATCCCGCACAATATTCAGAGAAATCTCCGCACTTTCCCGTCGGATATCGATGGTCACAGAAGTCCCTTTGGGGCCGCGAATTTTTCCCACAACATACCCAAGATTCTTATCAAGGATATCCTCTCCATCGATGCGTTTGATGACATCATTCGCGCGCAGTCCAGCTTGTTCCGCAGGAGACCCTTTGAGCGGTGTCACCACAACAATGGACCCATCCCGTTCTGTCAATTGCGCTCCAATACCCTGCAACTCTCCATTAAGAGTCTCCATAAAGTCCTTCTTTTCTTCCGGCTTCATAAACGTGGTATACGGATCCCCGATGGCCCTCACCAATCCCCCTGCCGCGCCGTAAAGCATCGGTGTCACCTTAAGATCTTGCGGATCAATGTAATGTTCTATCAAAAGCCGCCATACGCTCCAAAACAAAGTGATATCCACCTCTTTCTCGGGATCCTGTATTAACTCCCCACTCCCGGACTGACCTGCATAAAGCCAATCAAGACGATTGTAGGTATCTTTGAGAGACTGCTGTTCAAACTGAACACCCAGTTGCCATCCAAGCATCAACATCACCAACGGCAACAGTGCCAATGAAAAAAGACGAGCAATCGTACGCATAAAACGTGCAGAGCAAAGCATAAACATATACGCTCCACTGCATGGGAAAGTATGCCAGTCCAATCAGCAGAAGTACACCGATTCGGGAAATTCTTGCAGTGCTGCCGGATGCCGCAACTCTCCTTGCCAGGTATGGCATTCATTGCGCCTCATGCACATTTAACGTATCAGAAACATTAGGAGAAGGAATGGAACAGCACGCGATCAGTCATGAAAATACGGAGGATCTCATGACCGACCTTAATCTCTTGTATCAGGAACTCCCCTCACGCCCGCCAAACATTTCTATAAGCAAAGAGGCGGCTCTCCTCCTCAAAAAAATAACCGCCGCATCAGGATCTCCATCGCTCTGCGCAATTATTATCGACGAGAATCAACAATTGGCTCTCGAGGTTGCTGCGATACATCCGGCTGATCACCTCGTTTTTTTTCGCGAAGATGTGCCGGATGTCCATATCATCGTTTCTCCTCTCCTTCTCTCTCATGTTGGAGGAGCGCAACTTCTGGTCAAGAACGGCCGTCTCACCATTGATCTTCCTCAGGTAACCTGTTGTCAGACCCCTACTACGTGTAACTCATGCAGAGATAGGGGGAAAAATAAGATATAATATCCTCGTGCTCCGCATTCCTCCTTCCCTCGAACGCATTCTCAACAAGATGTTCCCAAATACTGCAGACCGGGAACGATTTGCAGCAGATGCGCTACAAAGAGCTATCGAAGAGGAAAACCCCTCCGCAACCGAGAAACCCGTTTCCGTTGGAGGCACGTTGCATCTCTTCACCGACGGGGGGTCCCGCGGTAATCCCGGCCAGGCGGCAATCGCTTGTATCCTTGAAGATCCGGAACGAGGAGAAATCATCTGCGAACACGAGGAATGCATCGGTATCGAAACGAATAATGTAGCGGAATATCGCGCCCTTGCCGAAGGGCTCC
This sequence comes from Candidatus Peregrinibacteria bacterium, assembly GCA_016196225.1. Lineage (GTDB taxonomy): Bacteria > Patescibacteriota > Gracilibacteria > Peribacterales > Peribacteraceae > JACPXZ01. The sequence continues at coordinate 71,676 of JACPXZ010000031.1, forward strand.
GTCTTGCGCGTCGATATCACCCGAACCGTCTTATTTGCCATCTTGATTCCCAGCTCATCGTACGACAGCTCAATGGAGAGTACCGTGTAAAAATGAGTACCCTCCGCCCTCTCTTCGACGAAATAAAAGAGTTGGGCTCCCTATTCGCGGATATTTCCTTTGTCCACATTCCACGTGAGGATAATTTCCGTGCAGACGCTCTTGTCAATAAAGCCCTCGATGCTTGCGGTTCCCCTCCGCCCTCTTCATGATGAACACATCACGGATGCAATAGCCGCAGAGCGCAGGGGGCGCGGCAGTTGCTCACGGAGAATGACATCACAAAATATCGGAAGGGATGGGTCATCATGTGGAAATCGTTCCTCAATGCTGTGTAATGATTCATTCCGTGCAGAGTAGCGCACAAAATCTTGTCCGCATGACGAAAGATTTTTAAATCTCTCATCTTCATCATTCACCGGTAATACGCCCATAATATGCAAAAGTTTCGCGGTAAATGGAACGAGGCTAGCGGGGCACATATCAAAAAATTCTTCGGTCAACGCAAATATTTCAGGAACCGGTTCTTCGTCCTGAAGGAGAAGCATCAGCATTTCCACCCCTTGCTGCAGGAGAAGGGGCTGCTTTGTATGGCACGCATGAACCAATCGCGCTTCGCGCATGTACCATCCACTGCGTGTCGCATGCAGCGTAACAACAATACAATGAAGCGGGAGAGTCGCCCCGCCAATACGACTCTTGCACTGACGCGCGCCCGGTACCCGAGCGACAATTTTTCCATGCGTTTGCGTCAGTAGCACACACAAACGATCGGTCTCGCCGACATCGTATGCATGGAGCACGATTGCCGCACACATCGACGAATGTTTCACAACGATGATCGGGGTCGCGCATCACACGTCACTATCCATCCAATGAAACCGATCACCAAAGGTAATACAAGGATCTCCCCGACGCCGATGACAAAAAGGATATATCCCCAATCCACAGAAGAAACCGAGAAACGGAGCACCGACGGGAATAATGACCATCCAAATAATACGATCAATACCCAGCTCCCGACTGCCGCCAACCATCCCCAAATAGAACACCCTACAATGAAGGGTAACGCGCACACAAACCCGTTCCCCCCACCCTGACGCACATTCCGTATACGCAGAGGCAACTGATATATATCGCCTTTCATGATTCCCATCATACACAACACGAAAAGACCGGCGAGAGTACACAACATCACCATCATCGTTACAAGAACACCATAAACCACTCTTACCTGTAAAACTGACTTCAGTACATCATCGGTTTCGTGCACAAACATCGCCGGATCGATGACGCGTTGCCATGGACTATCCAACAAAAACCCATCAAGGAGCGCTCTCTCTTGGAGCGATGTCATCTGCACGGTAATCATATCCGGAATTTGACGCAGGTCACTGGCCCCCTCAAGCACTGCAAGAACATTCGGCCGTGTACTCCGCATACGATCAAGAGCTTTCTCTCGTGTGATATAAGTGGCGCGTTTGACAAACGGTAATGCTTGCAATGCGGAAAAGAATTCCTGTCTCTTTTGATCAGAGATGTCTCCTCGTATGTGTATAAATACCTCATTATGCACAAGGAGAAACTCCCGATATTCCTCTCCCCAAACCAATCCCACTATAATCATATGCCACATAACAAAAAAAATGAGCAAGAGGCCGTATACCGGCCAACATATGCCCCCGCGCCATACCAAACGGCATCCATGAACTAAACTCCATCGTACCATGACGGGAATATGGACCATGGAACAAAGTATAGCGTACGGAGATTCGCTCATCCATTCATACTTTTCATTTCCTTCTCCAGTTTTTCCACTGCCTGTACACACTCACGCGCACGTTCATTGTCCGGTTCTAGCTCCAATGAATGCACAAAAAGCGCACGCGCCTTGGCAAAACGACGAAGTTGCAAATACACCACTCCAAGATCGCAAAGAATCAATGTGTTATCCCTCTCCAAATTCAGCGCACGTTCGAGAGTCACCACACCCTGAGGACATGCGCCATGTCGAAACAGAGCCCATCCAAGACATCGAAGAATTTCTGCATTATTTGATTGGTACTTGTTGGCGAGTTGCAAATGTGTCAGCGCCAAGTCCCATTTCTCCTTACGCGAATAGAGAAAACCAAGGATATAATGGCCGGTGTAACTCATGGTATCCAAGGCAATGGCATGTCGTGCCGCCGTTTCTGCGCGTTGGTAATGTTCCATACTTAATTCATTATCGGCAACCTCTTCAAGAGCAGTGATGTTTTCCGGATCATCGCAAAGAATTTCTTCGAGCAGCACGAGAGCCTCAGTATGTTCTCCGGCCATCTTCAGCTGCTCTGCGTGTGCCAGCTTATCGATAATGGATGACGAATGCGCATGTGCCATATCAGATCTTATAAAGAACAAAGAAGAACGTACGTATGATACCGTACACTCCGAGAATGACCGCAAGACCGACAACAGCTCCGATCATGAGATCCTTCCCTTTTTGGAGAAGATCCTCCTTACCCCGTGAAAAGACCATATAAAACGCCCCCAACATCAATACAGTAATACATACATAAACACCCATTTTCATTAAAAAGTTAACGACATTCCCGAGAACGGTTAGGGGTGTAAGATTCGGCGTTCCGATAACAATCGTGAATGGCTGCGTTTGATACGCCTGCACTGCTTCCGGTATCGATAAAATCTGCTGTATGATCCTCATCAAGTCATTATAGCATAGAACTCTTTTTAGGGGAATAAAACATGTCTCAATTTCAGTTTCACACACGGCCGCTCAAAACTGACGGATCGTCAACAATCTCCCCTACCTCAAAAACATTCGACATTCATTCACTGCGGGTAGTACCGCCATCAAAGCGCCGGATCGTATTGGGGGGAGCATGTGTGCTTAGTATGGGGATCCTCTATGTCCTCTTTCTGTTCATGACATTGCCCAATATCGACGATCCCCGCACTCTCATCGCTGCACAGAGCACAACACTGACCGACAGAAACGGCATCGAGTTATATCGTCTATTTAGTGAACAAGACCGCACGTTTATTCCCGGGTCGGAGATTCCCGTCCACATGAAAAATGCCATCATTGCGATCGAAGATGAACGCTTCTATCACCGCGGATGCATCGATATCCGCGCGATCACACGCGCGGTTCTTGCTAATGTTTTTGGAGGATATAAATCTCAAGGCGCATCCACAATCCCCCAACAACTAGCCCGCACGGCACTTCTCACCAGACAAAAACGAATCACCCGAAAGGTCCGAGAGCTTATGCTTGCTTGCCAACTGGAACAGAAATTCTCTAAAGACGAACTAGTGGAACTCTATCTCAACTGGATCCCCTTTGGACGTAATGCGTACGGTATTGAACAGGCAAGCTCCACCTATTTCGGTACGTCGAGCCATACCCTCACTCTTGCACAATCGGTCATCCTTGCAGCGCTCCCTCAGAGGCCATCGTACTTTAATCCGTACGGGGAACATCTGCATACGGAACTGACCGATAGCGCATGGAACGCCATACGTACCGGTGCAATAACATCCGTATCCGATATTGATGATGATCAAATCATTGTCGGTCTCATTGGGACCACATTCGACATGGAAGGGCGTTCTCAATATATCGGTGGACGAACAGATCAGGTGCTCTCCAACATGCAAGAACTCGGATTTATCACGGAGACCGAAAAACTGCAGGCATTGGCAAATCTCGAATCCATAACATTCACAATGGTACGCGAAAATATTCGAGCGCCGCATTTTGTATTATGGATCCGCGAACAAGTGGAAAACTTGCTTGGAGTGACATCAGAGGAAAATATCCTCGAACAAGGCGGTCTGAGGATCGAAACCACATTGAGTTGGCCGCTGCAGGAACGTGCGGAAAGTATTGTCGCCCGCCACGCGCCGGATATTCTAAAAATTTACGGCGCGCATAATGTTGCTCTTGTCGCTATGCACCCGACCACAAAAGAGGTTCTCGCCTATGTGGGAAACACCGACTTTCACGATACAGAGCACGGAGGCAAAATCGACATGGCGCGATCGCCTCGACAACCGGGATCCAGTTTTAAACCTTTTGTGTATGCCAGTGCATTCCAAGAAGGCTACGGACCGGCAACGGTACTCTACGATGTCCCAACCAAAATTGGAGACGATGAACCGCAAAACTTCGATTCCAAATTCTTAGGACCTCTCACGATCCGTAAAGCTCTCGGTTCCTCTCGCAACATTCCAGCGGCAAAAACATTTTTTCTGGCCGGAGCGGAAGAAAAAATCCTTCGTCTCGCGACACGTATGGGAGTACTCACCCCCCAAGAAAAAAGATACGCGGAAAAAAGTATCAACCCGTCTTTTGAATATGGTTGGCCCCTGGCACTCGGTGCTGCAGAAGTCCCTCTTATAGAAATGGTGCACGGATACAGCACCTTTGCATCTCAGGGTATTTTTAAACCGTTGCAAACCATCCGCCGCATTACCGATAAATACGGTAATATTCTCTTTGAGGCAGAGCCCGAGGGTAACGTTCACACAAACACTGAAAATCCTCCTCTCGACGAAGAGGTCCTCGATCCGCGGATTGCCTATCAGATCACATCGATTCTCAGTGATGAAACGGCACGTCCACCGGGATATTGGCGAACCCAACTCTCTATCCCCGGCTTCGAAACCGCTGCCAAAACTGGAACAAGTAATAAATGCCTCGAGCGAGAGGAAATCCCAGAAAACGAGAAAAAGGATATCGAGAGTGAAGGCGATTGTCTCCTTCTCAAGCCCACTAATGGTTTGATTATCGGTTACACTCCAAACCTCGTTGCTGGTGTATGGGTAGGAAACGCCGATGCTACTTCCATGTACGAAAAGGGAGACGGACTTAATTCAGGCAGTCCATTCTGGCGTGACTTTATGATTCAGGCACACAAAATCCTTGCATCAGAAATACAGGAACCCCTCCCGACATCATTTACAAAACCGGACGGTATGGTACAGATACAAATCTCTACACTGTCGGGAGAACTTCCCAGTGCCTGCACACCGGTGACTTCGAGACAACCTGAATTTTTCCTGAAGGAAAAACCTCCTACGCATACGGATTCAGGATGCACACGTCTCCTCATCGACAAAGTGACGAATCTCCTCGCATCAGATGAGTGTCCATCCGATGCGCAAGAAAATCGAGATGTTCTTGTTCCGTACAATCTTCTCCCGGAGCGTTTTCCAGAATGGCAAGAAGCAGTGCAAATGTGGACACAGGAACAAACACGTTTGTGGTACGCCACTCCAAATCATTCGGGTTCCCTCATCCCTCTCCCGATAGCGCCGATGGAAAAATGTACCCTAGCCCTCACTCCCGGTCGTCTTGATTCCCCCTCTGTTCGTATTCTTACTCCTTCCAATGGCGGTTCGGCGACGTATCCCTCCTTTCAACCTCGCATTACTCTCTCTTCTTCCCCACAAGCCGTTATATACCGGATCGACAGCAAGGTGGTGGCAACCGTACAGGGAACCGGTTCCACTGCAGAACCCATCGTCGATGTTCCCCATTCTATCAGTAAAAACGGGGAACATACTTTGGAAGTAGAGTTTGTCGATCGATACTTCAACAGCACGAATGACACCGTTCGGTTCCGCTTTGAAGAAGATAAAAATCCCCCACATATCTCTTTTCTTATCCCCCAAGAGAACATTACTCTCGTCAAAGGATCGCAGCTCCATCTCATTGCAGAAGCATCGGACGCAGAGGGCGGAATTAAATATGTCCAGTTTTTTCTTGGCAACCGTCTTCTTTCCACAAAACCAAAAGCCCCGTATGAACTCTTTTATACTCTTCAGGAAGATACCGGAATCTACCCCCTCCGTGCCACGGCACAGGATTTGGCGGGGAATACAGCAGAAGCACAGGTTGAATTGATCGTTAAATAGATTAAAAAAGCCCCAGTTTTTCTAATACAGATCCTATTTTTCCCTCCCCCGACGGGGGAGGGCCAGGGAGAGGGGGTCAGATGCGATCTATATATAAACGAACCTCATATCCCCTCACCTTAATCGCACCCCTCGGAAGAGGAAAAATGCTATGCAATAGGGAAATTGGTAAAAACCTCCGATACATCTTCGTCTTCTCTCAGAAGCTCAATAAAATCCGCAATCTTCTTTGTTGTTGCTTCGTCTGGTATGGCGCTACATTGCTTAGGGAGATACTTCGTTCCCACTCGCTCAAACAAAAACGCCACCGACCCTACGTTTGCCCACTTTCCCCCGTTCTTCTCGATGATGCCGCGAAGATTCGCAATGGTGCGATTGCGGTTATCCGTGAGACATTCAATGAGACAGGCGACACTCCCCGGCAAGTAACACGCATAAAGAACCTCTTCCATTTGTGAACCACCCCCTTCTCCCATCCCTTTTTTAATCGCTCGCTCAATATTGGCATTCGGCACATTCTCTGCTCGCGCATTCTCGATCGCGTTACGGAGAGCATGATTGTTATTTGGATCCCCGCCTTGAGCCCGCGCCGCGATCTCAATCAATTTCGCGTGTTTGGTGAATACCTTCCCGCGCGCGGCATCCTGCGCCGTCTTCTTTACCCGAATATTTGCCCACTTACTATGTCCAGACATAGATTTTCCTACTTGCGATAAGAAAGCATCCCCATAAAACGCGCACGCTCGATTGCCTGCCGCAGTTTCTTCTGGTGTCGGAGACATACACCGGTGTGATATCGCTTGCGCATGTTCCCAAAATAATCAACATGCGACTTCAGTGCAGGGTAGTCTTTGTAGTCGATGTACTTCACCTCTTTTTCACAAAAAGGACATCGCTTGCGGGGAACACTATGTTGAGAAGAACGTTGCGTCATATGTATGGATACCATTAGAGATGAATATCTTCATCAGAAATAATTTTTTCGATCCCTTTCGTAAGAGCCTGCGCTGTCAATCCACCTTTGGAACGGTCCGGTTTTTCAGAGACTGTTCGTTTTGATGCCCGTTCAATAACGCGCTTTTTTAGATGTTCTTCTTTTGTAATACGCTCCCGTACAACACTGGTTTTCTGCTCCTCCTGCCATATCTCAAACAATTGCGAGTACCGGACAATGCTGTACCCCTCCGGGAGCTTGATCAGCAGATGACGTAAAACACCCGGCAAAATCCGGATTTGCCGATCCACTTCCCGTACGTGTGCAGGATCTAAGTGATAGTGATACACAACAAAATTCCCTTCATGCGCGCCTCCAATCGCATATGCCAGCCCCCGCCGGCCCCATACATCGAACGCCACTTGTTGCCCACCTACCTCTGTAAAAAACATTTCGATATTTTTGCGAAGATCCTGTTCCTCTTTTTGGGATAAAGACAACGGATAGAGCACCGTACACTCATACAGACGTCCATTTTCTGGGAGGACATCCTCTTGATCTTCCGCTGAAGCTTTCGTAACACTCAAAGGCATAGAACGATGGGTAAACCTGGCATGATTGCTCCATGCGAGGCGTCTAAAACGGAGCTAAACTACGCTGGCATATTTTAAAAAACAAGCAAAATATGGATAAATCCTTGACGAAGTCTTCCCTTCCCTTAAGATAAACCGCTGCATAGTGGCAGCAGATGCAGATATTTTGCCCCGAAGGGGTCCCTTTGGGAGAAATCGATCCTTCACCCTTCGATAACTCCAGCCTTCGTCCGCCTTAGGCGGACTACGGCCGGCAAGCAGGGTGAAAGATCCAGAGATCTTTCACACCATCGCAGAGTAGAGAAACCACTTGTTTGAATTATTTATAGTTCAATAACACAACCTCGAATTCTTTTTTTTTGTTGAGCAAGTTCGCTCTTCTTATGAAGAGTTTGATCCTAGCTCAGAGTGAACGCTAGCGGTGCGCCTCAAACATGCAAGTCGAGTGGGTTTAGACCCACGGCGAACGGCTGAGTATCACGTGGGTATCTCCCCCGAACTCAGGGATATCCCGCCGAAAGGCGGAGTAATACCGGATGATCTCGTAAGAGTAAAGATTTTTCGGTTCGGGAAGAGCCTGCGGCCTATCAGCTTGTTGGTAAGGTAACGGCTTACCAAGGCTATGACGGGTAGCTGGATTGAGAGATCGACCAGCCAGAATGGGACTGAGACACGGCCCATACTCCTACGGGAGGCAGCAGTTAGGAATCTTCCGCAATGGGCGCAAGCCTGACGGAGCGACACCGCGTGGAGGACGAAACCTTTTTTAGGCGTAAACTCCTGTTCTGAGGGACGAAATTTTGACGGTACCTCAGGAGAAAGCATCGGCTAACTACGTGCCAGCAGCCGCGGTAAGACGTAGGATGCGAGCGTTACTCGAAATTACTGGGCGTAAAGCGTCCGCAGGTGTCCGTGTGTGTCTGGTATGAAATCACAGAGCTTAACTCTGTATACGTACCGGAAACTGCATGGATGGAGTCACTCAGAGGCATCTGGAATGTCGTGTGTAGGGGTAAAATCCGTTGATACACGATAGAACGCCAAAAGCGAAGGCAGGATGCTGGGGGTGTACTGACACTCAGGGACGAAAGCGTGGGGAGCAAAGGGGATTAGATACCCCCGTAGTCCACGCCCTAAACTATGCGAGCTCGGTGTAGGAATCTTCAATAGATCCTGTGCCTTAGCTAACGCGTTAAGCTCGCCGCCTGGGAAGTACGGCCGCAAGGCTAAAACTCAAAGGAATAGACGGGGACCCACACAAGCGGTGGAGCATGGGGTTTAATTCGATGACAAACGAGGGACCTCACCCAGGCTTGACATCTAGGGAACTCGGCCGAAAGGTCGAGGTGCCGCAAGGAACCCTAAGACAGGCGATGCACGGTCGTCGTCAGCTCGTGCCTTGAGGTGTACTGTTAAGTCAGCCAACGAGCGCAACCCTCATCCTATGTTGTTTTTTCATGGGAGACTGCCGCCTCCAAGGCGGAGGAAGGTGGGGATGACGTCAGATCAGCGTGTCCTTTATGCCTGGGGCAACACCCATGCTACAATGGCCGGTACAAACGGCAGCGAAGTCGCGAGACGGAGCTAATCCGAAAAACCCGGTCTCAGTTCGAATTGCAGGCTGCAACTCGCCTGCATGAAGTTGGAATCGCTAGTAACCGTAGGTCAGCCATACTACGGTGAATACGTTCCTGGGTCTTGTACTCACCGCCCGTCAAGTCATGAAAGGCAGGGGCACCCGAAGCTCCATTACCAGCAATGGGTGGAATCACGGTGAAACTGCTGATTGGGACTAAGTCGTAACAAGGTATCCGTAGGAGAACCTGCGGATGGAACACTTCCTTACCAGGGAATAACCCTGTCCCCCGTGGGACATTTATGTCCTTTACGGGGGAGATGCATGCTCTGATTGATGTTTAGGATCATCATGCAAAATTATTGACTGGGAAACATCCTGTAGTGCCTTTTCCCCTCCCTCCGAGGGCACGAGGCATTGCAGCCCAGATACTTCTCTACTACACGATGAGGCGAACGGAGTTTTGTGATGCCTTCCTTGCCCTCCGTAGCTCCGACTCAGCGGAGCGAAGGAGGGTCTACTACACGATGAGGCGAATTTTGGAGTACCTGATTCACTGAAACGGATGTGACTACAAGCCCTGTACCGATGCGAGCCGCAGCGAGCATCTGGTACCAGGGCTACACAATGCTGTGAAGATTTGCTTCACCCTGCCTGCCCGTCCGTAGTCCCGCGCATGCGGGACGAAGGCGGGAGCGCAGCCGTACTTCGACGTTGCTCAGTACGACCCAAAGTTTTTTTACGAGGGCTATCTGCGATAGGCCCTGAGCGAAGCGAATGGGCCGAGGGTGGAGGATGATTTTTTTGACACATCTCCAGAGAGGCATAGCGTGAGCGCATGACGATTCGCTACCGAGAAGCTGAAGAAGGCGAGGAGGGATACATCGAGAGGAGAGATATGCTGAAGTGTCTCGGTCTCAGTGCTGTTGTACTTGCAACTGTGCGGGGTGCTCTCGGGGGCATCATGTACCTCACCGAGGAACGGGATGATATTACGAGTAAGCCAACAACGCTCGACGTGAATACGGTCAGTTTGACTCCTCCGGAGCAGGAGTAGCATGAAGACGTGCCTTCAGCGAATGACTCGCCGCCAGCTGCACTCTGGATCCCCCCGGAACTTGGCGAGCGCTTCGAGCGAGAATTGCACGAAGTGGCAGTGCGTCATGGGCTCATCGATCAAGAAGTAGCCGTCACTCCAAAAAGGCACGCAGACGTGCATCCTGCTCTAAAAATTGCCTCCTGTTCACTCGGGTTTCTTCTCGAGGCCAGACAGATCATCACAAAAGCAATTAAAGGTCTTCTGTAAGCCAAAATATCGATGTCCTCCATTGTATATTTTGCTGTACATAGTTCCGGGGTAGACACTCCTCGCATGCGCGCAGCTCCACAACTTAGAGTCTATCCCGAGTACGCAGATACCCCAGAAGTGAGCGTGCGGGAAAATATCAGACGCTTTTCTTTTCTCACGCTTGCAGCCATAGCCGGATACTTCGTCGGCAAAGCATATGAGCCATACATGGGACCGCCGAGACCATCTTTTTCCTCTCCTATTGCCGCGCCAAACGCCATTCCTCCGCTCGATCAACCGTTCAAATCTCCGGAGTCCCCCGATCACTTTTCCCCTTTCGCAGAGCTGTCCGAGCCTGCAGCGCAAGATGCTCATACTTCTCCTTGATCGCGAGGAGCTCCGGCTCCGTGAGCTCTTCGAGATCCAATAATGCCGTGTGCGCCCCTTCGGTCGTGCGAATGAGTTCGTCGAGCTTGATCTGCATTGCTTGGCTGTCTCGGTTCTGGGAATTTTGAATCAGAAAGACCATCAGGAATGTCACGATGGTAGTGGTCGTGTTGATGACGAGCTGCCACGTATTGCTGTAGCCAAACATGGGACCTATGACTCCCCACAGGATGATCAAAAAGAGGGCGAGAATGAACGCATACGGCTGACCCGCGATGAAGGACACCCACCGCGCGAAGGTGGTAAAGGGTTTTTTGGAGTGTTCTGCGGTGAGATGCGAAACGGCGCTGCGACGCACGCGTACGGAGGGAACGAAGTATGGAGAAACTTTACTCTGCCTCTTCATCCCTGAGAAGGACGAGGCGCTCTCCGTCCAGGATCACTTTTCGGTCGGTTCTTCGTTGGAATCTTCGAAACGCATCCGGGGAGATCACTGGCATCACATGGCCGCTCTCGAGATTGATGGTCACTGCATCGCCTTTGAGAGTTTCATACTTCCGCCCCTTTATGACAACAGGTCCTTTTATGAGCGACACGACGCCTTCGGCCACCACGGCCATGTAGCCGGTACGGCATTCTTCAATGATGTGATCCTCTACGGCAGCGTAACGCGGTGCATTCTTTTCATGTGTGTGTGGAGCGAGAGACGTTCGCACGATGCCTTGGCCTTCGATGGATTGCTTGCCTCGTGGAATGGTCACATCCGGATTTGTAAGAAGGACGACCAATTGATTCCTCTTTCCTTCTTCTATCTTTACAACCAGTGAATGTACGTCGTTTTGATCCGCGTCTCTGTCTATACGAAAATCTTCGATCCTCCCCTGCAGTCTGGGACCGAGCGCAGGCAAGTCCGGTGCAGATTTTTTCTTCGACATAGCGGGGTATTGTACCCCATGCACAAACCCCATTTCATCCATTTTGCCCGCTAAAGCGCCACGCCGTACTTCTGCTCGATACGCTCGAGAACGGCTTCTCGCAACGGTTCTTGCTCGATCTTCGCGACCAGATCGCCCAGGAACCCACGCACGTACATGTGCCTGGCATCGCGCGGGGCGATCCCGCGTGCAGCGAAGTAAAAAAGATCTTCGGGAGTGACGCGCGCGACCGTCGCACTGTGACTCGCCTTCACATCGTTCGTTTTGATCTCGAGTCCGGGGATCGCATCCACCTTCGCCGTGGGGTCGAGCATCAATACTTCTTCCGTCAGATAAGTATCTGTCCCGCCGCCCTTGAGCCCGATTTCAATCATTCCATTGCACTTCGCCGCAGCGTACTCTTCCGCGACTCCTTTGAGCGTGATCTCCCCTCCTCCGTCTTTGGCCGAGAACACATTGCGAGCAGAGAGCTGCTGGCGCTCGTGGTCCTTCGTATAGAAAACCCAATCGACCTGTGACAGCGCACCCTGGCCGATGGCTTCGCTGCGCAAATCATGCTCCACGGTTTTCCCGCCGATCGACACATTTTGCCAGCGGATCTCTCCTCCTGCGGAAATCTTGCTCTCTTGCTTAATCGTCACAGCGGATTCCCGCGTCGCATCTTGCACGGTGAGGATCATGAGCTTCGCGTTTTCTTTCACGATCACCTCCACTCGATGTTCGAGTGTTGATGCGACGGATTCTAAAAAGAATGCGACGGTCGCATTGGCTCCTTCCTCCGCCGTGATGACAAAATGGCTCGCCGCATCGGTGATGCGCAGTTCGATCGGTTCGAGGACGCTCATCCCCTTGGGCACCACAAGAGTCGAGGGCGAGCCGGGGATAAGAATGAAGTTCATGGAGTCTTCAGTATACTGACAAACAGGGCGTGAGGCTGCTATGATGCCTACTTATTTTCCGCTATGGAAAATCATTGGTATGAACCCCAGAGCAACCTGCCTGCCGGCAGGCAGGGCTCTGGACTCTTTTTCCGATGCGATCGGGGAATCAGACCATTGCCTTCGCAAGCTGATGCACGGCATCCAAAGCTCCTCATCTCGCCGGAGCCCCGCAGGGCGAAGGCGGATTGACAATCCACCATCCAGACGCTTCTCGACAAAATCCAAACCGTCAAAGCAACGTTCAAACACCGCATTGAACATGCTCCTCGCGGCGACCTCGCGTGAGTGATCATCCGACAGATCCTTCCGACCTTCGCAGAAGGTCGCCCGCCGAAGTCCGCCGAGGCGGACGAAGGTGGGCTACAGACAAAAATAACATTTACTTCTGCTCCGGTCGGCAGGCCATATCATCCCACAGATCCTTCCATTTCCAATTCAATAAGTCGGTTCATTTCCACGGCGTATTCCAGCGGCAAGGCTCGCACGATCGGCTCGATGAAGCCGTTCACGATCATGGCACGCGCTTCGTCCAACGGGATGCCTCGCGATTGCAAATAGAAGAGATCTTCCTCGGAAAGCTTCCCCACCGTCGCCTCGTGCGCGACGGTTACGTCGTTATTGCGGATTTGGATATCCGGGATCGTGTCAGTGCGCGAGAATTCATCGAGGAGGAGCGCGTCGCACTCGACGTTTGCCGTACAGTCGTGGGCCATAGGCCCGACTTTCAGCTGACCACGATACACTGCTACTCCTCCGCCCTTGCTGATCGATTTGCTCGTCACTTTGCTGGATGTGTGCGGGGCCATGTGGAGGACCTTCGCGCCCGTGTCCTGCCATTGTCCGGCATTCGCGAAGGCGATCGCCATATGGTCGCAGCGGGCTCCTTCGCCGACGAGGACGGAGCACGGGTAGAGCATCGTGACGCCACTGCCCATGTTCCCGCCGATCCACTCCATGGTTGCATCGCGCTCCACGATGGCGCGCTTCGTATTCAAGTTATAGGTATCGCGGCTCCAGTTCTCCACAGAGCTGTAGCGGCACTTCGCTCCGGGCTTCACGAAGATCTCGACGAGCCCTGCGTGGAGCGCGTGCGATCCATATTTGGGAGCAGAACATCCTTCGATGTAGTGCGCCTCGCCCTCATCCTCCACGATGATCAAGGTGTGCTCGAATTGGCCCATATTTTTCGCATTCATGCGAAAGTACGCCTGGAGGGGCTCCTGCATTTTGACGCCCTTCGGGATGTAGAGGAATGTTCCCCCGCTCCAGACTGCGCCATGCAACGCCGCAAACTTGTGGTCCGTTGGCGGCACGCACTTCATGAAATATTTCCGAACGAGCTCCGGATGTAATTGCAAAGCATCATCCATATCCAAGAAGATGACGCCGAGCTCCTCCCACTTCTTCTTGAGGCTGTGATACACGACTTCGGATTCATACTGCGCACCGACTCCCGCCAGCACTTTGCGCTCTGCCTCCGGGATCCCCAGGCGATCGTACACACGCCGAATCTCTTCCGGCACTTCACCCCAATCATCCGTTTCCTGCGTCCCCGCAGACGCGTAATAGATGATGTCATCGAGATCCAACTGCGAGAGATCCGCTCCCCAGGTCGGAAGCGCCTTCTCTTTGAAAATCTGAAATGATTTCAGACGATGCTCCAGCATCCAGGCAGGTTCCTTTTTGTCCGCACTGATCTTTCGGATCAGCGCCTCGCTTAAGCCCTTTTGGATCCCATCCGCATACGGCGAGGGGTTCGCGGTATCGAAGACATCGCGATTGAGGCCGGCGAAGATGGGAGTGGAAGCCATGAGAGAGGATTATACGGGATTTTGTAGAACCGCAGGAAGGAAAGAGTACAATCGTACGTACTTTTCCCCTCTCTACTTTATGGCTCTCGAAGACGATAAAATCCCTAGAATTCCTGTCCCATTGAAGCCAAATACCGCAAACGTTCCGCTGGAGGAAATACAACGAGTAGCACGGCAGGCAAAAGAGCGAACGCAGATGTCAGGAGCGATCTTGCATCCTTCTGAACAACAAATATTGGCGGAGACGGGCGCTCCAAGCATCGAAGCATTAGAGGATGGCATTCACCTCGCAGCAAGTCAGATGGTGGAACTTGCAACGGAATCTGAGCGCTAGACAATGCCGACGCTCTTCGAATCGTTTTTAAAAGATCCTGGCGTTGCATCCATCGCTCCGACGTCTCGTTTCGGCATACGCAAAATCTGTAAGCTGATCGACTTCGAAAAAGCCATGGTGATCGTCGAGTATGGACCGGGAACGGGAGTCATCAGTAAACCGATTTTGGAACGGATGCGTCCCGATGCAAAACTGATCCTGATCGAAACGAATCCGGAACTTGTGCAGATGCTAAAAGAAACAATGCAAGATCCTCGTGTGATCGTGGTTCAGGGCAGCGCGGAAAATGTGCGAAATATCCTCACT
>JACPXZ010000004.1 GCA_016196225.1 Candidatus Peregrinibacteria bacterium
AGGGTAATACCCGAGAACGCAATCGTCCCCGTAACCGTCCTTTGGACCGTGAAGGTTTGATCGGCGGTTGCATGGTTGAAGAGGATCGTTCCTGTAGAGGTGAAATAAAGGTTATCCGCCCCTTTGCCACCGCGCGTGATAGACAACGCACCGGAGAGGGAGAGCTGCTTCATGGTCACCACTCCCCCCGTCTGGATATACGAACCGGTCGTCGTGACGATACCCGCCGATGTCGAGAGCAGTCGCCCGCTCTGCACACTGATGCCCTGACCCTTCACCACAAGCCATCCCGTCCCGACGTTGACCGACCCGGTCCACGTTGCCGCCAGCGTGAGCGAAGCCATCTTTGCGATACCTGCCACATTGACATCCCCTCCCCCGGTATCGAAGGTAACTTTATCTTCATAGGTGGGTACGGCATTCGCGCTGGCACCCCCTTTGGTCGCAGACCAGTTGGCAGGAGTGAGCCACGCTGTTTTATCCGCCGCGCTATCACTCCCGATCCAGTGCCGCTCGGCGGCCTCCGCTACCGTCGCACTAAAGAGGAGAAGCAAACCAAAAAGCAGTCCGCTCAAACGCGAGCAAACAGATTGACGGGACAAGTATGCCTGCATAATAAAGGAAGGGAAGGGATGGGAAGGGATCGATTAAACCCACCTATTCTCCATAACATTCGTAAACATGACAAGATCGAAGAATCAAAACAACTTGCATCATCATCATATATATATTGAAACTTGTAATGATCGTCATGGTGCCAATCAAAAAATATCTCCCAACGATTTTCGAATCATTGCTACATAGAGATCATATTGCAGAACAACAATATTCACCTACACTGTTTTTTCTATGTCTTCCCATGACAACCTCGATGCCTTCCCTGGTTCCCACAAATCCGAACGGGAGGACACTGGCGATCCTACGAATGATAAAACAATACCCTCTGTCATCTTCCCCCCACCCGGTCCCCGCGCACAGGCGGTCATCCGTGATCACCGAAAGTATGTTACGGACACCCATGCCAAAGCTCCGTATGCGTTTGTCGCCGATCATGGCGACGGGAGTTTTGTCTGGGACGTGGACGGTAACTGCTACCTCGACTTTGCAACCGGCATTGCCGTCAATAATCTCGGCCACAACCATCCTGCGATCACGCGGATCATCCAAGAACAAGCAGGCAAACTTTTGCATTATTCCGATGCGGATTTTTATACCAAACCCTACGCCGATCTTTGTAAGCGTCTTGCTATCCTCGCCGGAGGGGATCACAAAGTTTTTTTAAGCAACTCCGGGACCGAGGCGGTAGAAGCCGCGATCAAGTTCGCCAAGTTTGCCACGGGGCGACCGTACGGCATCAGCTTTATCGGCGCCTTCCATGGACGAAGTGCGGGCAGTTTAAGTCATACCGCCAGTAACATCGTTCAACGCACCGGTTTTAGTACGCTCATGAGTCAATACGTTCATCATATCCCCTACCCTGATACCCATCAGGGGAAGTATCTTGAGCGTCTCGATGAACTTGAAGGGAGCACCTTCCGGCGTCTTCTCAATCCGAGCGAAGTCGCCTACATCCTCATCGAACCGATTCAAGGCGAAGGCGGATATCTCGTCCCGCCAAAAGAGTATATCCAGCGTTTACGACGGATCTGCGACGATCATGGCATCCTCCTTATTGCAGACGAAGTCCAGACCGGTGCCGGGCGAACGGGAACCATGTTTGCCATGGAGCACTTCGGCGTGCAACCGGATATCACGACGATGGCCAAAGGTCTCGGGAACGGCACTGTCATCGGCGCAACGATCAGTCGTAATACCGTCGCAAAAAAATTAACGCCCGGAACGCACTCATCAACCTTCGGTGGGAATCCCGTCTCCTGCCGCGCAGCGCTCCAAGTGCTCGATGAGCTAAAAAATGGCGTTATGGATAATGCGTATTTCCAAGGTGCCAATCTCCGTTCACGCCTGCATGGTCTCCGTCAGATCTATCCGCAACTGATCCATGATATTCGCGGAATGGGCCTCATGATCGGCGTGGATTTTGCTCCCAAAGGAGATGACCCCCTGGAATACAAAGACCTCCGTGATCGGATCGTGAGGCGCGCATTTGAAAGCGGACTCCTCACACTTGGCTGCGGTCCATCCTCGATCCGCATGGTCCCGCCCCTCAACATCAATAACCGCGAGGTGGATATCGGCGTGGATATTTTTGAGAAGACGTTAGGGGAGATTGAAGAAATACACTAAGACTTCGACCTGAGAATCGCTTGCGCACCCCTCCCGACGGGAGGGGACTAAGGGGAGGGGGTAAGATGTGTTTGTTTGTATTGCAGACCAAACGGACCCCCCCTCCTTAATCCTCCCCCTCAAGGGGGAGGTGCTCCCACCGGGAGAAAGAAAAAGGCATTGAGACGTTTTTTTCCTCCAGAATGTGCTACCCTTCCGCCGGCATGGGATCCCCCCGCACCATTCTCCTCCTCGGATCCGGCGCACTCAAAATCGGCGAAGCGGGAGAGTTTGATTATTCCGGAAGTCAGGCGATCAAAGCATTTAAGGAAGAGGGACACAACGTCATTCTCATCAATCCCAACATCGCCACCAACCAAACATCGTGGGGTCTTGCCGATCGCGTGTATTTTGTACCGGTCACGCCCGAGTTCACCGAGCGCGTGATCATCAAAGAAAAACCGGATAGTATCGCGCTCGGCTTTGGCGGACAAACCGCGCTCAATTGCGGTATCGCACTCGAGGAAGATCATGTTTTTCGTAAACATAACGTGGAATGTCTTGGGACGTCCGTGGAAAACATTCGGAAAACCGAAGACCGCGCCCTCTTTAATAAAGAACTCCGTTCCATCGATATCGACGTCCCGCGTTCTCGAGCCTGCACCACCATTGGAGAGGCACTACTCTCCGCACAGTCCATTGGTTTTCCCCTCATTGTCCGCGGTGCCTTCGCCCTTGGCGGCAAAGGGAGCGGCCGTGCAACAACCAAGGAAGAATTAGAGGATCTGCTCAAGGTGGCATTTGTCGAATCCCCGCAGGTGCTCATAGAAGAAGATCTCACCGGCTGGAAAGAAGTCGAATACGAAGTCGTGCGGGACCGCGCCGACAACTGCATCACGGTCTGCAACATGGAAAATGTCGACCCGATGGGGATCCATACCGGCGAATCGATCGTCGTCGCTCCGAGTCAAACACTCGATAATATCGAATACCATATGCTCAGATCAGTGGCACAGAAGGTCGTTCGACATTTTGAGATCGTCGGAGAATGCAACATTCAATATGCGCTCGATCCCCACTCCCGCCGGTATCGGGTGATCGAAGTGAACGCACGACTTTCTCGCAGTTCTGCACTCGCCTCCAAAGCAACAGGTTATCCTCTTGCATTCATCGCAGCAAAACTGGCCCTCGGGCATCCTCTCCCGATGCTTCGCAATTCGATCACCAAGGTGACCTCCGCCGATTTTGAACCGGCCCTTGATTACGTTGCCGTCAAAATCCCCCGTTGGGATTTGCAGAAATTTCGGTTTGTCTCCGAGCAGGTGACGAGCGAAATGAAATCGGTCGGCGAAGTGATGGGACTCGGACGCACATTTGAGGAGGCGCTCCAAAAGGCTGTCCGCATGTTGAACATCGGCGCCGACGGCCTGTGGCATCATCCATTCACCTTCGGGGGCGGCAAACGTGAACTCCTCTCTCCGACTCCACGGCGTCTGTTTGCAACGGCCCATGCCATCCGCGAGGGAACGGCGATTGACGACATCGCCAAAGCGACAGGCATCGACCGCTGGTTTTTAGAACGTATCCATGCGTGCGGGGAGATCGCACGGGCCATCGAACGAACGACTCCTCTCTTACCGTCTCTTCTTGCACAAGCAAAACGGGCGGGATTTTCGGATAAAAGCATCGCTCACCTCCAAAAAAGAAAACCGGAAGAAATCCGCAAACTCCGCCACGACTGGAAGATCCTCCCACTCATCAAACAAATCGATACGTTGGCGGGGGAGTTCCCTGCTCGAACAAATTATTTATACACAACATATCATGGAACAGAGCATGATATACCCTTCCCGACTCCTGCGACAAAAGAACGTGTCATTGTTCTTGGAGGAGGACCGTACTCCATCGGTTCGTCCGTCGAATTCGATTGGTGCTGCGTCCAGGCGGCGCACGAACTTAAAGAACAGGGTTACGACGTCATCATGATCAATTCCAACCCCGAAACCGTGAGTACGGA
The DNA here is from genome assembly GCA_016196225.1 of Candidatus Peregrinibacteria bacterium. GTDB lineage: Bacteria > Patescibacteriota > Gracilibacteria > Peribacterales > Peribacteraceae > JACPXZ01. The sequence goes on from JACPXZ010000004.1 coordinate 4,241, forward strand.
CTACGACGAGTGTGATGTGCTCTTCTTCGAAGAGCTCACCCTCGAACGCATTCAGGATATTGTGCAGTACACTCATCCCAAAGGAGTCCTGATCTCCATGGGCGGCCAGATCCCCAACTCCCTCGCTCTCAAACTCGCGGAACAAGGGGTCCCCATCCTCGGGACTCTCCCCGGCAACATCGATCGCGCGGAAAATCGCCATACATTCAGCTCTCTTCTCGATACCCTCAAGATCGATCAACCCCTGTGGCAAGAATTCACCGATGTCAAAAGCGCTCAACAGTTTGCACAAAAAGTCGCCTACCCCGTCATCGTCCGGCCAAGTTATGTCCTCTCGGGGGCTGCGATGGCCGTGGTGCATTCCAGCGATGACCTTGCGGCATATATTGGGCAAGCCGCGCTTGTCACTCCCGAGGCGCCGGTCGTTATTTCAAAATTCGAACAAGGCGCAAAAGAAATCGAAATGGACGGCGTTGCACAGGAGGGAGTCCTTGTGATCACCGCGCTCTCCGAGCACATCGAAAACGCCGGAGTGCACTCGGGCGATGCGACCATCGTTCTCCCCCCTCAGCGCGTCAATATCGAGACGATGCAGCAGATGAAACTCATCGCCAAAAACATCGTCCGGGAACTCTCTATTTCGGGACCGTTTAACATGCAATTCCTTGCCAAGGATAATCGGGTCAAAGTCATCGAATGTAATCTCCGCGCCAGTCGGAGTTTTCCGTTCGCGAGCAAAGTCACCGGCTACAATTTTGCCCGCATTGCGCTCCAGGCGATTTTGGGAAAAGCGGACCCTCGTGAGCGGTATCAAACGCTCGATCTCAACCACATCGGCGTGAAGGCGGCCCAGTTCAGCTTTTCACGACTCAAGGGAGCCGACCCCCTTCTCGGCGTCGAGATGGCGAGCACTGGCGAAGTCGGGTGTTTTGGTATGAATGCGCAACAAGCGCTCCTCACCGCGATGATCGCTGTCGGATTCCGCATGCCGAAAAAAAATATTCTTCTCACCATCGGTCACCTCGAAGATAAGATGGACATGCTCGATACCATCCGTACACTTGCAAAACTTGATTTTCGACTCTATGCCACCAAAAACACCCACGACTTTCTTGCGGCGCGGGATTTGAGTTCTGTCCTGCTTTTTAAAGTCAATGAGCCCCGCAGTCCGAACATTCGCGAATATTTGGAAGAACGCCGCGTCGACCTTGTCATCAATATCCCCTCGGAGCGTTCAGGACAACAACAAACAGACGGATACCTTATCCGTCGTCTGGCGATGGACCGTGGGATTCCTCTGATCACCAACGTTCAACTCGCCAAGCGTCTCGTGGAGGCCATCGCCCAGGAACCCCTCGATTCTCTCCCCCTCCTCCCCTGGCCGAATCTCTTGTAATTTGGCTTGCCTCCTGCTCACCCTGTCCCTACACTTCCCCTACTCACTATGTCTGATGATGATTTTCTCATCGATGAGGATCTTGCGGAGGCCTCTGCCGCATCCGGAGGGAGCGGAGCAAGCGATGACGACGAAGAGCTGACGCTCCTCACCCGCGAGGGGTTAAAAAAGCTGAAAGAAGAATTGGACGAGCTGAAAAATGTCCGCCGCAAGGAGGTTGCCCAGCGTCTCAAAGAAGCGATTTCATACGGTGATCTCTCCGAGAACTCCGAATACGAGGAAGCAAAAAACGAACAGGCATTTCTTGAAGGCCGGGTCCTCGAACTGGAGCGTAAAATTAAAAATGCAAAGATTATCACCGAGCGCCGCAGTGAAAAACGGGGGAAAGAAATCACCGTCGGTTCCACAGTCACCTTCCGTAATCGAACCAAACAATCCGATGAAGAGTCGTTCACCATCGTTGGCGCCACCGAAGCGGATCCTTTCGATGCGAAGATCAGCAACGAATCTCCCATTGGAAAGGCTCTCCTTTCTCATTGTTCAGGTGAGACGATCAACATCGACACTCCCGCGGGACTCATGCGATACGAAATCCTTAAGGTACAATAGCGGGTATGACCGACCCCACATTGATTATTCCGGACGATATCAAAAAAAAACACTCCGCATTGATCCCCCTTATTGTGCGATCCGAGAGTATGAATGGGGAAGAAAAACAATACTGGATCAACATCCTCCCCGTGATGACCCCGGAACAAATCGAAAAATTAACCAAGATCCTCCAAGATGAACGACGACAACTCGATCTGATCGATGCGAAATATGCAAAAAAAATCGAGACCATCGGCCAGGAAGAATTTATCAAAAAGGTCGAGGAAGAACATCGTTCCCGACGTCAGGAGCGAAGCCTTGCGGAACGAGCAGCCGAAACCGAAGAACACCATACTGAGGAGGACATTCTCCAGAATATCAAGAACGATCAGGATCAACCGCGATGAACAGATGATATCGCTAGCACACACTGATCAATCAACGCATGAAGTTCCGTCGAATCGTCCGCAGTCGCACGTAAAGAGCCTGTTTTGAGCGCATGATCCATTTCGACAATCCGATCGATAAGGAGCCGCATATCGCGAAGGCGTATGTGGCAGGCAAGAGGAAGCAAAGATCGAACAGCCAACGGATGAATACCATGCGCATCCGCAATATCCTGCGCATGTTTGCATCCTTCCTTTACCGCAGCCGTTACTACGGTGAGCTCACGCAGCATTTTGAGAAGCATGTTCCAAAGCGCAAAAGGATCTTGTCCCCCGGCAATGAGTTTTTGCGCGTACGCAAGAGCGGAGGCCGTATCCCCACGAACCACGATATCGGTCAGTTGCCATATGACCCACTCACGGGATGGCACGACGACGCGATCGATGTCACTGACGGTAATTTCTTTTCGGCCAAGGATAAGTTTTTGTATCTCTTGATAAAGCATATCCTGATCCGTTCCGATATAGTCAAGAAGTCGAACTTTTGCATCACGCAGAATGCTCACGCCTCCAGATCGCACAACGTCGTCGATCCATACATGAAGACGAGGTCCTTTAAGAATAGAAAATGTTTGACACTGGGCATGTTTAAGAAGAACCCGTGCCGCCCCGCTGCGCCGATCGATTTTTGGACTTATAAACAAGACAATCACTTGAGGATGAATATGGAAAAGAAGATTTTCCATTTCTTCGGTTGTCCATCGGGGTATCCCTTCGATAATCACAAGACGCGCCGCTGCAATAAACGGCGCAACCGAAACCTCATCCAAAAGCTCACGGGATATCAAATGTCCTCCCTCAAGAGATCGAAAATTCTCCATATTGTGCTTCTCAATAAAACACGTCACCCACTTCCGTCGCTCTTCGCGAATGGCAAAGATATTCTCCCCGCTAAACAGAAACACATGATGAGGCGCCATCACCATGTATCCTAGAACACTCCATCCGGTTTAAGCCACTATATGGGATAACGCAACATATAAAGATACAAAGTCAACTTTTCTCCCATTGAGAAAACAACGGTTTTTCTCTATAATAAGAAGAAATGAAAACTAACTTCCTTGCTCACTTCCCCCGCCGTACCGTAAGCATCCTGACATTGGGTATGCTCTGCGTCGTTGGATCGTTTGCGGTGGGTATACGGACGGCAGGTGATGTCCGCACAATCAGTCCGCTCTCCGCCGAAACGCTCGAACTCCCGGGAGATATCGACGACAACGGGAAAATCGACTATGTCGATGTCATCCGAATCCTGGAAATAGCTCAAGGATACCGCGAACCGACCCCAAGAGAACTACATGCAGATCCAAATGGAGACGGCGTTTTAACGGTTGATGATGCGATCGCGCTCCTCCACGAACTCCGCCTCTGATCCCTCCACCCATGGCCTCCCGTGATCTTACGCAATGGCTCATCAGAGGAGGGTTGATCCTCACCGTCTATATAAGCATCGTCCCGCGCAGCGCTCTTGCCGCCCCCGAAGGGGCACGTTTGATTCTCCGTCCTCATTGCGAGGAATCATCGGGAGAATCCGAGAGTTCAGAGTGTCCGCTGTTTTCCATTCGCAATCCTCTCACACGAGAGACGCCAATATTCAAAAAAGATGATCTTCTGGATATGGATCTCGTTCTCATTCAGGATAACGGCCTTCCCATCAACCGCATTCGCACATGGCTCGCCTACGATCCGAATATTCTCGACGGTGATCTCCTCGAAACCAATACGGATTTTCCTGACACGGCACCGGGAGAGCATGACTTCGCCCCATCGGAGGGATATATCAAGATCGATATCAGTGTGTCGGGCACAAACGAAAAACAAGATACGGAAATCATCCTTGCGCGTATCCGCATGCGCGTACGGCAAAGCACCGTTCCATCCACACCCATCAGTTTTTATGATGTAGCTCAAGGAACGGATGGACATACGATGGTGATCAGTGGTGAGGGAACAGATGCGCGCAATATCCTCTTCCCGGAACTCGGTTCCCTCCTGGTCCGAATGGAAAACGCTCAATCTTCATCGTCCCCTACGGTTGCCGACCATCCGCCGATACCACCGATTGCAAAGCAGACAAACATCTCCCCTCCGCAACCGACCGTTCTCCCGAAAACTCTTCCGACCGCTGCGCGGCCGAATCCTCCTACGCCTGTAACTCCCTTCACCCTTCTCCAAATACAAAATATCGGTGTCACCACCGAAGAAGTCAATATCTTCCTTGGGTGGGATCCTCTCTCCACGCCCGATCTTATCGGATACAACGTGTACTACGCATCACGATCCGGAGAATATATCCACAAGCGCAGTCTCGATGCGACGGCGACCAGCACCACCGTCCGCGATCTTCCGATCGGAGTAAAATACTTTTTTGCCATTCGGGGTGTCAACCGGGCCCAGCAGGAAAGCGCATTTAGTAAAGAAGTCGCCGTGACTACCGGTAATCCTGCGTCGTCCACCGCACCGCTTGCTGCCAGTATGATCCCTCGTACCCCTCCCGCTCTTCGTACGCCGTTGCACAGCACAACGGTTCCCGGTCAAACAGGAATCTCATCGTGGCTTGGAGCCATGATGATCGGTGTTGCCCTGATCGGAACGATTCTCGCTATCCGCAAACAATTACTCCTGTCGTAAGATGGTTGCCTCTCTCCATCCGCATTGGCACAGCACCGATACCGAAGAAGTTTCTGTCCCGGTGCATGCATCAAAAACCCATACAGAGCCCGTTCGCCGATATGCCGTCCGCCATCCGGCAGCAATCGTCGGTGTCATGCTGGTACTCGGACTCGGAATGGTATTTGTACGTGGCGTTCAGGAATTGCGGGGACAAGCAGGTGGTTCTCCGGTCATTATTCGTATCACTCCTGCCGGACTGGAACCCCAGGATGTGTCTCTCTCCCCCGGACAAACGATCACGTGGCGTAACGAACAGGATGCCCCCCATATCCTCACATCCGACGCACTTCCGGTCGAGGGAGGAATACTCTCGACTCCCCATATTCTCCCCGGCACTGACTTCAGCGCGCGTATCGCGCCGGATGCTGAGCCTGGCAACTTCACCTATGTCTCTCTTACAGCAGAAAACATTACCGGAACGGTGACGATCGCGGCTCCTGCGCCCACTCCTCTGCCCTCCTCCATCGCCGCTCCAGTCTCCGCCGGACCCTCACGACCCATCGCCGCTCCAGTCTCCGCCGGACCCTCACGACCCATCGCGCCATTGGCATCGATCCCGCGGAATCCCTACGCTCTGGAAGGAACGCCCATTCCTCCATCTCCCGCTCTATCCCCGCAGATCCCTCCGCTCCCGCCCTCCTCCAGAGGGACGCCTCTCCCCCCCCTTGCTGCAAGCGTTCGCCCCTTCACTCAACCCCAAACGGGTCCGCGCGGCATGGGCGCCGCATTGATCATCAGTATGATTCTCGTCGTGGGCCTCTGCGTCCGTCTCACACGAAAAGGACACTCTTGATCGTCGATATCAAAGGAGTAGCATCCGATCTCCATGAGTTCTTTAATGATCCTTCGTAGGGCATTGGAGCAAGAGAGTACCCTGCAGGATCGTATCCCTTGTAACGAGAGAATCGTTGTTGTCTTTGACGAACCTGCACGTCTCCTCGCAAGGCGCCTCGCTCAGAGAATGAACCACCTTATGCGACAGGGCAAAACATGTTTAGATACCGAGCATCAAATACTTGACGAATTTCGATACGAAATCCTGATGTGCGGGATCCGACTGCTTCAAGATACTCTCGTCCTTAGAGAGTAAAAAATGAAGTTAAGTTTACTTGTCTCTCTCGGGACGGGACCCCTTGCATATTCGGCCTATATTCTGTCACGATACGCGTACCTGTTCCCCTCTCTTTCTATGAGACCTGTTCATCGTATTGTCTGTGTTATTTTTTCTCTGTGTCTCCCCGGATTCGTCGCCGCACAAGAAAACAGCGATGTCGAGGTATCCCTTGATGCAGAAGCACAACTGGAGGCAGCCCTCCCCGAACTCCCCGATCCGGGCATTACTCCGGATAGCCCCTTCTTTATCGTTGAACAACTCATCGAAACCATCGGTGATACCCTCACGTTCAATGCGGAAGCAAAGGCCAAACGACAGGGCGAGAGGGCACTTGAGCGTATTGCAGAGGTGAAAGCGATGTTGGCTGAGAGCGGAGTATCACCCCGCGGGCTCTCGGTCGCCCTCCAGAAGATCGAAGACCACGCAAGCAAAGCGGCATCGAATGCAAAAGACCCTTCTCTTGCCAAGAAAATCGATAGCACTCTTGAGGTCCAAAATGTCCTCCTGAAAAAAATAATCGACGAAAAAAAACGCCAACTTCATGCAGAAAACAAAGAACGAAAGCACGCTCTCCATCGTCAATTGATGGAAAAACTGCTCACGCGAGCGGACGATGAAGCACAAAATCTTGAAAATGAACTTTCTGAAACCGATACCCAGACCGAAGCCTTCGAAATACTCCTCGACGAGGCTTTGAATTCTACAGAGAACGCGCTCCAAGAACAGGAAAAAGTCCTCGAGCAATCATTGGATGAAACGGACCGACAACGTGAAGAATTTGAGCACAATGTTCGCGCGGCAATGAAGGAAAGAAAAAAAGTTCTCCACATGCACCTCAAAGAGCTCCGCACTGCACTCAACAAGAAAGAACATGCCCTCAAAGAACAACTCAAAGAGGCAATCGAACTTGGGGAAGATGAAGAGATTGAACATCTCACGGCAGAATTCTCGGCTTCGGTCCAAACGGACGCAGCACTCCAAGCGGATGTACAAGTGGCTGATACGCTTGTCACCGGAGGCGAGGCAGACGTCGAAGTCTTTCTCCTCCAAAACACCGAAACGGATCTCGCAAAACTTATGGAGCACGAACGATCCTTTCTCGACCAAGTTTCCCAAGGGGCCGACCTCGTCTTTAAGGTAAAAAGGAAAGCTCATGAACTCCGTCTTGATGCCGAGGAAAAGGCATTAAACCTCAAGGGGAAAAAATTGGGACATGAGATTGTGAAACGACGCCAAGAATGTTTGGATATGAACGTCCAAAATCTTGGTCAATGTATTGCAGAACGTGCACGAGCACTCCAAACCGATTTGGAACAGGTTGCGTTGGAAGAAAAAGTGGTCGCAGAAGAGCAGGAAAATCTTTCCGAGGAATCCAACGCGGAAGAACGACAGTTCGACGAATCCCTCATGATGCGAAAACGTGCCCTTGAGACCTTCCAATCCTTAAAAAATTCCCCGGAACGTCTCCTCGATGCCTCCCAAAAATTCTCCGAGAGGGCCAGCGAAGCAGAGCAGCAATGGCAAGAGAAAAGAGAGTTACTCAAGGAAGAGCGACGGACCAATGAGGAAGGTATTCGTGAACGCATGAAGGAAGGTAAAGAAGCCATTCGGACGGAATGGAAGGAATTCCTCAAGACCGATTTTGATCCGAAAGAACTGAAGATGATGCAGGAGGAACGTCGTATGGAACAAAAAGATCTTCTGGAGGGTGCCAAAGAAGAACGGACGGAGGTTCGGGAAGAATTCAAAGAGGGCATGGGGGAGATAAAGGAGGAACGTAAGATGATGAAGGAAGAGATGAAAGAAGAACGCCCAATGATGAAGGAAGAAATAAGAGAAGAACGCCCAATGATGAAGGACAAAGACAGCGAGGAGCGTTCCGAAAAGCAGCGGATGAAGGAAGAAGAAATGCGGATGTTCATCGAAAAGCGCGATCAACTCCTTAAGGAGGAGCGGAAAGAAATGGATAAGCCGACAGAAACCTCGTACCCACCGGAGAACAGAGGTGAAGATATGCCAGTGAAACAGTTAATCCCTCGTTATCCTTCACGAGATATACCCGACCGGCGTCCCGAGGAAACCCGGTACAAGGATCCTCCTCCGACCGATCGCCCCTCCGATGAAAAATCGGCCTCCCCTTCGCGCCCCACGGACGAAAAACCCCCTCCTCCAAAGCGCCCAGCGGACGAAAAACCCCCTCCTCCGAGACGGGATGAGGGTCAGAGTGGCGAAACGAATATTGAGGGACGCGGAGAGGTCAAAGGAGACGTCCAAAGTGACAATGACGGACCCCGCGGCGGTGTGCAGTTTGAATTTGAGGAAAAATGGGAAACGACCGGCGATAGCTACTAGCCCCTTCTACAACGATCATCGTTAGCAGGGTCTGCTGTTTCGTAAAAATGCTGTGACTAACCGCGTGGCCTGGAGGAGATTTTCTACCCGCACGTGTGCCGGAACGTCCGTGTTGCTATGCGCAATGCCTCCAAAATTTCTTGGATGGCAATGCCGACCTTTCAATCGTCGCCACTGATTCATATCGAGACTACAAAGCTGAGTGGCAGGAATCCCCTTCTTCGCAAATGGCACATGGTCCGCAAAAGAAAGACAATGATCCCCTCGATACAGTGGTACTCCAATTCTTTCAGCAATTCTTCCCAACTTTGCATTAATTTCATCGTCACTAACGATATCGTGACCATGATCGACTAAAAAAAGATCCGGTGCTGACCCCAGACACTCCAGATCGATCATCTGTGCAATACGCTGCCGGAGAGATATTGACGAAAAAGAATCGGCATAATGTTTGGCTCCAAGTAGTCCTCGTTCCTCCAAATCGAACGATGCGAATGCAACGGGTAAACCCGACTCTTTGATCTGTCGTGCGGTCTCGACCATGACGGATAACGCAGAGGCATTATCGTCTGCCCCCTGTCCCGCACAATAATCATGATGCGCCACAATCCACGTCTCATGGTCACACTCTTCCCCTTCCCGAAAAATCACATTGCAACAAGGACGCTTGTAATAAGACCAAGGATAGACATCACCGGTATATCCCATCTCTTCAAACTTTGAAAGCAGCACCTCCATCCGTGCACGGGATGCAGCGAGATACTCGTTGAGCTTCCCCGAGAGAGAATAGGGGTAATACTTTTCCGCATCAAAAAATGGTGACACCCCACAGATGTCCTCAACATGTTGTCTAAGCAGCAATGGATCCGCGAGCTTTTCGTTTTCAGGAGCGATGGACATAGAAAAATTATGATATCAGCAGGCGTTGACTTTCCAAGACCTCTCGAGATAATAATCCCCTGCTTTTTTGTTGCTCCGTTGCCTCTACACGAAAAGACATAATAATAAAAAGATTTTCCAAAGCGCAAAAATATTTTTATCACCACTATACATCAATTAATTGATTAATTGATATGTAATGATTATTATCTTATTGGTGTGGGGAAATTAGACTTTCGGAATCTCTCAAAGAATGATCTCCAACCCACCATGAAAGGAAAAATACAAACCGCAATATTTGTCTCCTAAACAATACTAAACGTCTTATACATCAATTAATTGATTAATTGATGTATACGTTCATATTGTACAGAACCATCGTTGATATGCATTTCTTGCAAGTGTGATAAGATGACCCTGTGGGTCGGTACCGAAGTGGTCAAACGGGCCTGACTGTAAATCAGGTGGCTTCGCCTTCGGGGGTTCGAATCCCTCCCGGCCCACCACTATTTTTGAGGGAAACCTTTCCTTCGGCTCCACTCAGGACAAGATCATTTCCTCAATCCCCCTTTCCCCTCAAATGAAGAACAATGCGATCTTGGCTACTCTCGGAGGAATGGTGGGTATCCTCTCGATGACATTGTACGGTGGTGGCGGCACGACTGCCTCTCCTCTCCTTGCATCAGTAGACACTATAACCATTTGCCACGTCCCCAATAACAAAACAATGGATCTCCCGTTACCTGCCCTTGAGGGACATATGAGCCACGGTGATTATCTTGGGACCTGCACAGACGTGACACCGGAGGAGCCCGTCACGCCACGTATAGATACTGCCCAGCCATCAGCAAATACGCCGGGAGTTCATCGCGGACGCGGCCTCGGCGAACATGCCGCCGTCATACACCGTGTATTCCAAACGTATGGTCTCCATGAGAATGCCCCTTATCAATACACCTTCCATCATGAAAACATTCGTCCGACTGCCTTTGTGTCAGCAACCACATCAGCAGAGTGGACACTCAAATTGCACGCCGCCTGCTGCAGCATGTTCCGCTATCTCGAGAGACTCCACACCGTCCGTCCTTCACTCCATCCCGGCTACGTCGACTGGATTACCGGACAGGTGGCAACGGCCGTCGGAGAAGATCCCACTCTGATCAAAGCCGCACTCCTCGGATTCGCCCATACTCATCCGAGCGCGAGCGGATTCATCCGCAGTATCACCGAAGAAGGATGTGCGGCAAACCCCTATGTCTCTGGCGGCGACGCTACAAAACTTACCCGTGAACAACTCAAAAAAGGCGCATTCCGCAAACCGGATGAACATCTTCACGCCACTTCTGGCGTTCCTTCCCCATTCACAATTCAACCCCATAATGAAACCGGTGCAGAGATTGCATTTACCATTATGGATGGTGAACAAGTATTCACCGACTATGGCATCAACCACACCAAAGAACTTCATCTCCTCGTGGTCCGTGATGACGTACGGCATTTTAGTCATATCCATCCTACACGTGACACGGCTGGAATATGGCATGTGCCCTTCATTCCCGAAGCCAATGGAACCTACTGGATCTATGCCGACTTTGTCGAGAAGGACGGTAAGCCCCATACCATCCGGTTTGAACGGACGTACGACGGGGATACCGGTCCTTACGGCATCCTCAAAACAACCACGAAGACAAAAAAACTCGGAGAACTCTTTGTCACACTTACCGTAGAACCGTATCAAGAAGGAGCACTTTTTACCTACCACATACGAGATGCGTACGGGAACACTCCGGAATTACAGCCATATCTCGGCGCCATGGGACATGGGATCCTCCTCTCATCTGAGGGAGATTTGGTCCATACGCACCCATCCCTCGCCGGAGATACCCTCGTCTTCCACATCCCTATTCCAACAAAGGATTTCTACCGTATCTTTACCCAGTTTCAAATCGCCGATGAAGTACAGACCGTAGAATTCGACTGGCAACCTACTCCTGAATAAACCCGCTGACTTGGGCTCGCCAAAGCTTTGCATACATTCCGTCACGAATGAGGAGCTGATCGTGCGTCCCATCCTCGATGATCTCTCCATTCTCCAGAACAATCAGACGATCCATCGCCTGGAGAGTCGAGAGTCGGTGTGCAATCGCAAGAACGGTTTTCCCCTTCATGAGTTCTTTCAGCGCCTTCTGGATGGCCGATTCACTCTCGCTATCGAGCGAACTCGTCGCTTCATCCAGGACAAGGATCTGAGCATCCTTGAGCATCGCCCGTGCAATGGCAATACGCTGCCGCTGGCCACCGGAGAGCTTCACCCCCCGTTCGCCAACATAGGTATCGTATCTGTTCGGGAGTTCTTGGATAAAATCGTCGGCCTGCGCAAGTTTGGCGGCAGATTCTATCTCACTATCCGATGCATCAAGCTTCCCATAACCAATATTATCGCGAATCGTTCGATGGAAGAGCGTGATGTCTTGCGGCACCATCGCAATGCTCCTCCGCACACTCTCCCGCCGGACGGTCCGGATATCCTGACCATCGATTTTAATCCTTCCCTCCTGCACATCGTATTGCCGGAGCAGGAGTGCCGTGAGTGTCGTCTTCCCCGCACCGCTCAAACCGACAAGACCAACCTTTTGTCCAGCGGGGATCCTTAATGTAAGTCCGGTAAATATGGGACTGCGGCCATAGCTAAAACCAATGGAATCAAAGAGGATATCCCCTTCGGTAGCCTTGAGTTCCTTTGCGCCGGGCACATCGGTGATCTGATGTGGCTTTAAGAGCTCCTCCAATCCTTCACTGATCTGTCCATACTTATCCATAAAATCCGTCATCTTGTATCCGATAAAGAAGAGCGACCGCATGATACCGATCACGATCGTCGTAATCATGACAACGGTACCGATGGTGATGACACCGCGCTCAAGGAGCAGCAACGCCGTCCCGAACATCCCGGCAATGAATAACGCAATGAGCGCTCCATTGGTAAATAAGATCCACTCCGAGAGCCACCAGTTGTACATATCCGCAGAGCGATATTTTTCGATAAACGTATCGAGATACTCCCGCTCGTACATATGATGCCCATACTGATGCACGGCAGAAATATTCGAAGTGACATCCACCATCTTCCCCTTGAGGATCGACGCGTGCTCGGCCACCGCATACGCATGCCGCTGTTTACGAAATACAAGGTATGTATTGACCGCAAGGAAGAGCATGACCCATCCACCAAGGATCAAACCCAACCGTGCATCCGCCCAGAATGCCAGTACAAAACTCCAGACAAATCCGACCACCAGTGAAAGAAAGTCCCACAATGCCGTGGAGATCATATCGCCCGTCCCGGCTGCCGCATTACTGATCTTGTTGATAATGGCACCGGCAAAGCGCTCGTTAAAGTACGTACTGCTATGCCCGGTAAGATACGCAAAGAGTCTGCGACTCACGGTCGCACGCACTCCCGTGATCCACTGCATTCCGCAAAAACCGCTGCATCGCCAGATACTTTCATCAATGAAGAATGTTGCAGGGTACGCCATACCCCACGCCCACATCATCGATGTATCTTCAAAACCGTTCTGAACGGCAACCTGCGCAGCATCGACAAGAAACTTAAGCTCCAGTGTAAGCAGGCCACCCAACGCTTCGCCTAAAACCACGGCGCTGATCGCACCAATCACCCACCAACTATGTTCGCGGCTCATCGTCCATACAAACTTCAGCGGGTTTCTTGGAAGCCTATCAAGAGCGTTACTTGCATGCATAAAACCGCAGCAGCATAAGGGCATGCATCGCCTCCTCCATCCGCTGATGTACATCCGGAAGGGCAATCCCCTCTTGTTCCAACTTCCCATTACTCAATACGCAATTACTCCGACCCGTCCGCGCCACCTCAGGAAGATCCGCAAGAGTAAGCCGTTCGAATTCATGTTCGGGTTGAACAATTTTTTTGTACAAATTCATAATATCGAAGGGCGACATCGTCCCGGGATTGACCATGTTATAGATCCCGATCGCGCGCTTTTCGATCAATGTTTTTGCCGTATCCAGCAAATCCGGAATATACGTGAGAGAATTCTGGACATCGAGCACTCTCTTATATTTGCAAAGCTTTATAATGAGATTGCGATCACTCGGCATAGAGTCAAACGGCATCCGGAGTCTCAGAATAAGAATATTAGGGAAGTCTTTGAGGATTTGCTCCGACCAGAGCTTTGTCTTTGAGTAAAAACTGCCAAAGAAGTTGGGTGGATCTTCTTCCGTAAAACCACAGTCGGATCCCCCCCCCTTCCTCCCCCCCCGATGGGGGGGGTGTCCCCCGCCTTCATAAATACAACCAGAACTTAAGTGCACCCAATAGATTCCTCGTTTGCTACATTCTTCGAGAAGAACAAGCGGACCAGTTACATTTGATCGAAGCGTTTCGATTTTGTGCTCCTCACACCAGTCGATGTTGGGGCGACCGGTTTTCCCTGCAGTATTAATCACGACATCCGGTTTTTCAGTATCCAGAATACGGGCCAGTTCCTTTGTATCCGCAATATCAACGTTAGAGGTCTCTGCATCGGGATACAGCGACAAAAATCGCTGTCCGAGATACCCCCGCCCACCGAGAATCAGAACACGCATAGACATACTCGTATCAAACCATAAACACAGGTACAATGGTATCCCGTATGTCCCGATCTTCTCGATCTTCCCGAAAGCCCCAAGAACGCAAGAACCGCAAAATTGTTATCCATCACTCCGTGAGTGGTATCTTACAGATCGCTGCCGGTATCCTCCTCTTTCTTATCCTGCGAGAACAGGGCGGAATTCTTGGCCATTCTTTCGCCTATGTTCTCACGTTTCTTTTTGGTAAATGGAGCATTGTATTTCCATTGTTCCTCGGTATCTCCGGCATCATTCGCTTGGCAAGCCCCTCCACCACCCTCGAATCCCGACGATCTCTTGGTCTCACTATTTGTCTTCTCTCTTTTTTTGGCCTCGTTCACATCGGCGCCCCCTTGGAAGATATCGCCCTTAAGCGCGATACCTTAGCCGGAGCCGTCGGATTTATGGTGAGCTTTCCCTTCCTTGCTTTTGCCAGTCGCGCCATCGGATATACCGTCCTTACAGCAGGAGTGATAAGCGGTATGATCATCGCATTTCAACAAGATATCAGTGGATGGTTGCATTCTCGCCGTACACAACAAAAAATCTCCTCACGTCCGGCATCACTAAAACAAGGTGTTGTAGCTCCCGAAGTTCTTGAATGGGACGATGAACACGAAGATGAAGAAGGAGAAAACGAAGAATCACCGGAACTCAATATTGTTCGTCCCACCTTCGCCAAGGCTGCGGTGGGCAAACCTTCTTCCACAAAAAAACTTGCGAAGGAAAAGGCAAAAGAAATCGCCAAAAAGCGAACTCAAATGTTAGAAGTGACGGATACGCGATTCGAGGAATGGCAGTTCCCGGAGTATGACCTGCTCGATTCCGCCCACAGCGAACTTGTCGTCAATGATGAAGAGCTTAAACGCCAGGCAAAAATCATCGAAGAAAAACTCGGAGAATTCGAACTCGAGGTTATTGTCCGTGACGCCCGGCCCGGGCCGACCGTTACCCAGTTCACCTTAGAACCCGCCGAAGGGATCCGTCTCAGTAAAATCGCAAATCTTAAGGATGATCTTGCCTTGGCGCTCGCTGCCCAAACCCTTCGGATCGAAGCCCCGATCCCCGGGAAATCCCTTGTCGGGATCGAGATGCCTAATCGCAAACGAACGCATGTGCACCTTCGCGAAATTCTCGAAAGCGACCAATTCCTCAAAAACTCTTCGTCGCTGGTCCTCCCGCTCGGTCGGGATGTCTCGGGCGAAGCCGTCGTCGCGAACCTCGAGGGTATGCCGCATCTCCTCATTGCCGGCGCCACCAACTCCGGGAAGTCTGTTTGTATCAATACCATCCTCATGAGCCTTCTCTTCCAAAACGCTCCGCACGAACTCAAGCTCCTCCTCATCGACCCCAAACGCGTGGAATTAATGCCCTACGCCGGCATTCCGCATCTGCTCCATCCCGTCATTACAGAAGCCGATAAAGCCCTTCAGGCGTTCCGCTGGGCCGTTGCGGAGATGGGCCGCCGTCTTCATCGCTTCTCCGATCAAGGCGCACGGAATATCGACGAATATAACGAAAAACAAAAAGATCAGGATCACATGCTCCCCCGCATTATTATCGTGATTGATGAACTTGCCGATCTCATGATGCGGCAACTGCGGCGCGATACCGAGACGATGATCGTGCGCATTGCCCAGATGGCCCGGGCAGTCGGGATGCATCTCATCATCTCCACGCAACGCCCGAGCGTCGATGTCATCACCGGCCTCATCAAAGCCAATGTCCCAAGTCGCATTGCCTTTCGGACCGTGAGCTCCGTGGATTCGCGCACCATTCTCGATGGCATTGGAGCGGAAGATCTCCTCGGCGAAGGAGACATGCTTTATATGACCGCCGCCACCCCTAACCCCGTACGTATCCAAGGGATTTATGTCTCCACAAAGGAAGTCCAACGCGTCATCAATGCGGTCAAAATAGCCGGTGGTGGACGCATCACCGAGCAGATCGGGATCGCAGAGGACAGAGATAATGACGATCCAAGTGATGGTAATGGCGCAGATTATGGCAGCCACTCTCCCCCCCCAACTATTGACCTCGATGCGGATGATACTGGAGGGGATGATCTCTTCTTCGAAGCGGTACGGGTCGTAAAAATGAGCGGCAAGGCATCGGCCAGTCTTTTGCAACGACAATTGAAGGTCGGTTATGCGCGGGCGGCACGGTTACTGGATATCATGGAAGAGAGAGGTCTCATCGGCCCAGTGGAAGGCGCCAAAGCCCGCCAGATCTACCGAGAGAATTTGGAAAAGGTAGGAGTGTAAAATATCTTCATGGACCTCTTTCTCGCCACTTCCAATAAAGGGAAAATTATCGAGATCTCGGATGCTCTTGAAAGTCTCCCCATCATTATTCGGACACTTGATGATTTTCCTCCTCTCCCATCCCCGGAAGAAACAGGCAGCTCTCATAAAGATAATGCTCTTCTCAAAGCGCACTATTACTTTGCTCACTCTAACTTCCCCACCCTTGCCGATGATTCCGGCCTTACGGTCGAGGCACTAGGGGATGAAATGGGTCTTTATACGCGCCGATGGGGAGCCGGTCCCGATGCATCCGATCAGGAATGGGTAGAACATTTTTTACACCGCATGAAATCTGAACCAAACAAACGTGCACACTTTACTTGCATCCTTGCTTTTATCGATCAGGATAATCAAACGTATATCTTCGAAGGAAAATGTTCCGGCATGGTTACGGATGGTCTTGAAGCAGATTATCTCCCCGGCCTCCCGATCTCCGCTTGCTTTATCCCTGATGGACAAACCAAAGTATTCTCAGCTCTCGAGATTGAACAAAAAAATAGTACAAGTCATCGCGGTCGCGCGGCGCTCGCCTTTAAAACATTTATAAGATCAAAAATATAGATCAGATTTTTTACTTTAAAATAGGGATGTATATGAATTATTAAAATATATCATTCTCAGAATCTAAGTGTTCTTCTGCCAGAATCCATTCCACTTCTCGCCCATACTGCTCCCGATACCCCTGGATCACTCTTCGGCATCGATGTATGTGAGTGTTCATCATCGAAACCTTTTTCCTTGTGCTGTTGAAAAGCCACGCCATTCCACCGATATCAACCGCGACTCCTATTCCCGCAACAATGGGCCCAATATCCCCCCGTGCTGCTGCTGCTGCAATGAGAGCTCCAATGAACGATGCAGGAAATAAAATCGGTTTACAGAGAGCGGCCAAAAGAGCCTTTCGACGTTCGATCAGGAGTACTCGTAAATCTTTACAGGACTGTCGACAGATTGTCTCTATTCTCCCTTTTTTAATACGCTCTCGTTCATAGCAAGACATCCCTGTAAATTCTGCTTCATCCGCTGCTCGTTCCTCTCTCTCCAGCTCCGCCAAAAATTCTTCTATAGAAAGGATATTTCCTTCTCCTTCGAGAGCCATATCTTCGAACGAAAGGTCGATGTTCGACATAGAAAGGGTATTCTATCTGAATACATATTGAATTCAATATAATTATTTTTATATAGGGCTAAAGTCCAAATTCGTAATTTTTTTCCAAACAGAAGAAATCACCTGTTTTAATTCTTTTTTCTCCGGTTCGTTTATCGAAAACACTCGTTCGACGGGTTTTTCCCCTCGTTCTCCGACAAAATCCAATACGAACTCTTCCGGATGAAGGTAGGGGCACGCCCCTTCGAGAAGAAGGGCATAAAAGGTTAACTGGCGGAAGTAATCGCCTTCCCGAATCTCTTTTTCGCTCCGGATACGCCCCGTTTTAAAATCAATCACCCGAACGCTGGCACTTTCCACAGCTACTCGATCGATACGATCGATCTTCCCCTTAAGAGGAATATCTTTGAGATGCATCGAGACATTTCGCTCAATAGAATCCACACACGGTTTTGTTCCTGTAAGACGGTGCCGGTAGTACAACGGGAGTGATTCTTTTCCATGAAGAATCAAACGCAACCGTTCCTTCTCGATGAGAGCCTCACGCTGCGTAAGGTAGAGCTCAAAAACACGCAAAAATTCTTCCTGCGGCATCATTTCTCCACGCTTACAACGGAGTGCCCATTCTTTAAGGGCAAAATGTACGGCATTCCCGTACACCAAACTTGATTCTTTTGCTTGAGGCGTTTGCAGGAGATCCGAGGTAACAAATTCTTCCGGATTCTCTAAAAAACGATTGAGAGATGTCACCGACAGCCAGAAATCTTTTACGCGCATCTGCAGGAATGCCTTTAATTCGCTATCCATGACCCGCGGCTTCTTTGCAAGAACAAAGGATGATAGCAATGGGCTGCGTTCCTCTTCACACACATCTCCGCATTCCGCCAAAAATCGCGAGGGCATCTGGGGACGGTTGCTCCCTCCCTGGGATCGCTCCGAAGGACACACAAAAATCACCTCTTTCCGTGCACGGGTGATCGCAACATAGGCCAAACGACGTTCGTCCTGCCCTTGTTCAAAGACTCTCTGCTCCTTCTCCCATCCAAACAGAAGATGGAGGGGGAGTGTCAATGATGGCGGATGCCGCCGACGATCCCAATGTCCTTCACGAAAGGACGAAAGAATCACCGTATCAAACTCCAATCCCTTGCTTTGATGGGCGGTCATAAGCTGCACCCCGCGATCGCAGAGTTTTGGAGGCTCGTAGGTCAAACGCAACTCCGGATAATCGGACGAGAGATACAAATCAATATCACTCAAAAGGATATCAACGGTATAACCCGGATTCTCATATGTCCGATATTTGATACGATCAAAAAATACCTGCAATGGAACATACTCGAGAGGATCAATCTCCGATCCAACATGGGGGATCAGACCCGACTCCTTAAGTAATGCTTCCAGTGTTTGGACAACCGTTCTTGTTTCAATCTTATGGTAAAGATTGAGTAAAACATCACGTGCATGAATAAGCGATGTTCTATTGTAATAATACAATATGGCACCCCCCTCTTCCGGGATATCCAGATCCAAAAGAACCTGATAAAGTGACTGATGCCTCTCTCGTGAACGGAAAAAGAGTCGCCCCAAATCCGCCGGATGGCACCCAAAACATGCACATCCAAGCGCACGCGCAAGAACACTACTCTCGCAGGGGCATCTCACGGCCCTGAGAAGGATTACCACCTGCTGGACACCCGGATCGCTCAGCAGATCGAGCTTGCCACGCATCTCTACAGGGATCCCTCGTGATTGGAGAGTGTCATAGAGCGGGAGAAGCTCGGTATTGGTTTGAGTAAATATGGCAATTTCTTCCGGTTTTTGGCCGCTATGAAGCCGTTCATCAACCATATCCGCAATCACCGATGGTTCTGTCAAGTCGCTTGGGGTCTTTATATATCGGGGACGCGTTCCGGATGGTAGCAATGCAGCCGACGTTAGGTTCTTGTCCAGACCCGGAATCATTTTTGTCAGTCGCTCCGTATTGTGTTCAATCAGAGAACAAGCAGCATGGAGAACGGATGCACTACACCGATAACTTTTCGTAAGGATAATGATCTTCGTATCTTGAAACCGCTCCCGGAAGGCAATCATATTTTGGAGATTGGCCCCCTGAAAGCGATAAATCGCCTGATCATCGTCACCGACGACAAAAATATTGGGGCTCTCGTCGGTATGTAGGGAGCGCGTCAGTCGATCAATTAAGCGGTATTGCGCTCCGTTCGTATCCTGAAATTCATCGACCAGAATGTATTGGTAACGCTCCTGGAGAGCGGACAGTATCCAATCTTCCTCCTCTAAAACGTCCAAAACCCTAAGGATCATATCCTCATAATCATAACGTCTGGTCGTCCTTAACATCGCCTGATACGCATGGAATAGCGTAAGAAATTCTTTGAACTTCTCTGCCAGAATGACGCTGCGTTCATGCACTTTTGTCCCAGCGGACCCGAGTGAAGACATTTCCGACTCGTAGGCTTCTGCAATACCATTAAGAACATCTTCACTTGCCACCCCCTCGCGCTTGAGGAGACTGATCTTCGAAAGAATCTCCATTGTTTTTGAATATGGATATTTTCGGTTTATCAGTCTATTAAGAGAAATATTTTGATCAATTATTTTATTCATTTCTCGCACCCGCTCCAGATCACTAATCTGCTCTAAAAGGGACCATTCTTCAAAAATATCCGGATACGACAGAATAATATCATTACAAAAACTGTGAATCGTCTGTATGGTCACGCCATACGCCTCAACTCCGATAAGATTCCGCAACCTCTCTCGCATCGCCTTCGTTCCACTGACCGAAAACGTAAGGCAGAGGATATTGCCCGGTCGCATTTGTGTACGACGAAGGATTTGTGCGACCCGCATCGCGAGAACCTGTGTTTTTCCCGTTCCGGGACCCGCAATGACCATGATAGGTCCTTCGATCGTATCAACGGCATTCTTTTGAGCAGCATTGAGTTTTTGATATTCGTCGTCAAACAATGTTGAGTCCTTTTTGGCTCCCTTTTGACGAATCGTTCTCATCGGCATCACTATACAGGATATCTGTATTCCCTTTATTTAAAAAAACTCTATACTGTATACTGTTTTTGTATCCCTTTCCCCTTATTTTTTATGGATCTCGGATCTGTTGCGTGGCTGCTTGCCGTCGTCGGTGCCCTTAACTGGGGACTCGTTGGCCTCGGCGGCTTTCTTGGTGGCGACTGGAATGTCGTCCATGTGGTTCTCGGCGCTTGGCCGCAGGTGGAGTGGTTGGTGTATGTCCTCGTAGGCTTGAGTGGTTTGTATCTCGTCGTCAATAAAAAGTAGAACTTCCTACAAGCAACAAAGAATAGACGTTCAATCGTCTATTCTTTGCTCTGCCCGGATTTCGATCTCATCGGCACAATAATCGCACTTGAGAAGTGGTTTTCCATACTTATTGACCTGCACCATCTGTCCGCGATGACACTTTTGACAAAGCGTACTATGTGATATCGGACGCGATGTCCCCCGCTTGGGCGGAAGGCCGAACTCACGAATCGTTAGAGACCTGGGATGATCGCGCATTTTTTGAAGTACTTTTGCTTCAATTTGGCGGATCCGTTCCCGTGTCACCCCAAATTCACGACCGACTTCTTCCAGCGTATGACCGATCCCATCCTTTAATCCAAATCGCATCTCGATGATGCGTCGCTCTCGCGGTGTAAGGAATTCTAACATCGCATGAACATTTTCACGTTTGAGCTGACGATTGGCGGATTCGAAAGGATTAATGGCATCTTCGTCTTCGATAAAATCTCCCAATTTGCTGTCTTCTTCGGATCCCACCGGCGCCTCAAGAGAAACGATATCCTGACTGATCCGCTGAATGTGACGCACTCTCTTGATATCCATATCCATTTCGACCGATAGTTCTTCCACTGTTGGTTCGCGGCCGAGTTCCTGGACCAGACGACGTTGGGTATGCGTGAGTTTATTGATCGTCTCCACCATATGTACGGGGATACGAATCGTCCGCGCCTGATCCGCAATCGCGCGCGTGATTGCTTGCCGTATCCACCAAGTAGCATAGGTGGAAAATTTGAATCCCCGCTCGGGATCGAACTTTTCTACCGCCCGGAACAGCCCGATATTCCCTTCTTGGATCAAATCCAAAAAACTGAGTCCCCGTCCGATGTACTTTTTGGCAATACTCACGACCAATCGAAGATTTGCTTCGGCAAGTTGTTGCTTTGCCCCCGCATCGCCCTTCCGAATGCGACGTGCCAGTTCCACTTCTTTACGCGCATCAATCAGCGGAACACGACCGATCTCCGAAAGATACATGCGAACGGAATCATTGCTGATTTCCAATAAATCGATTTCCCGCTCTTTGCGTCGTTTAAGACGCTCTTCGGCACTCAATTCTTTCTCATCAATGGCGATACCTGCAGTAGCCACCACTTGCATAATGTCTTCATTTTCTCCTTCGGTCATTTTTCCGACGACCGCTTCTTCCTCGTCTTCGTCTTCCTCTCCTTCTTCCTCTTCTGCGCTATCGGATACGATTTCCGTTAAATCTTCCGTTGGTTCCGGGATTTTAAGATTCCCTTCCTTGCCCTTCTTTTCCCAGATAAGCACATCTTTGACATCAATCACTTCAATCCCGAGATCCACCAGTAATGAATAAATCTCATCGAGAAGATCGACGTTCTCCTCTGCATTGGGAACCGCTGCAATAATCTCCTGATGGGTGACATAACGCTGCTCCCGCCCCTTCTTGATCAGGTGTGTCACCTTATCCGGATACTTCTTGAGATCTTCCTCTGTGGGTTGTGCGATGAATTTTCGCGGATGTGAGGCCATATTTTCACAGGCAAAGCGATCAGAAACGACGCCCCGCAGGGATACTCAATAAGTATACATCACGAAAGGGGTTCGTCCGTATGCTTTTTTTGCGATTTTTGGCATTCTTGCGCAATATATGTTAAATCCCCCCCACAGCCATTTTCCGCAGTTTAATGACCTCCTGATACTGCACTTCCAAACGACGAACATCCTCATGTTTTTCATCTTTTTTTGCCCGAAGAATTTCTTCCTTGAGCATCTTCTGACGTATGCGAATCGCATCCTGATTGGCGATACGAATATTGCGTTTGATCTCGCGAACGGCAAACGAATCGGTCCAATCGGAAAAATGCTCCTCACAAAAGAGTTGGAGGATCCCTATCCGTTCTCGATACTCCTTGGAAATATCCGGGATCAAACAATCAAACGATATTCCTTCGTTGGTTCCCGATACGAGCGCATAAAGAACCTTTGCTATTCCTTCAGTCGGTACAATCAAATCATGAAAAAGTTCCCGGTATTGAGGGTAAAGCAGAAGTAAGCCGAGAGCGATTTCCACCGTTGCAAACAATCCCCCTTGGTGAGTAACGGATGGTAACGGATCACTGCGATTTGTAGGAACCGCCATTGCGCGATGAATATCGGCCTGCAATGCGGTCTCCGTTGTTCCGAATACGGACGCCGCCTCCGCAATATAATACTCACGCTCCACCATACTCGAGATACTAAGGATCAATGGAATGATTCTATCCAGTGCATGGCGTTTCCCCGCGGCATCGTTGGAGGCTCCTCTCATATCCAGTTCTTTGAACACAAGTTCAAGATACGGTCGCCCGCCATCGCGAAGAAGTTCCGTGAGCATAGGCAAATTGTCTTGAGCAAGATCTGCGGGATCTTTTTTGGGGAGAAGAATGGAACGGACTTGCACCCCTTCCTGACTTAAAAGAATAAAAGAACGCTCTGCAGCCTCCTGCCCTGCACGGTCCTGATCGAGCAGAAGAATGACCGTATCGGCACAGCGCTTCATGAGGCGTACGTGCTCCTCAGTAAGAGCTGTTCCGCACGGCGAAATCACATTACCAAATCCTGCCCGAACAACGGCAAGAACATCGAAGTATCCCTCTACAAGAATCACTTCCCTCTTCTCCCGAATATATTCTTTTGCACGATGGAGATTAAATAATATCGCACTTTTTCGATACAGCGACGAGTCCGGTGAATTCATGTACTTGGGATCGCCTTCCCGCATGGCCCGACCTCCAAAACCAACGACTCGCCCGGCCCCGTCATGGATCGGGAAGATGATGCGATGACGAAAATAATCCCGCATATGTTCGTCTTTGAGATCACGCTGTATCGCTAATCCTGCCATCTTGATGACCGTACGGGAGAATCCCTTTGTAAGGAGATGTTCATACAATGCGCGTCCGCTACCCTGCGCAAAGCCGATCCCAAACTGTCCCTCCTCCTCCTCCGTTACTCCTCGACCACGCATATACGCACGCATATCCGACTCTTGTTTCAGAGCATGACAAAAAAACACTGCACTTGCATCCAGACACTGTCGGAGACGCTCTTTTTCATCTTTGGGGAGAGAGGACCCGCTGTGCATACTGATTTTTATGCCGACCTTTTCTCCAAGATCCCGGAGAGCCTCTCGAAAGTC
This sequence comes from Candidatus Peregrinibacteria bacterium, assembly GCA_016196225.1. Taxonomy (GTDB): domain Bacteria; phylum Patescibacteriota; class Gracilibacteria; order Peribacterales; family Peribacteraceae; genus JACPXZ01. The sequence continues at coordinate 28,243 of JACPXZ010000004.1, forward strand.
GACGCCCTCGATCGTTTGGTAAAAACTGAAAATATCCCCCCCTTTTTGACAGGCAAAACAGTACGCAATCCCTTTGTCCGGGGAGACGAGTAAACTGGGATGAGTATCTTTATGGAATGGACAAAGACAGACAAATCCCCGACCTTTTTTTTGGAGATGACAATATTGCCCAACCAACGTCTCAATGGGTAATCGCGCTTTGATATCGATGGTGGGATCCATGGATCCGTACTATATACCCTTCTTCAATGCAAACGCCGATCCATTCCACATGGCAGCGATCTCTGCCGCAAAATATTCTTCGGTTTTACGCGGATGGGGGGCACCCGATGCCATCCGAATATCCGGAGGGACATCTCCAATGATCCGAAATGAATCGATGTATGCTCGTTGTTTGACAATCTTTAGCCGAAGTCGTTTTTCGACTTCATGCTGAAAAAGGAAACGGATTCCCGGATGACTCCATTCCGGATGATCCGGATCAAACCCATCCATAGGATGTTCCAAACAATATTCTTTGATGGTATCAATCTTCGGGAAGATCAATACACCTAATCGATCTTGCCCATTCCCAACGACCAATGCATCCTTGATCATCGGGCTTTCTTTGAGCAACGCCTCCATGGGAACAGGAAGCATAGATGCCCCCTTCCACTTCACCATTCGTTTGAGCTGTCGCTCGTGGAGAATCACCTGTCGGGCGGCAGTTAAAACCTCCGTTGCGATCTCCACCACTTTCCCCTGATCTCCGGTGTGAAGCGCCTGATCGGGGACCAATTCTTCCTGCAATCCTGCGTCCCGATATTGTGAAACCCCCGGTCCGGCGATACAAATCTCTTCGTTGCCGTCGGCATTTTTTTCGATCCACGCAACGCTCCCCGCAACGGTGTCACCGACACTTGCCGCAAAATGCCCCTCTCCAAACTTGGCAATGCCGCACACTCCGGCTTCCGTAAGACCATACCCCGAATGAAGTTCAATCCCCGGATAGTCGGGTGACCCTTTAAGAGCCGAAAAGAACGCGTAATCCTCTGCCAAAAGTTTTGCCCCTCCACTAATCCCCCACCGCAAGGAACCTATCCCCGCACGACGACGAATCGTCGGATAGAGGAGATGCGCAATCGCCGCACGAATACCTGTTTTGATTGCCGTACATGCAGAGCCTTCCGGAATATTTTTTGCATACTCTTGCAAAAATGATTTCCAATACATGTCTGTTTTTTCGATCAGACAGACATCGCCTGTTCTGCGTGCACGGGCAATATCCGCCCATGCCACCCGTACCATGTCTCGTGCAAGAACCGAACGGACAAATCCCGGAACTTTCTGTTCGATACTCGTCCGCAAATATCGCCAAAAATCCGGAATAGCCGCAAATAATTCGAATCTTCCGTCCTGCAAGAGTGACGGACCGCCTTTTTTGAGACACCGAAGATCGGCCAACGTCACTTCTCCCCCCATGCTCAACGCCATTCCAAGCATCGTTTCTCCAAAAACATGATACGGCGGTAGTATATGGAGGTATCGCACGCCGGGAGGCGCATTAAGCACTCCCGGTGTTACGCAATATTGATAGAGCATATTGGCATGCGATACTTCCACCATTTTGGAAGAGAGCCCGCCCGTGCCGGGACTATAAAAAATAATGGCGTTATCGGATATGCCAACATGCCGAGACCGATCCCGCAGTTCAGATTGTTCCATATCATGAGTGACGGGTTGACCGATCGCGCGCACGATACGTTCATCATCTTTATGAGTCACGCCAAAGATATGCTGTGTCGATCGCAGCATATTGATATGAGGAAATTCAACCGAATCTGCCCCTAGCACATGATGAATGGAACGCTCTTCATGAAGCGCCAACCATGGAACGTGCGCACGTTCCATCGCTTCGGCGGTCGTCATTCCCGCTTCTTCAATCCGCTCCGTCCACGGCAGAACGATTGCCCCGATGTACTGGCAGGCAAGTTTGAGCACCAATGCATCAATATTATTTTCGGATACAATGCCGACACGCTCCCCGTGCTGAATCCCCAAACGAAGCAGCTCGCAAGCTCGCAAACAAACCGATTCTAAAAGTTGATGATACGTCAGGACATTTGCATCATGGGTATCTTCGTCTGGCGACTCACGGAGAGCCACTCTATCTCCGTATCGATGAGCAAGGAATTCAACAAACGCGCCGATATTGCGTACCGGCAATGTATCAATGATTTCCTGATTCACTCGCAGACGATCCTCTTTTGTCCCCCAACGCAGACGATCCCGGTAATCCGGTGGAAAATCCTTCTCTCCCCGCACATGTGATGGAAGAGTAACATCTTTCCCCAGCATTAACCGGTCATCTTACTCGTCAACGACAAAATTGACAAGTTTGCTTTTCACCACGATTTCTTTTGTGATGATCTTCCCCCTGAGAAAGGTTTGGACATGCGGATGGTCTTTTGCCAACTGCACGATATGTTCCTGCGTACTTTCGCGATTCACATCAATATTCGCCCGCACCTTTCCATTGATCTGCACCACTATCGTCATGGTATCGGATAACAAGAATTTTGGATCGAACGTTGGCCAACATTGATTCACTATAAACTCTCTACCCCCCTCCTTAATCCTCCCCCTATGGGGGAGGTGCCCCCCCACCTTCGCTAAGGCTACGGCGGGCAGGCGCGGGGGGAGGGAAATTTTTTCCCACAATTCTTCCGCCAAGTGCGGGGCCATTGGACTCAAGAGCAGTACAAAAATTTTTGCTGTTTCTTCATCCATCCCCCTTTTTTCGACCGCATTCAAAAATTCCATCAATGCAGCAATGGCGGTATTAAACCGGAAGTTCTCAATATCTTCTGTCACCTTCTTTACCGTCTTATGCAACAACCTTTCTATATCCTTTCCCTCATTATTTTTCTTGATTCCCTTTTCAAATAGTCTCCAAACCCTCTGCACAAATCTTTCAATCCCTTTTATCCCCGTATCACTCCAGTCGCCTCCATCGGTGAACGGCCCCATGAACATGAGATACATCCGGAAGACATCGGACCCGTATCGTTCCACAAACGTATCAGGAGAAACGACGTTTCCCCTGGACTTACTCATTTTTGCCCCTTTATTCGTAATAAGCCCTTGATGAATCAATTTTTTGAACGGTTCTTCACTTGATACATAGCCAAAATCATTAAGTGCCATCATTATAAATCGCGCATAGATGAGATGCATGCATGCATGCTCCGGTCCCCCGATGTACAGATCCACCGGCATCCACTTTTTTTCGAGATGGGGATCGATAAACTTTTTCAAATCTCCTTCCATCAAAAAACGCAAATAGTAAAACGACGAACAAACGAAGGTGTCCATCGTGTCGAACTCCGGCACCCACCCCTTCCCGAATATTTTTTCTGTCCGCTCTCTAAATTCTTTGGAATGTTTGAGCGGAGATTCGCCTGTGGGTTTAAATTCGACATCGGTCGGGAGGAGCCACGGCAAATGCTTTTCGGGGATCGGATGAGGGTTTCCATCCGGATCGTATACGACCGGTATCGGCGCCCCCCAATACCGTTGACGGGAAACAAGCCAGTCGCGGAGGCGATATTGCACCTGATGCCGCCCGATTTCTTTATCTTCCAACCATGCTACGATCTTCTTTTTTGCTTCTGATGTTTTGAGCCCATTGAGGAAACTGGAGTTGATACAGGTACCGTCAGTGGTAAACGCTGCTAAGGAATTTTCTACCCCCTCTCCCGTACCCTCCCCCCGAGGGGGAGGGGCAACCACTTCCTTCACTGGCAAATCGTATGTCTTGGCAAATTCCCAGTCCCTCTCATCGTGAGCGGGGACTGCCATCACCGCTCCCGTGCCGTAACTTGAAAGAACGTAATCGGCAATCCAGACGGGGATTTCTTCTTCGGTTGCAGGATTGATGGCATATGCGCCGGTCCAGACACCTGTTTTTACTTTATTCAAATCCGTCCGTTCGAGATCGGTCTTTTTACGCACGTTTTCCTGATATGCATGGACTGCTCCGATATGACCCTTAGGGGTGATCGTCTCGACCATCGGGTGCTCCGGCGCGAGCACGATATACGTCGCCCCAAAGAGCGTATCGGGCCTCGTCGTAAATACCGTAATGTTTGATGATTCATTTTTAATGTTAAATTCGATGACCGCACCTTCGCTCTTACCAATCCAGTTGCGTTGCATGAGCTTCGTTTTTTCCGGCCAATCCAAATGTTCTAACCCATCGAGCAGCCGCCCCGCGAAGTCCGTGATCCTGAAAAACCATTGCGGGAGCGGTTTTTGGATCACCTGCGTCTCACACCGTTCGCAATGCCCATCCTGACACTGTTCGTTGGCAAGAACCGTCTGACACGATGAACAATAATTCACATGCGCTTCCTTCTTATAGGCAAGACCGTGTTTATACATCTCCAGGAACAACCACTGGGTCCAGCGATAGTACTCCGGACTCGACGTATTAAGACTTTTGCTCCAGTCGAATGTCACTCCCATCCGTTTAAATTGCTGGATCATGTTTGTAACATTCTCCTGCGTAGACGTCGCTGGAGGGATGCCGCTCTTAATGGCAAAATTTTCTGCCGGGAGCCCAAAGGCATCAAATCCCATCGGATGGAAGACCTCTTTCCCCTTCATCCGCAAAAACCGGACATAGCTATCAGGAATGGAATACTGATACCAATGCCCCACATGCAACTGTGCTCCACTTGGATAGGGGAACATCACGAGGCAATAAAACGGATCAGGGGCCTTTTTAAGATCGAATTGAAATACGTGAGCCTCCTCCCATGCAGCTTGCCACTTTTTTTCGGTATTTTGTGCATTGTACATAACCCTATCTTAAGCTAAGATGCATCACTTCGTATACTCTTCTCACCCGCTCTATGTCTCCCCTGGAACAGCCCCAAACCGACTCATCAAAAATTACCGCAGAGGATGTGATGAACATCGTGATCGAACATGCAGAGAAAGCAAAAATCCCCGCTAACGAGCTCGACGTGCGCGGTCACCGATTCGAAACCCAAATTGTACTTCTCAATCCCGTACGCCTTTCTCTTCCGGCCGAAGTCGCCAAGCTCGCAAAGATGATCGATCATACCTACCTTACCATGACTCCTGATGATCCCTTAGCGGATCTGGAAAAAGTAATCACCCTCTGCCGCGAGGCAGGACAGTATGGTTTTACATCGGTCTGTGTCCGACCCAATCATGTTGCTCTCGCAAGTCGGTTGCTCAAATACTGGCAGATCAACGATGTTGCTGTTTGTGCGGTCATTGATTTTCCAGAAAAAAAGGGGGACATCGCAGGAGCAAAAAGCCCCGACGAAAAATCAGCCGAGGCAGCGATCGCGCAGTTGAATGGTGCAACCGAGTTCGACGTGGTTTTGGATTACCAAGCGGTCCTTCGTGAGGATAGTGAATGCGCGCGCCAAGGAGTTTATGCTGTTTGCAACCACGTCAAAGATAGAGACCCGCGTGCAATCGTCAAAGTGATTATGGAAACCGCACTTTTGCAAAATTGGGGTGGGGGCATTGCGGTAAGTAACGCATGTGATGCCACGATTGACGGAGGTGCGGACTTTGGTAAAACTTCAACAGGATTCGCTCTTGAGGGAGGGGCAACAGTAATGGATGTCTATCATTTGAGTGAACTCCTCCACCCCTGCGGCGTCCAGGTAAAAGCATCCGGTGGGATCCGTGGTCTCAAAACCGTTGAACTCATGCGTCATGCAGGACCCGAGGATCACGGAGCGGACCGCTTGGGATTAAGTTCTAGTTTGGCAATCATCAAAGAAAAGATGGAACAGATTGGCAAAGTTTGAAAGTTTCGCTCTATTTTTCCCTCCCCCGACGGGGGAGGGCCAGGGAGAGGAAAATACGCACACGTGATATATTCCCTCTATGTCCCGCATCCCCACGGTTGCCATTATCGGACGGCCGAATACCGGCAAGTCGACGTTGTTTAACCGACTCGTCGGGAAACGCCGTGCCATTGTGAGTGAAATCCCCGGGACAACCCGGGATCAAATCGCACAATTGGTTTCTCTTCCTTCCCTCGACTATCTCCTTATTGATACCGGAGGACTCGGAGGAGGATCAGAGGATCTTGACCTCGAAAAGGATGTTGCCGCTCAATCCCTCCTTGCGATTGCCTCCGCAGATCTCATCCTCTTTACCGTCAACGGACAAGAACTGCTCACGGCGAGCGACGGAGAAGTTGCTTCGATCCTGCGTAAAAAACGAAAACGCCACGTTCCGGTTATTCTTGTGGTTACCAAATGCGATAACCCGGACATTTGCAATGCCGCACCGGAGTACCTGCAATTGAATATTACCAATCATATTGTCGCTATCAGCGCCGCCCATAATATCGGCACAGATGAGCTTCAAAAAAATATCGCCGATCATCTTCAGTCCCTTCATTTTGATACAGCAGGAAGCAGAAAGCAGGAAGCAGAAAACGTCCCACGGATTGCGATCGTAGGCAAACCCAATGTCGGGAAATCCTCTCTCCTCAATGCGCTTATGTCGGACCCCGAGCGTTTAAGAGCTCCTCGTCTTGTCTCGGACAAACCGGGAACCACACGCGATACCACCGATACCGTCATCCGACATCAGGAAAAAGAATATCTCTTCGTCGATACCGCGGGACTCAAATCTCATGCCTATACGAAGGAGAATATCGAGTTTTATACTCAACTTCGGAGCGTCCAAGCCCTTGCGCAAGCCGATATCGTTCTGTTGATCGTTGACCTTAAAGAGCAGATCAGCAGGCAAGACAAACGTATCGCCCAAATGACCATGGAGGAAGGAAAAGCACTCATCATCCTTGCCAACAAAATAGATCTTCTATCGACTTCCGCGCGCGCGGAAGCACTCAAGCTCCTTCGTTTTAGCCTCTCCTTTTGTGCGTTTGCTCCGATCCTCCCGTGTTCAACGGTGACCCGCGACGGTCTCCTCAAGATTTTTCCATTGATCGAAATCGTTACCCAAAACCGGAATCGATTCATCGCCACCAAAGACCTTAACAACTGGTTTGCGGAGGCTCTGCAACGTCATGCATCGTCAGGACTCACCCGCGGTAAATTCATCACACAGGCAGAAGGCGTCCCCCCCACATTTGTGCTCTTTACTGCGGATCCGAAAAAAATCAAAGTCAGTGAGCTCAAATACCTTGAGAATACTCTTCGTCAATCCTTCGCCTTTGAGGGCACTCCGATCCGATGGGTGACAAAAAGAAAATAGAGAGCTATCCCCCGCTCCCCGGTTGGGATATTTCCCCATTACCCAACTCTTTCTTCACTCCCCGTATTGCTTTTGTATCCTTTACTCGGCCATCCTGATGGATCGGGAGAGGAAAGGCTTTGATGACAATTTCTAACTTATCCAAAAGCGCCGCCGGATCGTCGTCAAAAACCATGTTAGGGGGAATTTCGCGCTTGCAGAGTTCTTTGACAATGTGCGGGATCGAATTGGAAATCCCACCCGAATTGGTGAGGATCCCCGTCGGCCGCCCCTCATCATAGGCAATGGTAAACTCGTTGAGCGTCCCGATACCGCCACCGATGATCACAATCCCATCCGATGAGCGGATATTGATGATATCGCGTTCCATAAATCCCATCCCCGTATACATAATGATGTCATGATCGTGCGGAGATTTGTATTCGTTGACATGTTCGTATTCCGAGAATGCCGGTGAGATACCAAGAGTAAACCCTCCTGCGGCCTGGGCCGCAATCAACGCATCATTGGGAAGCCCCGGACACGCTCCGTTGATAAAAATATGTCCCCGACGCGCAATTTCTTCTCCCAGCTTGTGTGCCTTGTCACGCGCCTGCTCGCTCTCAATCTGCGGACCGCTCGCGGATCCCATGACACCGATCTTGAGGGGATGAAAATGCCGGCTGCCGTGATATTTTTCCTGTGGCTTCATAACTCAAATAAAGCTCCGGAAGCGGACCCCTCCACTACTCGGGGATCCACATGGATCTCCACCCTGAACGCAGTATCTAAACCTTGGAGAAACGCCATCAGGGGATGCGCAAACCCTTTCGGGGGCTGAAACGCAATAAGGGCATACAGTCCCACCAGACCAAATATCAATATTTGTTTCACATCATTATTTTATCACAAAACGGGAAATGGCGCTACCCCCCCCCTTCTCCATCCTCCCCCGCCGGGGGAGGTACCCCCACTACTTCAAATACTTATATTTGTTGATGTTATGTTCTTCATTGGTAATGGCATATCGAATGTTGCCATCATGCCCATGAAGGTAATACCAGTATTCGGACTCCTCCGGATGCAACGCGGCTTCGATACTTTTGATACCGGGACTCGCAATGGGTCCCGGGGGAAGACCGCGGAATTTTCGGGTGTTATACGGTGAAGAATTGTTCAAATCTGCACCGGTGAGGGCACTGGTCGTTTTTTCCAGAATATATCGGGTCGCTGCGTCGACATCGAGCCCGCGGCCGGCATCAAAGCGCTTCCAGAGTATCCCGGCCACCACCCGCCGCTCCTCATCCGTTCGCGTCTCCTTCTCAATAAGAGAGGCCATCGTTATGATTTCATGGAACGAACGCCCGGACCTTTCAGTATCAACCGCGAATCGATCCAGCACGCGTTTGCGGAACGTGGAAAGCAGCCTTTCCAAAAAGAACTTTGGCTCAAAATCATCGGCAACAATGAAATACGTATCCGGATAGAGATATCCTTCGATGAGCCCGCCACGCTTCGCCAATGAAGATTTTTTACCGATGGGGAGAAAGTCGAACGAAGAAAAATCGCACGCCTGCGCACACCGGATCAATGCTCCCGTTTGGATCAGATGTTTTGCGGTAAGCAATGTATCAATATCCTTGACCGTCCATCCTTCAGGAACCGTGACGATCATCTCCTGCCCCACGCCCGTCGATAGGACATTATTTATTTCTTCCACGGTCATCGAGGGGCGCAGCACAAACGACCCCGCCTGGAATACCGCATCGGGATGATGAAATTTAAGAAAAACTCTGAACGCCAACCCCGATCGGATCATCCCCTCCTCTTCGAGCATGTCAGTAATCGAAGATATGGACGACCCCGAGGGGATCGTGACCGTCCGGCGCAGCTCGCTCCCCATATCCACCGGCAATAATGAATACTGATACCAAATAACAGCACTCCCTACAGCAACGATGAGGAAAATACTTAATTTTTTCACGCGCCTATCTTAGATGACCATGGTACGATAGTCACATGGTCTCCTGGTCCAAAGCACGGGATATGTTCCGTCTCCAACGGGAGGCAAAAAAAATTCGCAAAGAATTAAAGAATATCCATGTGGAAGAGGAAGCACAGGGAGTAAAGGTCATTGTGACTGGTGAACAAAAGGTTCACCGTATTGAGATTGGCCCAGATGTGCCCCGTGAGAATATTTCAGAACTTCTCACCGATGCGCTCAATCGTGCTCTTGCTAAAGCACAAGTGGTGTCGGCCGATAAGATGCAAGGGGTGATGGGGGAGATGGGATTAGGGATGGGGAATGAGTGATGTATTACCCCGTAATCCCAATCCGATCCTCAATTTCCTGATCGACGAAAATCTTTTTTCTTCCATATTTCATCCGACTATATTCTTTGATTAATTCCGCGAGTTTTTCATTGCGGCCGGATTCGTCCCAAATCGTCGTCATACTGAACGGCCGTGAGGTCACATTGTTGATATTGAGTTTGCAGTAACAATTGAAGTTGGGGACGCCGATGACATCTTGCTCGGAGAGCACCGGCGCAAACTCTTTCGCCATGTATTCCGCATCCTCGGCGCCGATCTTAAAGCTCATGACGGTACCGACGTTCCCGAATACCGCATCGCGCATCTTGCTGCTGCTCTCGCCATACGCCGAGGTCTTCCCGACCAGTTGTCCGATGTATTGATGCGCCATGATAAGACCAAGTTCGTATTTACGGGCTTCGGAGAGAATGGTCGCAAACGCATCCGTGACAAAGTTTTGGAACTCGTCCACATAGAGGTAAAAACGCTTCCGCTGTTCACGGGGAACATCGGCCCGCGCAAGAGACGCCATACTTATTTTATTTACAAAGATGAGACCGAGGAGCTGCGCGTTAGTATCTCCGATCTTCCCTTTGCTTAAATTAATGAGGAGCACCTTCCCTTCGTCCATGACTTTCCGGATATCAAAGGCAGACTTGGGCTGCCCGATGATATTGCGGATCGTCGTATTGGTGATGAACGGCCCGAACTTCGCGCTGAAGTACGGGATCATTTCCTCGCGTTCGCGGGCGCCGGTCTTGGCATACTCATGTTCCCAGAAACTCCGCACCACCACATTGCGGCACTTGGCCACCTTGTATCGCATAAATTCTTCATCCACAAACATACGGGGGACATCGAGTAGGGTCGCCCCCTCCTCTTCGTCATCCATCAACGTAAGACACCCATTGCGGAAATAATGCTGGATTCGCGGACCAAAGATCTCGTTCCCGAACATTTTAATGAAAATCTCCATAGCATCGATCGATGCGCGATCCTTCTCTTCCGGTGTGGAGGCCTCGAGCATATTGAGTCCCATCGGTCGCTGCGTATCGGAGGGATCAAAGACAACGATATCCTTGGCCCGCTCTTTGGGCGTATGCGCGAGAGCGTCCTCGATGAGATCGCCGTGTGGATCAACCATGCAGAGTCCCGTACCGTTCGTGATATCCTGACGAGCCATGTAGTTAAGAAGCACGGATTTTCCCGTACCGGATTTCCCGATGATGTAGTGATGACGCGTTCGGTCTTTGTCGAGAAAACGAATTTTGGTTTCGACGGCGCGATGACGATTGATACCAATGATAATCCCTTCTGTGGGGACATCGGGAGGTGGCGGAAGCACTTTGGATGTGATCCACTGGATAATCGGGATCTTGTTGTACCGACTGTCCGGGAAATGAAACAGAGCCGCCAATTCCTTCTCCACCAGTAAATTTTCCTTATGGCAAAAACCATTCAACCGGTGCTTCCATAACCAGTAGATCCATCGGGTATTCCATTTGTGCGGGAAGAATGGAACAAACATACGCCGGTTTTGGAATGCATTACCGTGAAGATCCTTAAAGACGTTGAATGCAATCTGAAGATTGTTGGTGATATCGAGCGCGCGATCCATCGTCTTCCCCGAGCCAAGAAAACGCAGACTCACATGAAAATAACTCATCCCCCCTTTCTCTCCCATGCGCTTATAGAGCTCTTCTTCGGACTGGACCATACGAACAAATGCATCGCCCCGACTGGCTCCGGGCGCGTCTGTCCCCCCGCCTTTCTTGAGACTCCCCATCATCTCGAACATAAACCCAATAAGGGGAATATGGGAAAGCCATCCGACTTTTCGTCCTTTAAATCCGATATTTGCGTGGTGCCTCGTCCGTTTGCCCCAGCGATTGCTAAACGACGGGGTGATCACCAGCTGTACGGTCGCCGACTCGTCTTCGTTGAGCTTGCTCAAAACGTTCGCAATATCATTAAGCGGATCTTCCTGCATTTGATCGTACTCACGGATCGGATACACATATAACTTTTCGCACGACAGGTTATATCCGACACAGACTTGCCCTTCACGACGCATATCCGGCGTCTGCTCGACTGTCACTTCGGCATCCGTATAAAAGGCGGTGATTTGCTTTTCCACAATCGAGACAAGTTTTGGCTGAGTGAGGACATAAAATGAAAGTTGCCCCTTCTCCACAAACATTTCAAAACTGATCGTGGCATATCGAAAGATCCAGAAATGCAAATACTCCCAAAAATCGAGATTGCGGACTTCCCAGAGCGCCCGATAGAGCTGTTCCATCACCGCGATTTTTTCTTTGAAATCTTTTTCGGTCCGCTTTTCCTGATCAATTTTACTATCGGACCGGGGGAGGCTCACCTTCATCGATACGAGCTTTTTGGACATATGGAGTGCATACCACAAACGAAAACATCGCACGCCCCGTTTCCAAGTAAGCGTTATCGCCACGCAAACAACAATCGATATGATGGGATGTTCCCATACGACGTCAACCGTACGGAAAAGAAGATCGACGTCAAAAACAGTGATCCCAACGCTGTACGCTACGCCAAGAGCTCCGATGAGGAGCAGCCACGGGACAATTCGTAAAAATGCCATAAAATCCATAAATTATAGCAGAAAAATGCATTTCACGCTCACGGGGAAACTTGCAAAAATTCAAAAATATTTCTCTATGAACACTCGACGACCCGCATCCTCATCTTCCGCCGCCGACCTTCGGGCGTCCCGACGATAAAAATGTACTCCCCGGGGATGGCCGGCTTAAAGGTAAAACGCTCCTTGGGGCCGACAAAATCCTGGAATCTTTGGCGATTCCCATCGGGATACGTTATCCAGTCCATCACAAAAAACCGATTCGCCCCAAGCCAAAGAGTTTCTCCGAGAGAAAGAACATGAGGAATACCACGATGAAAACGGGTATCCTTTGTAATCCGCCGTTGATACCGACGCTCGAGCGCGCATCCGGATACCAGATCAGTATCACCCAATCGTTGAAACGTTGCCTGCAAAACCCCTCGTGAAGACGGGGCAATACTTTCGAATGCCGCACGGCTTAAATCCATATCACGCCCGTCAATGTATGGTCCGCGGTCATTGATCCGCACAACGACACTCTTCCCATTATCAATGTTCGTGACTTTGACCAAGGTATCCTGAGGGAATGTGCGATGTGCCGCGGTCAACGCATTCATATCAAATGCCTCGCCGAACGCCGTCCCGTCGCCATGAAAATCTTCTCCATAAAAACTCACGGTATGAACTTCATTCGTGAGGACGGTATCAAGATCCGCCATCAGCGATGTTAATCGATCATGAAAAACGGTCTGATTCAACGGAGTATCCGGAAATAAAATAGGATAGGCACGAATAAGATCCATCAGATGTTCGCGTTGCATCGCGGTAATGTCCCGCACATTGCGCGTGCGGTATAACCATAAAAGAGCATCCTCAAGACGCAGGGGATCCTCGGGATAAAAATGTTCGTCAGCATCAAGAATTTTTCGGTTTTTCGCCCAAGTGATCTCCAAAAAACCGGGATTCCCCGGTTGCACATCAGCAAAATATTCTGTTTGCCTGGTCTCGTACGCCGGTCGTGAAATAGATCGCCAAAGCATCAAAAATCCCTCTCGTCTCGAAAGTATGTCCTCTTCCGCATGTACAGGAAAAAAACTAAGTATCAGAATGAAACATATTCCTAAAAACGGCATACAGAGAGTGTAACTCAAAGGACCAAGCACTAGATACACAAACAACATACATAAACATGTCATCCTGAGGTGCATTGAAAAATTTTTTATGATGCTTCGAGGCTCGCTACGCTCGCACCTCAGCATGACATAGAGCAATGCCTCGAAGGATCATGAAAGAATGTACAAATTATAGTGCCTGCCATCCCTCTCCTCTCACCCGTCGATATACCGCAAGGGTGTAATCGCGCTGCAACGAACGCAGAGTTGCCGGTCCCACATATCCCGCCGCAGGATCCGATGCATCCTTCACTAATTTTTTATCCATTTGATACTGCAACACCGATGTATTGGTCAGCGGCCCAAAAACGCTGTTGATTTCTTTTTCTGGGAAATATCCTTGACGCGCTAAAATCATCTGGAGTAAACGCACGTGATCACCCGTATCTCCCATCCCTAAAAAGGATTCCAATCGTTCTCCCTTCTTGGTGAGATATTTCCGTACATCATTCACCAATAAAAACTTTTCTGCACGCTCCCGGGTCTTTACCCGATCCCATTCGGCAAGGAGTTCTTTGCGCGTTAGGGGCCCAATTTGCCCCGCCCCCGGACTGTCCGGTCCACCAGCCAAACGATATTTTTGCTGCGCGTTTAAGATCGCCGTACCGAGCATATCGGAATACAGACCATCCGTTCGTCCCTTATAGTACCCTAAAAATCGGAGTGTCCGCTGTGCAAGTTGAATCTTAGACGGGGCGCTCTCCGCACTCACAAATGGGATAGGACCATCATTGATGCGACGTGCAAGGAGGTAGGCTGCTGTACGTTCAGTGAGATGATCTAACGGTTCTTTGATATGAAAATCCCGCACAAATCCGGCAAGTGCGCTTCTCGTCACCGTACTAAAGTACCCCGTAACCGGATGCGAAAAATATCCTGCCTTCCGTAAAAATTCCTGAAGCAACATAACGGTATATCCCCGATCTCCCACCTTTGGATTCATACCCAGTAAATCGAAATCAAGCGTCGAATAGATCTTGAGTTTTTCGATATCAAGAGGGAGATTCTCCAATACCACCGAAACATTCGGCTGCGAGGAACCGATCGGAAAGACCCGCCCCCGCATACGGACTTCTCCCAGTGCCAATGCCCGAGCAAGTCCCTCTTCTCCATGCCCCACCCAAATATCCAACCGATGCGTCCCATCCTTTTGTTCATTGATTGCCCCGCCACGGTCATGAACTTTTACCGTTCCAATGCCGGGTAAATGAATCACTGTTCCAAAAGGATAACTAGATGGAGCCGCCGCCATCCCCGCATAGACCGATGTGCCATCGGCTGCCCGTACTCCCTCTCCATTCAACACACGATCACGGCGCACCCCCCCTTTTACATAGCAACACTGATCGGGAAGAGCGGAATAATATGCGGTAATCACAAAATCCTGATCAAACGGCTCACTGGGGATCGTACTTCGCCCTTCCAATGGAACTGCAGCCGCAATGAATGCGATAATCGCAAGAATATGGCGAGGGATTTTTTTTGTTTTCATGTTTTCCCATCATTATAGCAGAAAAGAGGGATTGAAAAAAAGGAGGAATGGAGGGAGGGGTTGGCGCGCCGGCGTTTTGGCGCCACCTTTGTCCGGCGACAAAGGTGGCCTCTAAAATAAATATTTACACAAAAACCATATCTTCCAACCGTATGCCAAACTTCCCCGGGATGTATACCCCCGGTTCGATCGTGATCACCTCGTTTTTAAGAAGAGGAATATCCGGACCCTTCGACGAAATACTGACTCCCTCATGAATCTCCAATCCCACTCCATGCCCGAGGCCGTGACAGAAATATTTTTCGAAGCCGTGCTTTCGTAAAACCTTCCGCGCGATCTGATCCAATGTATGCGTCATCACCCCAAATTTGACTGCTGCTTTTGCTTCCTCTTTTGCTTCCCGAACCGCATCATAGATACGTTGCTGCAGCGATGTCGGTTTTGCCGCAAAATACACTTCGCTCCGGTCTGCACAATATCCTTTGTATCGAGCTCCGATATCAACCTGGACGATATCGCCTTTTTTTAACCGGCGATCAGTCGGCCGATGATGGGGGCGACTGGTATTGCTCCCAAAGGCAACAATCGACTCAAACGCCATCCCATCTGCGCCGAGTTCCCGCGCCTGACATTCGAGCATCCATGCAAGCTCTTTCTCTGTGGGGAATCTCTTCATCTGTTTTGCAACGTCCGACAATAATTGTTCCGTAATCGAAAGGGCGAAGCGAATATTCTGCAATTCTTTGGGAGATTTTTGCCGCCGGAATCGTTCGATAATCCCAACATAACGAACAAATTTTGTGTTCTTATATTTTCTTTTCCAGTTCATAAAAGTTTCTATTGATATTCTGTCAGATTCTATCCCACAAGAACGAATATTTTTGAATATTTTTTCAAATGCCGGCATGAGCCGAACGCATACCCCTTTCTGCACATTTTTTTTTGCTATTTCTTCCTCCAATGCATACACAAAGAGCGTACATCCGTGCGATCTCATCAACAAAAGACTCCCGTCAGCGTTCACACCCGTCAGATATTGAATATTGGCCGGATGCGAGACCAGAAATGCCTCGGTATGGATCGAATTTCTGATGTCACAGAGAGACATGATGCTCCCTAGAATACATGGCTTTTTTCTGCTATAATACTTTGATATTCCTCCCCCCCTTTATGTATAGAGCAATACGGAACACGTTGCGTATAAGCGCCCTCCTTTCCACCTTCTTGTACCCTGCCATACTCTCTGCGGCGATCTTTGGAGGAGGCGGAGTTGCTCAGGGTATTGGTGCAGCAGGAGGCATCGTCGGTCTCTCACGAAAAAGTATTCGTGGCATCATTACCGATATTGCGATCACCGTCATCAATTTTGCCGGACTGGCCGCAACAGCAACCATCATTGCGGCAGGATTTATGCTCATCTTTGACTGGGGCAACGACCAACTTAAAGAACGCGCCAAAAAAGCAATGATCTACTGCATCATCGGACTCGTCGTTTTGCTCTTTGTCCGCGCCATTATCTTCTTTGTCCTAAGCTTTGCATAAATCATGTTCATACACCGACAAACATTTCTCTGGATCGGCGTAAGCGCGGCAATCGGCTTCCTCTCACTCGGTACGACACTGGTAACAGCATTCGAGACGAATCCCAACACCAGCGAAGAATCGCTCTCCATCACTGCGGGTGATGTGTTTGAAATCCTTGCGGTGAGTGATATTCGACTCCCGCGATATTCCTGGATCCTGACACGCAACCGGCAGTTTTTGCAAGCGGGCCAGACGGCAGCTTTTCGCAACCGATTCCTGGAACCCGGAACCTACACACTCAATGGTCAGATACAGGGGGAGGATGGGACAATCCTGTCTCATACGATCTCCATTTCGGTCACTCCCCGCTCCAACACATATCCGGAAGAACCTGCTGATACTACTCTTGATCAACAGGCACTGGCCCGCACAATCCCCTTCCAAAACTCCGCCAACCGTATCATTCTGAATGACAATAAAAAGACATTGCTCCTCATGCCTCTCCGATCATCTCTTGCGCTTGATCTCCTCCCCTCTATCGATACCAATGGTGACGGCATTCCTCAAAACGATCAGGATACCCTTAATACATTCTTTCAGGAAGAAGGCACTCCGCTCTTCCTATGGATTGCATCACCTTTGACCGAAAAAACCCTGATGATCCATGACACATTGGACCCAACCATCACTCCACAAATGGTCCGTGTTGTATCACGGACACATGCGGAATCACAAAACATGCTCACCGGAGAAATACAGATTACACATATCACACAAAACGATAGATCCGTCGCATTTTCCATTGCATTCGAAGGAGATACACAACCGGGTATTCCCCTTCTGTATGAATGGAATTTTGACGACGGTGAAAAGAGCCTAGTCAATGCCCCCGTTCACACATTTGTAAAAAGTGGTACCTACAATGTGAATGTTCATCTCCGCAATCTCAACACCAACGAAACGGTGGCTACTGCTCAAATACCTATTACCGCCGGCAACGATGCTCCCGCTCCCGAGACGCCCATTCCTCCTCCCCTGCAAGAACAAGAGCCGGAAGAGTCCCCGATGGAAGGGGCCAAATCTTTTTTACCTGTTATAGGCGTGGGTGCGGGAATCATCCTCGGTCTGGTTATTCTTGGAACAGGAATACTCTTTATCCTCAAAAAAATAAAAAGGGGCCGGTCAACGGCAACCATTGTCGCACGTTTGGAAGAAAAGGTTGTCAAAGAAAAAGATGAAGAAGAACCCCGCCTGTCGAATGGGCAGACCAAAAGTTTTCCGATTGATCAACCGGATAAAAAGGTGACTGCCTTCGAGGAAGCTGCCACTCCTACGTGGCTTAAAAAGGAAGAACAAACAAACTCACCGTCTTCGGCCGACTCGACAAGCTCACGACCTTCGGCAGATGCTGCAGTGGTTCCTCCATGGCTCAGTGGAACACCTAAAACATCCCCTTCCACTCCCCCGACCATTCCTCCTCCAGCCCCAAAACCGGTTGCTCCTCCGGTCCCCGTTGCTCCGCAACCGGTTGCTCCTCCCCCTCCACCGCCTCCCAAAAAGCCCGTTCCTCCCATCACCGCTCCTACTCCTCCGCCTCTTCCAAAGCCAACGATCATCACTCCTCCCAAATCTCCGACACCACCAACGCCTGTGGCCCCTCTGTCTCCTCCAAAACCTGTAACACCGTCTTCAAAGCCACCGATCACGAGTCCGAAACCACCAATATCTCCCCCTATCCCTCCCACCGCTCCCCCTCCAAAACCACCAATGACTATTCCTTCTAAAGAAACGAACGAGGCACCCATCGCCTTTGTTCACGTTGATAGCATTCAACCTACAAAGTCGTCAGAACCTCTTAAATCTCCTCCCCCTTCTCTACCTCCAACTCCTCCAAAAGATTCACAAGTTTCGAAAGCCATGCCTATCCCTGCTCCTATTCCCTCTCCACCAAAACCTACGGAATCTACCCAACCTAAAAAGGAAGACCAGCCATGGATTTAAGGAACATTCTTTTATGATACTTCGAGGCTCGGCCAAAGGCCTCACACCTCAGCATGACATATTTATGTTTGTTTTATGTTTTACAAAACAGCATACACATACATGTCACCCTGAGGTGCGACGAACGCAGTGAGGAGCCTCGAAGGGGCATAAAATGAATTTTCATTCATTGACTTTGAATTAATCATCGTTATCATAAACGTATCCTTCACATCATCGTTCTATCCAGAGTGGCGTGAGCCCCGGTACCAGTGCTTTGCACGGTACAGGGCGCGAGCACTGGCTCGTTGACCGCCCCCCAACCCTATCCTGAGCTTGTCGAAGGATGAACGGGTGGGACCACCAGCCCCGTACGGGGAATGATAGATCAGCCATTGGCTCTTAAAGTATCTAACTTCCTTTACGGGGGAAGGATTTTTTATATTTCTCTTCCCCCATTCTTTATGTCCGGTTCCATTTCGCTCCCGCAGGAGCAATTCCTCGATGCTATCCGGCAGGATCCAGCGAGCGATATTCCCCGCCGCGCGTATGCGGCATTTTTACGATCGATCGGTGACCCGCGTGCTCACCTCATCGATCTTCAGTGTCCGGCCGATGATATTGATCCCACCGAACGGATCTTCCATGCGGCAACGGTGGCCGAACGGATCAAGACACTCGGTAAACTCGAACGCGATCGACTCAATGCACTCTTCTCCCTGTGTATTCATCGTCCCGTCTTTGAACGCGGATTTATCGTCGAAGCGGATATTCCCATCCGGGAGTTTACAAAATACACCGATGATATTGCCCGCGAAATTCCTCTCCTCGAACGTATCCACCTCGGGATGGGCATCAAACCGGAAGAAATTGCACAACTTAAAACATGTACCTTCCCACCGCATATCAAAGGGATATCTTTCGGAACCTATTACAAACAGTTCCCGACTCCGATCGGTTCTGGAGATGCATGCGTCCAGGAACTCCTCGCTCTCCCGAATCTCCCATCTCTGGAATACCTCTGCATTGGAGGATCCGATATAACCAACCACGGCGCATATCAAATCGCAACCTCCCCTAAAACCAGACTCCTCAAGTCCCTTCGTCTCCCCCGAAACTTTATCGATGATGAAGGAGTGGAACATCTCTGTCATGGCCATCTGAACAATCTCAAATCACTTGACCTTGAGAATAATCGTCTTTCACCTCAATCTATCGTGCACCTGCGTTCGTCACCACTGGCCACACAGCTCGAATCTCTTAATGTATCGGGAAATAAAATTGGAGACGAAGGATTGGCGTTGCTGTCCGAACGCGACATATGGCTGCGCCTTACGCATCTCGATATTTCTTGGAGTTCTTTTGCATCAGAGGCCATCATAAAATTTTTGGAGTCCCCTCTTGTCGCCGAGCTCACCGAACTCAACCTCGCTCACCATCAACTCTCTTTGCAAATCGTTAAAAAACTTTCAATGTTATCTCTTCCAAACCTCAAACATCTGATCCTCGGATTCACCGGACTCAATGCAGGGACCATTAAAGCCCTTGCCGCAAGCCGAAACCTCCGTCACTGCATCATCGATGTAACAGGCAATAGCTGGCCAGAGGATGAAACGCTTCCCCCTGGATTTGTTCAGCGAAAACTGGGAGGAACACCGGCACAAAAATACTACGATGAAGTGTTGATAGGACATGAGAATGAGATATTCTTCTCATAACGGCGGGCGTAGCTCAGTTGGTTAGAGCGCCAGGTTGTGGCCCTGGAGGTCGTGGGTTCGAGACCCATCGCTCGCCCCACCAACTTCCATCTCATTCATTATTAAAAAAAGGCGCCGTACCTGTGGTACGGCGCCTCGATGTGATGGAACCTCTTGCAGACCTACACCCTTTTACCAAGAAGGTTCCGCCCCAATTCCAAAGTACACACGATCGCCATGCAGATCATGAACAACGATCCCGGAATCGGCGCAATGAGAAAATGGAGCACTCCGCGAACCCATTGAGCCGTCCGACTGATGTACGTCTCGCGAGCAATCGCTTCCTGCTTGTCGGGGTTATCGCAGTCCGCCGCGGTTATGTGACCGAGCCGGTCATGGTGTAATCCGCGTTCACCCAGAAGGAGTCGCATATCGGCGAGGCGATGCCTCCGCGCCCTTGCCCAACTCCAAGGGCAGTACACGCCGAAGTAATCGTGGATCAGGAGGCGAAACCCTTCGCGGAAGAAGTTCTTGTGGAACTTCCAAAACCCATCCTTGTGTTTGAGAGTAATCAGCCTGCCATTCAGATCTGCACCGTTGCAGTATGTAACGAAAAAGCAAGGAACTGCCACCAGAAGCCACAAAAGAACATATGTCATCGGTCTCTCCTTTCTGGAATAAACCAGAATTTTTGGGTTCCATCTACGTTGTAAAAGAGCATGTCTCTCCCCCGTGGAGAGAGGACTCTTCTTACATGTTACTCCTCTAGGAGTATGCTGGTAAGCATTCATTCCCCCATTCGTTATGTCCAATCGCGTTCCTCTGCTCTCATCCCTTATCCTCAGTTCGGCAATGGTTCTCCCCGGATGTACCCGTAGCGCTCCTCCGATCCAACATCATCAACAATCCGTAAAACACAACATTGGCCAAGTAACAACCCCACCTTCCTCAGCTGAGGATGTCCCCCCATTGCTTCCGGATGTCTGGTCGCTCCCCGACGGGGACATCCCTTTTGATCAGACTGTCTATGTGAATATTGACGACCCCGAGAGTCCAGGGAAGATCGCGCAGATATCGGTGCAGTTTGATAGCGAAGAGAACATTCTCTACTTTGACGAAAAACCTTTTGCGCTCTATTCCATTGGCCGCCTCACCCTCCGTTGCAAAGTGACGAAAGTCACCAAGACGGGTGATACGATCATCATGACCGGCAAGGCCCTCATCGGGAAGGGATCTTCCGAGTGGCAACGCAAACAAATGCAGGATCTGTGTACCAAGATTCGCGACCCCAACTTCGAAAAATATGACTTCCCTCTGGACTCGTCGATCGGGGAACAGATCGGCAGAATCGTTCCGTATAAGAGTGAAGTGGAAAACGAATAACGTGCATACAGAAAAGGAATATTTATGGAGGTTTATTTTTTTACAAAGGCGAGTAGACTCCCCAGTTGAATTCTCAACACCATGAGCCAACCTCTTTTTCGAACTCCGAAAGGCGTTAATGATACTCTCCCTGCGGATCATCAGTATATGACGTACATCAAGAAAGCCGTGCGTCACCGCGCACGGCAAGCGGGATTCAAGCGGATTGATACGCCGATCTTTGAATATCGCGCAATTTTTGAACGGGGTGTCGGCGAACACACGGATTTGGTCGAAAAAGAGCTCTACCTCGTCGCCCCTAAAACCGCACGCGATGAAGAAGCGGATTTGGCTCTGCGCCCGGAACTCACTGCCGGCATCTGCCGCGCATATATCGAACATGGCATGCAGCAACTCCCCCAGCCCGTTCAGGTCTATGCCATCGGGCCCGTCTTTCGGCACGACCGTCCTCAAAAAGGTCGATTCCGTGAACACTATCAGTTCGACTTTGAGATCATCGGCCTCAAGGACCCGAGTCTCGATGCACAGCTCATTCATCTCCTTACCAAGATCTACGACGATATCCGCATCCTCAAAAATCTTCGCCTCCAAGTCAATAATATCGGCACGGGAGAAAATCGCCGGACATTCGTCGAAGCTATCAAAGAATTCTTTATTGGCAAAGAGCGCAATCTCCCGCCCATCGATCAAGGTCGACTCCAGACCAATCCTCTACGCCTTCTCGATAGCAAAGAAGAAGATACCCAAATCATCCTCAAAGGAGCCCCCAAACTTTCGCAATTTGTTGATGACGCTTCCAAGGAGTACCACAATACGCTTTGTTCTTATCTCGATGCTCTCAACATACCTTTCAGCGATAACCCTCATCTTGTCCGAGGACTCGATTACTATACCCAGACCGTCTTTGAATTTTGGGATTCATCCACCGGTGCACAGAATGCCGTTGGAGGAGGCGGACGGTATGACGGTCTCATCGAGCTACTCGGAGGACATCCCACTCCCGGTACAGGATTTGCTTCGGGTATGGAACGGGTCATTTGGCAGATGAAAGAGGCGGGTGTAAAGGTCCCCCAAAAAGATCAGGTGGATGTCTTTGTCGCACAACTTGGGATCGAAGCTAAAAAGAAGTGTCTCACCCTCATTGCTCATCTCAGAGACAAGGGTATTCACACCATCGGCGCCCTCGGTGAAGCAAGCTTAAAAAGCCAGATGCGCCTTGCGGATAAATTCGAGGCTACCTACGCCCTCCTTATCGGAAAAATGGAGGTCAAACGCAAAACCATCATTGTGCGTAATATGAAGGAAGGAAAACAAGAAGAAGTACCGGACGATCGAGCTCTTGAGCGCGTGATCAAACTCCTCGGCGAGGGGAATCTTGATACCTACACCCATAGGGATCAGATGGTCCCTGAATTTGACCAAGACTAAATATCAAGATTTTTTACTGTTTTTGCGTGCGTTTGTATAAACTTGCGGCGGGGAGCCACTTCGGGACCCATAAGGGTGGTAAAAGCAGCATTTGCCCGTTCGGCATCTTCCATCGTGACCCTGAGCATCGTCCGGTGCTCCGGGTCCATCGTCGTATCCCAGAGTTGATCGGCATTCATCTCCCCAAGACCTTTATATCGTTGAACGGACACATGCGGGATTTTGACTGTTTTCTCAGTGTCCTGAACTTCTTCCTCTATATTCTCCCCACCCTCCTCTATGATCTCTCCCTTTACTCCGTATTCTTTTAACATTTTTTCCTTCTCTACATCACTAAACACATACCGCACGTCTTTCCCTTTTTGAATTTTATAGAGTGGTGGTTGCGCAATATAGAGATGTCCTCCGTCAAGCAGTTCCACGAAATATCGGAAGAAGAGCGTGAGAAGCAAGGTGCGAATATGCGCACCATCCACATCCGCATCGGTCATGATTACAATCCGATGGTAACGGAGTTTGCCGACCTCCTTCACCTCTCCGACCCCCATCCCCATTGCCACAATCAGCGCCTTGATCTCATTATTGGCAAGCATTTTATCGAGCCGGGACTGTTCCACATTCAAAATCTTTCCACGAAGAGGAAGGATCGCCTGAAACTCCCGCCGACGCGCTTGTTTAGCAGAACCTCCGGCAGAATCTCCCTCAACAATAAAGAGTTCACACTCACTCGGGTCACGACTTTGGCAATCCGCGAGTTTTCCGGGAAGAGTCATCCCTTCCAGAGCCCCCTTGCGTATCACACTATCCCGAGCCGCTCGTGCGGCAAGACGAGCCCGTGATGCCAAAAGACACTTGGCAACCACTCCCCGAGCTTCTGCCGGATGCTCCTCAAGATACTGTGCTAACTTTTCATTGACGACCGTTTCGACCGCCGTTTTCATCTCGGCATTCCCCAGCTTGCTCTTGGTCTGTCCCTCAAACTGCGGTTCCTTAAGCCGGACGGATACGACGGCAGTCAATCCTTCCCGGACATCCTCTGCTGTGAGATTGTCTTCTTTTTCTTTAAGAGCCCCCTGTGTACGAGCATATGCATTGATCGTCCGCGTAAGCGCAGCCTTGAATCCGGTGAGATGATGTCCTCCTTCGGACGTATGAATATTATTGGCAAAACTGACCACATGTTCCTGAAATGACTGTGAATACTGGAGCGCCACTTCCACGTACCCCTCGGACGCTTCATGTTCGAACCATATCGGGGATCCAATACACTCCTGGGATTCATTCAGATGCTCAACATATGCCGCAATACCGCCCTCAAAATAAAAACGGTAGAGACGCGGGAGCTCCTTATCCTCCTCCGGTCGTTCGGACCGCGCATCAAGGACCGAAATCGCCACCCCGCGCGTGAGATATGCCTGCTGGCGGAGCCGCGTCATGAGTGTACTCATGCTAAACACCGTTGCATCAAAGATGACCGGATCGGGCTTAAAACTCACGCGGGTCCCGCGTTTTTCCGTTTTGCCACTCACCTTCATATCGGCAACGGGTTTCCCCTGTTTGTATTCCTGCATGTACACCTTGCCATCACGAAAAACTTCCGCTCGCATATGCGAACTTAATGCATTCACTACTGACGATCCGACCCCATGTAATCCACCCGATACCTTATACCCCGAATCATCTCCGCCAAACTTTCCTCCGGCATGGAGCGTCGTCAGTACGACCTCCATTGCAGGACGTCCGGTCTGCTTATGAATATCGACCGGGATCCCCCGTCCATTGTCCTCGACGGCAACCGATCCGTCCTTCTCCAGACTCACGATAATCTCTGTACAGTGCCCTGCCATTGCTTCATCAATCGCATTATCCACGAGTTCATGCACAAGATGATGAAGCCCCCGACTGTCGGTCGATCCGATATACATTCCCGGCCGTTTGCGCACAGGTTCAAGTCCCTGCAGGACCTGAATCTGCTCCGCAGAATAGGAGCCTTTTGGCATCAGAGATAGTGTAGTGGATACCTATTCGTTCAACAAGAAATCTCATGTTCTTTTTGTAACTTGGATTCAATAATCTAACGCAACGGATCATATGATGGATCCGTATGCATATCACAACCTATCAACGACTTACTCATGAAGAACGAGAAGAAATTAGCCGTAGTCTGGCGCGGGGAGAAAAAATG
>JACPXZ010000035.1 GCA_016196225.1 Candidatus Peregrinibacteria bacterium
CCGGAAAGGACATGCTCAACGAGCGCAGCCTTCATTTTTGCGAATTGGTAGGCGTGGTGGTACTTCATGCCGCCACGATAGACCCCTAGTGTGTAAGCTTAATTGCTGCAATAAGAACATAAAAAAGCAAAAACATCACAAAGGGTATCCGTTTTTAGTTGCCTGGACAATCTTTTTCTTTAGAATCCCGATGATGCATCCCACCACCGGAGTCTTACTTAAAATAGGAGCGGGGCTTATTGGTACCACTCTTTGTTTGATCCTCTTTTGGAAATTCTGGTTCCTCCGGGACCCGGAGCGAATGATTCCCTCCGGAGACCTTATTGTGAGTCCCGCAGATGGACGTATCATGAGCATCGAGAAGTTTGATATTAGCAAAGGAGAAACGACTTCTATCCCCAAAGGCATGTTCGGCGCGATCGAAACATCCCTCACGGAGGTCGGTTCCGCGGGATACATCATCTCTATTTTTATGTCCCCTCTCGATGTCCACATCAATCGTTCCCCTATCGCAGGGACTATTCTCTCTCAAACACATACGCCCGGCACATTCCATCCGGCCAATCGTTGGCCGGAGTCCTTTCTTGAAAATGAGAAAAATGAATTCCTCATTCAAGGAGAACATATAACCGTCAAAGTGATCCAGATCGCGGGCTTCCTTGCCCGACGTATCCAATCATTGGTCCAGACCGGACACCACGTCACCAAAGGGGAACGCATCGGCCTTATTAATTTGGGGAGTCAATGTGTCCTTATTCTTCCGCAGGAACACATTGTACTCAACTTGCGCATCGGAGACCGCGTCTCAGCAGGAAGTTCGATCATCGCTACAATAGAACCATGAAAAGACATATTCCGAATATTCTTACGTTCTGCAACCTCATCAGTGGACTGGGGAGTCTCTCCCTCAGCCTTCAACAAGAATACACATGGGCGGCTCTGCTCATTGTCTTCGCAACGATTGTTGATAAATTGGACGGCGCGGCCGCCCGAAAACTTGGCACAGAGTCCCCTATTGGAAAATATCTCGATAGCTTGAGTGATCTCGTGTCCTTTGGAATTGCACCATTTGTATTTGTCATCGACCAGCATATGACTCCCATTCTGCTCCTCACCGGCATCCTCTTTGTCTGTGCCGGCACGTATCGCCTCGCGCGATTTATGGTCAAAGAGAACCCGTTCTTCACCGGCCTTCCTATTACACTCAACGGACTCCTATTCCCTCTGCTTTATTTCTTACATTGGAATACCGAGCAGGTATTTACTATTGCGTTCATTGGAATGAGTATGGGGATGGTGAGTAGAATAAAGATTCCGAAACTATAGGATGTATCAGTCCCTTTATCGTTCTTCTCTTGCCACTTTTGTCCGGCGACAAAGGTGACAGAAAATGTAGGCACCCATTCGACTCGGCTCCAGCCTTCGCTCTACGAGCTACGGCCGGCAAGCAGGGTGAAACGCGAAGCGTTTCACCACCACACTTCTTTTAAACCCATCCAAAATCCCACAATATTCACCCCAATATGCAAAAAGGGTGTCAGCACCAAAAGCACGGCAATATTTGCCCAAGGGATACCAACAACAGGCAAAACAAAAAGAAGAGCTCCAACAACATAATCCAACTGATCCAGCGGCATAGAGCATCCTCCCGCAGGGATCCCCATCCTTCGTTTAAAAAAAGAGCCAACCATATCACCAATCATCGCCCCTCCCCCCAAGAGTAAGGCCAACAAAAGAATGCTATGGGATCCATAATGGAGCAGGGTGATATCGACCAACATACTCGACCTCCAGAGACCATTCTGGATCACAAGAACAAGAAATGCTCCCAATATTCCTGCATAAAAACCCCGGACCGTTTTATGCGAACCGAGTAAGGAGACGGCAACAGGTCTTCCTCCCGGCCATCGCAGTCGCGCGGCAAACACCGGCGCCATATTCGCCATATACACAGGCGCAAAGAAGTAGATGGACTCAAAAACAATCTTCACACTTCTATAATAGAGCGCGCACTGGGATCGTCACAACCCAGAGAACGGAAACGACAAACGCACATCGCAGAAAAATCACCAGGGGCTGGAACATCCGCCGACTACGCGAGAGAAACGAAAGATCCAATGTATAAAAGAGACGCCATTCCTTTTTAATAATCTCAAGCGGTGTGGTGATAAAACTTGTAACAAGCGACAAGAGCAAAACCCTATCCGGCTTATCGATCAAAAATGAACGATGATGTAGTGGTTTAATTAATGCATCAAATATCTCCTCATATGCAAACGTATGCGGAACATGGATCTGCAAGTGGCTCCCGATATCCCATGGATGATGAGCGTCACTCCCCCCAAAAACAATCCCCGCTCCAACAATGTCTTGGGGGATCTCCTCCGTCGCACAGAACGACTCATAAAGCCTCGGAACACACGTGGAAAGACCCAACCGTTCAAATACAATACGCAAATACCATACACACATATTGTGACGCTCGACAAACTGCAGTCTCCTGATGGACTTGCGAATACAATCAACATCGAAATGTGCAATCATCCCCGTTTCACTCAAAACAAACGGATGAGTGACCACGCCATAGAGCCGATCATCCTGTTCAATACGACACAGTAACTCTTCGAATGAAAGTTTATAGGGTGTGAGAATATCCTTCTGTTGAAAAATATATTCGTCACGGGAAAAAACGATCACATCCACTCCTTCTTTGGTTAATGCTTCGACGCCCGGAATGAGATGAGTACTCATTCCAACAGGTCGGGAGCGTTTTAAGGCTCGAAACGCCTGAACTGGCTGCTTAAAGGCATGTTCCGCAATAAGAACGGCATCGAGATTATGATCCGCAAATGCCTTCCATATCTTTCGGGTTTTTCGTCGTGTGAGGTAACGCGAGAAGAGCTTGAGATTGGGATGCACATGCGTATCAATTCGGAGCATAGAAGGGCAGTGTATCAAAACGCATTCTTTTTGCCTAAATCATCCCGGTGATACACCCCAAATTCGGCGATTTTCCTACAGACCTCCCCCTTCACCACCGGACCATCCGTGCATAATCGAACACCGAGCGGATCTACCGTGCAATTGCCGCAAATTCCAAACCCGCACTTCATGTACCGTTCGAGAGAGAGTTGGCAAGGAACATTGTACTTGTCGCATATAGTGAGTACAGACTTCAACATCATCTCCGGTCCACAGGAAAATACTTTATCGACCGGAGGATCTTGTGTCTCAGCATCCTGTGTAACATTCAATAGTTTATCCAATATATTGGTGTTATATCCCTTAAAGCCCATCGATCCATCATCAGTAGAAAGATGAACAGAGACATGCGGGAGACTTTCCAACTCTTTAACGTAGAGCAGATGTTCCTTACTTCGCGCTCCGATAATCGCTTCCAGCGTACATCCGTGCGTCACCGCTTGTGACGCGACAAAGTACATCGGTGCCGCTCCGTACCCGCCCGCCACCAGCACAATATGGTCACCGGGATCCCACGTATAACGCGTGCCAAACGGCCCTCTTAGCCCCACGAGATCACCGACTTTTGCTTCGGCAAGAATTTCCGTCATTCCACCGACTGCAAAAAACGTGATGCGGGTGTGTGCGCCGTCATCGAACGCCACGCTCATGGGTATCTCGTCAACACCCGGGAGCCACACCATGACAAATTGCCCGGGCTTTGCCCCGAGACTCCCGTCAAACGTGAAGGTCTTCACCATCGGCGTTTCCTGCCGAATCTCTTTGATACGATAGGTGGTGGGCAGCCGGGACTCGAGGGGGATCTGTGTCATCTCTGTGCACGAGAAGCAAGTTCTTTGTGCATACCTCCAATCATTTGATTAATCGAATCAATACCCTCATTCGTGCACCACTCCTGCATCTCATCACACACTTTTTTAAATACTCCCGCACCAAATCGCGAAACCGCCGACCCGATCCCGACCAAGCTTGCCCCTGCAAGGATAAGTTCCAATGCGTCTTCTCCACTGTAAACCCCTCCCGTGCCAATAATAGGGATCATCCCCTTCGTCGCGGCATACACATCCGCAATACACTTCACTGCAATCGGCTTGATCCCGGGACCCGAGACTCCCCCTACCCGATTGGCAAGGATCGGCATTCGGCTCTTTAAATCAATCGCCATACCCGGACCGACGGTATTGATCACGGTAAATCCATCGGCACCTGCATCCGCGCAAGACGCGGCCACCGCGGCAATACTCTCTACGTTGGGCGAAAGTTTTATGAACACAGGGATTTTTCCACTCACTTTTTTTACTGCCTTGGTCACTTTGGCCGCATCCGGAATGGAGCAGGCAAAAGGTTTCCCGAATTCATCCTCAACGTTGGGGCAGCTGATATTCACTTCTAATATATCCGACTTCAACTCAGCAATTTTCTCCGCGGTCTTCGCAAAATTTTCTATGCTCTCGGCAATGATATTGGCAATCAGGGGAATTGGGTGATCCTTCATAAAATCTCCAATCTCTTCACGCGCTTTCTCTACTCCGGCATCCGGGACCCCCACCGCATTGAGCATCCAGTGATCGGTCTCAATGATCGTGGGATTGGGATGCCCCTTATGCTCATGCAACCACAAAGATTTCGTGGTGATCGCTCCCGCCCCTCCCCGCGCCACCTCCCGCCATCCGCTCGCCGTGATCCCCCAAATTCCCGATGCGAGCACGGTAGGATTTTTAAACGTAATACCGAGAATGGTTTGAGAGAGATTCATGGAGGAGTAATAAGTATGTCCCCAATACTCCAATATTCCAATATTCAAATCTCCCGTTGTGGTGGAAAAAGCGCATCTCTCCGATACCACACCGCACCCAGTAAAATCAGTCCAAACAAAAGCAAACGCACAGGTCCCACTACCCCCGGAGACAGTGGCAAGAGTCGCAATCCTTCCTTGAGCATCATCAGCAGCGCGGTCGCAAGGATAGCCCCTCCCATACTCCCCGGTTTACCGGCAACAACGCACATCACAACAAAAATCATCGCCGGGAATGCAAAGTCCGTTGGGCTTAAGAGGTACAAATACTGCGGGAGGAGTACCCCCGTCAGGAGCGCTCCTCCCGCAGCCACAAGGAACGCGACAATATGAACATTCTTGCGAGATATTCCCAACGCTTCCGCGTACCAATCGTGCTCGGAAAGCGCTTGGAGCTTCCGCCCAAATGCAGAGCGATCGAGCAACCATACAAACACGCACCAAACGGATACCGCCACAATGACGAAAATGGCAAACGAAACATTATCTGCCAAGAATGACCACCGGGGAATACCCGGCACGCCAAGCGCGCCCCGCGTCACCGACTGCCAATTGAGCACAACATTAAGGGCACTTAAATGCACCGCAATCGACATAACTCCAAGACCGTCGGGATCCAGCCGAAACGAGAGCCATGCCAGTAGCCATGCTGCAACAAACGCAGAAATCAAACCGAGTAACAACCCCATGATGGGGTATTGGTCAAAAAGTACGATCGAAATCCACAGAGGATACGCAGCCAGAATTTGCAATCCGATCTGACCAAAGTGAAATATTTTCCCTTTCCCAAATACAAGATTATACCCGACAATGGTCGGGAGGAGAATGCAGGTAACGGTAATGAGATGAAGGAGAAAGGACATCAATCAGGCGGTACGATTCTTAAAACTAAATAAGCCGGATGGGCGGCACAAAAGAAAGACAATAATAAAAAGGAGCGCCACCGATTGCTGATATCCCGCAGGGATATAGAAACGCCCAAACCATTCGATCCCGATAACCAACTGCTCCAGTAACGCAATGAGATACGCACACACGATCGCGCCCCAAAAATTTCCCTTCCCTCCGGCAATAATCGCCGCATACGCTTTGATCGTAATCGGGAACGCCAACACTGGAGTGAGATTTTGATCAATACCAATGAATATCCCCCCACAGGCCGCCAGCACCCCACTCAATATAAAAATCACACGATGGAGAACCGATGCACGGATCCCCAGACTCATCGCGGCGTGACTATGCTGAACCACCGCCCGGATCCGTCGCCCAAAGGGAGTGGAATGGAGAACATAAGCAAATACACATAACAGGAGTACCGTCAGTACAACTAAATACACCTGTTCCACACTGAGCCGGACCCCCCCAATATCCATGATATTTTTTCCATTCGACAGGATGGACCGCGGACGCGCTTCAAAAAAGAGCAACATCGCCGCATCCAATATCATGCCGAGTGCAATCGTGGTGACGAGGGGTAAAAACCGATGGCGTTTGTAGAACGGCGCGATAAATACCTCGAATGTTACCCAGGTTAAACCTCCCGCCATCAATAATCCTCCCACGATGCTCACGGGTAGCGTTAATCCAACACTCTGATGCAACCACCATACGGCATACCCGCCCAAAAGGACCATTTGTCCAAGAGCAAGATTAAAGATCCCAAGCACTCCGTATACGAGAGCCAGCCCCCCTGCAATGAGTGCCGCAAGGGAGCCGGCAATGAGTCCATTGATAAGGAGTTGTTCCATTATAACTCTAGTCTACCGGAATATCGGCGACCTTTCCCCACGCACCGTCCTTCACTTCGTAGAGAACATAGGGGATCCCGACCACGTCACCGTTTTTATCAAACCGGAATCGCCCCACCACCCCGTCATGTCCCTTGAGAGCATAGAGATAATCGCGAATTTTCATACTATCAGTCCCAACCTCCTTCATTGCTGCCGCAAGAACCCGCATCGCATCATGCGCGTGAGCGGCAAATGCGAGCGAAGCTTGCGCATCGCCAAACTTGGAGAGGAACTTTGATCCAAAGGCACTATCGACAGAAACCTCTGGCACATTGATCGCATGCATTCCTTTACTGGCCTTCGGCGCAAGATCAAGGAGTGACTTATCCTGCGCAACGTCGTGACTCACCATCGGCTGCAAAAATCCTTGTTCACGGAACTGTTCAATCATGGCCGCCACGGTGGCCGATGTCTGACCATTCGGGAAGAACACATCAAACTCCTTACCCTTCAGTCGCGTCAGTAAACTCCGGTAATCCTTCGTTCCCGGTTCCACCACTTCATCAAGAACAAAGTTATCTGCTCCCGTATTCTCTTTGAGAGAATTGCGAAACGCCATCGCAAAGTCGGTATTCTCGGTGATCAAAACAACACGTGTATACCCTTTCTCTTTAAAGTAGTTGGCCATAGCCTTGGTCTTGAGCGCGTCATTCGGGTAATCACGGAAGATAAAATCTCCGGCGTTTGTGACATCCGGACTGCTCGAGAGGGGTGACATCATGACCACCTTCGCTGCCTCTGCAATCGGCGCGGCGGCAAGAGTCTCCCCGCTGCACTGACCGCCAATGATCACGCTCACCTTATCCACATGAATCAGTTTTTGTGCCGCTCCCGCCGCATCGGTCCCTGTGCACCGTCCGTCTTCGGCAATCAATTCAATTTTTCGACCGTTGATTCCTCCCTCCGCATTGATATCTTCCACGGCAATTTTCACTCCATTCAACGTATCCATTCCATACGATGTCGCTTCTCCCGTTAGTGGACCGAGATATCCGACCTTAATGGGATCGGTACCATCCGAAGAACCACCGCCGGTGCAACCAGAGAGAACGGCAACACACGAAAGGAAAGAGAGTAAACGTTTCATATATATGGGTAAGAAAATGAGGGTAGGATTTTGAAGGACACTCCCTGGTAAGTCAATGAAGAACTTATGTCGTTGGATCTGCGCCAAAGTATATTTCTTGCAGTTCCTTAGATTGCTTTACCTCATCAGGCGTCCCCTCGAGCACCACTTTGCCGACATCCAATACAATCACCCGATCGCAGATGCGCCCGATGAAGGGGAGATCATGCTCAATGATTAATACCGTTTTCCCTTCACGTTTAAGTTCTGCAATCAATCCTGATACCTGCCCTGTCATCTTGGGACTTACGCCAGCGGTCGGTTCGTCGAGCAAAAAAAGGTCCTTCCCGCACTTAAGTGTCCGGGCAATTTCCAAGAGACGCATTTGTCCACCAGATAGCGCTCCTGCCTTCTTCTTCGCAGACTTTTCAAGCCCCACCATTGCAAGAGTCCTGTGCACTAAAAATTTCATATCTCCTAATAGCTTTTTTTGTTCATGGGGCAAGGCTTCCAATGCCACAAGAATGTTTTCCTCCAACGTCATATCCCGAAAAATCCCAAAATTTTGAAAGACGCGCCCGATCCCCTTCTGTGCGCGCACCGAGGGGGAACAGTTCGTAATATCAGATCCCCGAAAATGAATAGAACCACCCGTTGGTGCCAAAAAACCCGACAACAGATTGAATAATGTTGTTTTGCCCGATCCATTGGGGCCAATGAGTCCCACTACTTCCCCCTGGTTCACATCAAATGACACATGATCAAGGATCATGTGTCCCTGAATAGCCAACGAAACCTCCCGGATCGACAAAAATCCCATAGGAGAATAGTACCAAAAACCGCTACCATGTCACTTTTTTTCCATTAGACTACTCTTCTATGAGTTGGCGCCATCGCGCGCACCCGCCAGAAGATTGGGTAACGCATCCGATAAACATTCATGCCCACTCGAACGCATCCGATGGAGTCCTCACCATTCACGATATTGATCAAAAAGCAAAAGAGTGGGGCGGCATCATCGGCATTACCGACCACAATACGGCCCGTGCTCATGAGCTTTTTTCGTCGCCCAATATTCTCCCGGGGATTGAAGTCAAAACATCCGAAAAAGATTGCGGCGTGGATGTGTTGCTATACAACACACGCGAAAAACTTCTTGTCTTCTGTGATCGCATCGTCTATCCGGCCCGTTTACCTTCCAATCCACTTTTTGGACCCACTCGCCTGCAATTAAGCGAGCTTCTCGATAGGGCCATCGAGTACGACTGTGACATCGTCATCCCTCACTATCACCACCTCGAAGGACTAGGCGTCCTTCCACACAAACAACAACGTCATATCGCCGCGCAGTATCCCATTACCATCGAACTCAACGGCCGCCTTTCCACGTGGGCAAATCGTCACGCACATCTTTTTGCATTCCTCACGCATAGGCCTGTTATTGCCTCTGCGGACAGTCACTTACCCCAACACTACACATCCACCTATACAACAATTCCTCTTCCTCCGGCGATCTCCCCAACCAGTAGAAATCTATTTCGATCCCTGCGTCGTTTTCCACAATTCAGTAGGCGGTTTCTTGAGGAGCCAACGCTCACGGATACTATCGCCATGTCCTGGCAAACCATCCGCAGCATTGGCATCAGTGCCGTTTGGGATTATGTCCAGCGATTCGTATGTCTCAAACCCAATCCCCTCACAAGCCGCCGGCATGGCAGGCAAGAGCCGCTTCCGCAAACTTGGCAAACATCGGATGAGGATGATGGGGACGACTTTTGAACTCGGGATGGAACTGCGTCCCGACCATAAACGGATGACCTTCGACCTCCACAATTTCCGCTAAGCCTGTCTCTGGCCATATACCCGAAAAAACAAGACCATGCTTTTCGAGCCTCACACGAAAATCGTTATTGAACTCATACCGGTGACGGTGACGTTCGGATATTTCACTCCGTCCATACGCTTCGAATGCTTTTGTTCCCGCTTGCACCGCACAGGTATACGCCCCAAGACGAAGAGTCCCTCCTTTTTCTTTCCCCTCGTGTTGTCCGGGTAAAAAGTGCACAACATATTTTGAAGGATCGAGAATTTTCTTTTCGTCAAATTCTTGACTGGTGAGAGTGCCATCCTTCAAGACATCGCGTGCAAAATCAATCACCATCAGCTGTGCCCCAAGACATAGTCCCAAATACGGGACTCCCTGCGTCCGTGCAAAACGTGCCGCCGCCATTTTCCCTTCGACCCCGCGCGATCCAAATCCGCCCGGCACAACGATCCCGGCGCATCTTTTAAGATCCTCCCAAAGGGGACTCCCTGCACTTTCCAGCTCTTCACTGTCAATAAGCATAATATCCGCCTTATGATTGTGGTGAACCGCAGCGGATCTAATCGCCTCATAGACACTTAAATATGCATCCTTCACATGAAGATACTTCCCCACAAGTGCAATGGGGATAAGATGCTCTTGAGCTTCTTCATGGAGACGTCTCCCCTCCTCCCACTCGGACATATCGGGTGCAAGTGTGAGCCCCAAGTATCGTCCCATCACCTCTGCAATATGATGTTCTTGTTCGAGATACAAAGGAACATCATAAATCGAGTGAAGGGTTGGAGCGGGGATCACCGCATCGCGTCGAACACCGCAAAAAAGTGAAATTTTATCGAGGAGTTCCATAGGGATAGCCCGATCGGCTCTCGCAAGAATCATGTCCGGTTGCAGGCCAGATTCTCGCACTTTAATCACAGAATGCTGCATCGGTTTGGTCTTCAGTTCATCAGATGCTTCCATGTGAGGAACAAATCCCATGTGTACATGACACGTACGATTCGGTCCCAATTCAGAGCGCAGTTGTCGAATGGCTTCCAAGAAAACCGCTCCTTCGATGTCCCCCACCGTCCCACCGACTTCCACAATCACGATGTCAGCCTTCGATTCTTTTGCAGCACGATGCATCCGCTCTTTGATAGTGTCTGTGACATGCGGAATATATTGGACGGTCCCTCCGAGATACTCACCACGACGTTCATTATCAAGAACAGTCCTGAATACCTGCCCGGCAGTAATCGAACTCATGCGCGTAAGGGATTCATTCACAAATCGCTCATAGTGTCCGATGTCGAGATCTGTCTCCGCTCCATCATCGGTGACAAAGACTTCTCCATGCTGAAAAGGATTCATCGTTCCCGAATCCACATTGAGATACGGATCGAGCTTTTGGAAAAATACTCTCTGCCTTGCGGCCTTCATAATCGCCCCGATGCTCGCTGCGGCAATACCCTTCCCAAGGGAACTACTTACCCCTCCCGTAATAAAAATAAAGCGGGTTTCTAACCCGCTCTTCTCGCAAGAGTTTTCACGGCCCGCCGGAGAATCCTCTGCACGCCGTTTCATAAAACAGGGGAAGTATACGTCCTTTTTGGCTTAGCGCAAGAGTAATAGAAAAACTTGACAAAAAATGTAAAAATGCATAATAATGTCATATGCCCTCCACTGCGGACATTGCAGACATCGTCCGAGAAGAGACAGAAAAAATAAACGATGGACATGTGCGCACACTCTCAACAGAACTCCTCTCTCAATGGCTTGAGAACACAACGCCTGAGAGTTTTTGCAAAGACGTGATTTATCTACGGATACGGGAGCTCGAAGGCAATACACGAAGAAATGCCCGACTTCTTCTTGGCCGCATCAAAAACAGGATTGCAGACGAAGCAGCGAGAGTCGCTATCATGGAAGCTCGGCATCGTCCAAGCGTAAAAAAAATGAGCAAAGAAATTCTCGATGCCTACAACCTCATTGAACGCCTGGGGAGAGGGATTGTGTACTTCGGATCATCAAAAACAGAACCCGGGGAAACGTACTACGAACTGACAAAACAGCTTGGTAGAGAGATATATCTCCTCCTCGGATCAACATCGTGGTCAGGTGCCGGACCCGGCCAAATGGAAGCAGCACTCAAAGGTGCCAAGGAGGCAGGAGGAAAGATCGGGGGCATCAAAATTCTCCTCGATAAAAACACGAGCCAGAAAGAAGAAAATCCATCTCCAATTCTTCCTCCCGAATGTATCGCCTCATGCAATTACTTCGGCCCACGGAAGATTGGACTTGTCGATGCAGGAGTACGGATGACCAAAGAGGACAAAAGTGCATACATCTTCTTACCAGGCGGATACGGAACGCTTGACGAATACGGTGAAATGCTCTGCCTACAGCAGCTCACAAAAATCGGCTCCAGCGAACCGGTGCCGGTGATCCTCGTCAACTACGATAGTCTCGTCGAGAGCGGCGGATACTACGATCACCTCTTACAATTCTTGAGTAGTTGCACGCAAAAAGGAGCAATCGGGAAGGACAAAAGGGCGCTCTCCCCCGATGATCTCACCCTCTTCCGCGTCTGCCGCACCAACCGCGAAGTACTCGACTTTCTCGCAGACTGGTATGAGATTCCGGAAGAAAAAAGGGGGTACGAGAAAAGGATTACTTAAAAAATCCCGTTTCCTGAATGCATCCCTATACTGCACGAACCCGTATTTTTTTGAATGTACTTCGAACGACACTCTTGGCTCTCTTTTGTGCACTCTTCGCCGTCTTGAGCGCTGCCCGCTGTGCTTGGATCTCACTTTTTTTAACGACACGTGTTATTTCTTTTTGCATACCGGCAAGGGATCGTTGAACAAATGCCTTGGTCTTCTCCACATTCTTCTGGACATCGGGGTTGTCCAAAAAATCACGCACCTGATCCCCCACCTTCTTCCCATCGCGTTGTAGGTGCTTGCCCAAGATTTTCGCCGCATCCTCCGCATTCTTGGCATCAGCAAGTTCATCGCGCAGCCGGGAATTACTAAATACATATCCCGCTACTGCACCACCGAGCGTGCCGATGAGGAGAGAAAGCTTGCGCATGCGGAAAATTCTACGGGAAAACATGCGGTATTTGCAATTGTTAAATTGCTAAATTGTTAGTTGTTGATCGTACGCCTAAGATGCCGCTTTTCCTGGTGTTGATGGGCGCGACGATGGGACTCGTCGCGCAGTCGCATGAGCAAAAAGACTGCCGGAGAATCGGCGGGGAACGGAACCGGAAGAGAATCATCCAAACGAAACACCTCCTCTTCGCGCTTGGCCAGCGCAATCACCGGAATATCAATTTGTAATTCTTTCAAAACAGAAGCCGCCGTGCTTAACTGCCCCTTGCCTCCGTCAACCACAAGAAGATCCGGCGCAGATATGAGGGATACGTCGGGTTTTTTCTTTTTTCCATCAAGTTCTTCCCGATATGTTTTATTTGAGAGATATATTAACCGTCGCTGTAGGACTTCTTTGAGAGCGGCGTAGTCGTCAATGTCGCCCGACCGTAGCGTACGAATGGTGAACGATCGATATTCATCGTTCGCAGGTTTTCCATTTTTAAAAACCACCATACTCCCAACCGTCTCGGTCCCACCGAGGTGGGAGGTATCATATCCTTCGATACGACGAGGCGCGCGTTTGAGTGAAAGGATCTCTTGCAATTCTTTAAGAGCCTCCTTGAGATTCGCCGCTTCCGCCTCCCATTTGGCATTCTGCTGCTGCACTTTCTGCTCTGCATTAAACTCAGCCATATTCAAAAGTTTGGATTTCTTCCCGCGGCGCGGGATATGAATCCTCACGCGTGTACCGCCCCGCTTCCTCCTCAGCCAATCCTCTAACATATTCTTATCCATCACTTCCGTACCACAAACAATGACATCCGGGATATCGGGACTGTCACTATAGTATTGCTGAATAAACTGCGTGATAACCGAGGACTCCGTCTCAAATTTCCCCACAAGAATAAAACTCAATTCATTGATGAGTCGTCCGCTCCGCTCGTGCAAAAGAACGACCTGCGCTTTATTGTGATGCACCGCGACCCCCAGAACATCGGCATTTTCTCGAGAGGTATCCGAAACAATCTGTTTTTCTTTTGTTTTCAGTCGTCCCAAGATATCCCGATACCGTGCCGCTCGTTCGAATTGCTTTTGGATAGCTGCTTCCTGCATACATTCTCTCAACCTTGTCATTGCTTCCCTGTGATCTCCCCTCAAAAACCGCATGACCTTCTCAATCCGCGATCGGTATTCCTCTTGGGAAATTTTTCCAATACACAATCCATTACACTTCCCAATCTGGTACTCAAGACATGGATGATCTTTCCCAATCTTCCCACACGCCCGCCATCCCCATAACTCATGGAGCATCTCCAACATCTCCTTTACTTCCCATGTCTTGATAAAGGGACCAAAATATTTTCCACGATCCCCAATTATTTTTCTCATCGTTGAAATCCTCGGATAATCTTCATCTGTCGACACATGAATATACGTGTAATTCTTATCATCTTTCATCAGCACGTTATATTTAGGTCGTAATTCCTTAATAAGATTGGTTTCGAGGATCAGTGCTTCGAGTTCCGATCGCGTTAATGTAGTCTCAAAATCCCGGATTTTTTCCTGCAGAGATCGCTTCCATGGGGAAGCGGGTTTTTCCTTTGTACTCAAATAACTCCTCAGCCTCGATCTCAAATCCTTCGCCTTACCTACATATAAAATATCCCCCTTCTCATCAATCCAGCGATATACCCCACAAACATGCGGGACGATCGCCAGGCGACTGCGGAGATGGCGCAAATGATCCACGCGCCATATCATAACGCCAAATGCAGCCACTCGTTTCCGTACTCGTCTTGAATTACCGTACTCCTGGACAAACCGTATTCTGCGTCCAGAATCTCCTTGAACAAACTATTGCGCAAAAAATGGAAATCATTGTGATCGATAACCATTCGCAAGACGATTCGATTGGGGTATTTAGGAATAGATTGGGAAATGTGCGTATTGTTGAAACACCGCACAATCTTGGGTTTGGCGCAGGATACAATTACGGTGCCCGCTATGCACATGGCCTCTCCCTCCTCATCAATAACCCAGCCAAAATACTTCGACATGATGCCCTGGCAGAACTCGTCCATTCACTCGACCAAGATCCATCCATTGGCATCATCGCCCCACAGATTTTCCATGCGGATGGGTCACGCCGCAGTGCCATGCGCTCTTTCCCCACACCGCTCGATATCCTCATCAAACGAACTCTCCTTAAAAACATCTTTCCGCACCGATTAGCGCACTATTTACGACTCGATGCAGACCCTCTCCAACAACAAGAGACAGATTGGGTTATTGGAGGATGTTTCCTCATACGACGTGAACTCTTCAGCAACATCCGAGGATTCGATGAACGGTTTTTTCTTTTCTTCGAAGATATCGATCTTTGTCGACGGGTACACATGACAAACCAACGAGTTATGTACAACCCATCCGCAACCGCTGTTGATAAAAAAGAACGCCTTAGCGGCGAGGGGTTTTGGGATCTC
Source organism: Candidatus Peregrinibacteria bacterium (assembly GCA_016196225.1). Classification (GTDB taxonomy): domain Bacteria; phylum Patescibacteriota; class Gracilibacteria; order Peribacterales; family Peribacteraceae; genus JACPXZ01. The sequence continues at coordinate 15,025 of JACPXZ010000035.1, forward strand.
ATCCTCTCTCAAACAGGGAGAACACATCTTATAAGCGCTGGAAAATACTTCTGGAAGTGGGGCATGACTCCTTGACCACGCGTCCACCCCTCCACTACCCTCTTCTGGCTCTATGGACATGATTCCGCTATCGGCCCAGATGCGCCTTCCCGTGCCATCCGCGCGCGTTTTACGCAGACAGGGGGTCGTCCCATGCATTCTCTATGGATATAAAACCGACAATACTCTTCTCTCCTGCAAGGAAATCCCTTTACAAAAGGCCTTTACTGCCGCCGGACAGAGTACGCTCGTAGAGCTCGATATTGGAACACATAAAGTTCCCGCGCTCTTTTATCACGTGGCGTATGATCCGGTCACCGACAACATTGCGCATGTTGACTTTTATGCCGTGAATATGAAAGAAGAAGTGGAAGCAGAGGTCCCTATCCGCTTTACCGACACCGCGCCGGCCACGAAAGAAGTTGGCGTCATTCTCGTGACTCCTCTTACACGTGTTACGGTAAGATCCCTCCCCGCCTCCCTCCCTCACTCCCTCAATATTTCGCTCTCTCCCCTCCAAAAAATTCACGATGTCCTCTACATTCGAGACATCCCTCTTCCGGCAGGAGTCACCATCACCGACGATGCAGACACCGTGATCGCCATCGCTCAGGAACAACGCATCGAAGAGGAGCCGGAACCCACGGTAACGGCAGAAGCGGTGGAAGGGGCAACACCCGCAATCGCGGAAGGGGAAGAAGCTGCTCCCACGGTAGCCACCAAAGACGCACCCAAAGGAAAAAAGGAGAAAAAAGAAGAATAACGTTTGGTATTTTTGTGATGACAAAGATCCTCTCCGGGCTGCTGCTCCTCCTGACAATTGTTGTGGGATGGAATATTTCCCTGTCCGGTACCATCCCTTCGACTACATTAGAATCCAAACCCATCGAAGCAGCGAACAGCGTGTCGATGGGAGAGGTACCGGACTTTTTATCGCGCCTCTCGCTTCTCCCCGTCACCCCCAAGTCACCGCCTCTCATCGCGATCGTCATCGAAAATCATGAAGATGCGCGGCCTTTTCAAAAAGGATTGGACCATGCACTCTTTATCAGTGAGTTTTTGGTGGAAGGATTTATATCAAGATTTGTCGCACTCTTTTCTATTACCGATCTTCCCGAGACCGTTGGTCCTGTCCGATCACTGCGCCCGTATTTTGTCGACGCCCTACAATCCTGGACGTCGCTCTTTTTATACGCCGGCGGAAGTCCCGAGGCATTGGAACATATCCAACAAACAACCATTCCCCATATCAACGGACTCTTCCTTCCTGAACACTTTATTCGCAACCCGGCAATCTCCGAACCTCACAATGTATTTCTATCCAAAAAAGCCATGATGGATCTTTTGACACGTTCACCTCAAACAAATAAACACTCTCTCAATCTCCCCCGCGGTCCCCTGTCATCGGATCAATCTATACGCGAGATACGCGTCAATTTTTTTAACCCCGTCCACAATGTACGGTTTACCTATGACCCCCCGACCGCGAGTTACATCCGCATGAACGGTGTCATAGAGACTGGAACGAGTCCGCGGAACATTCTTATGATCCAAGCACCGATAAAAAACGTCGGATCGTATGGACGATTGGATATTCCACTCGAGGGCACCGGATCACTCCTCCTCTTCCAATCTGGAAAAATGAGTACGGGGATATGGCAAAAAGACTCTGCCGATAAACCGTTTTCTTTTGTCGATCAACAAAATCAAATACTACCGTTTGCAAACGGACAGATCTGGATGATGGTGTTGGAGACGTTGGAGAGGGTACGGTGGGAGTGAAACTATTACTCCTCCTGTAAAAATTCCGGGAGCAGTAGTGGAGGTTTAAGCCCTGGTATCTTTTCTATTAATTCGAGATCCTCAAGCGCGATCTTCCCGACATACAGCCGCCGGAGATCTCCTTGTCTCTGTACAAAATCATCGATAGCCCGCCATCCGCGGAAATACACGATCCCTTTGGTAAATGCACCCGGTTGAGAGGTGTCTGCCATACCTCGTTTGAGACCAATAGCCGTTGTCAATGATTTCGATTGGTCATACCCCAATTCTTCTTCCAAATATTTTCGGGTATCCGCAAAGGAATGACTGATCGCGTATGCTGTTGCAAGAACCATTTTGGCAGCGGTGTATCGCTTTTCATGATCCGGAGGCAGCACACGGTTCTGATTGAAAATGGCCAACCCTTCCTGCGTATCAAGATAATTGGCGCACCCCCGTCGTAAGAGATCGAACGGTTGGTGTTCCCCGTTTTCTGCCGTAAGGACATGCGTTTCGACTTCGTGAGCAATAAGTGATGCGACGTGATCATGTGAAAATACTGCCCCACGGCGAATATAGATGTATTTTCGTCCCACGGTACAGTCCGCGACCAACGATGCGCGTACCGACACCTGCCAGTCATGCAGTCCGTATCTCTCCAGTACATCATAAAATAACGGAACCGTATCATCGGCATACAAAAGCTCTGCAGTCTGCGGAGGTAACCGACAGGATGTTCGTGCCGCGAGAAATCCCCTCGCATATGCGATGAGAGCGGGACTCGGCGCGCCAAAGAGAGCCTGCGAACATTCCATCAAGCGCGCGGGATCTCCACGCGATAAAATTAAATGAAGACGCATGAGGAGTTCCCGCCGTTTCTTCTCAAGGAGAATCCCTAATGGAGATTCGTCCGGTGCAAGATTGTGCAAGCGTTCTTCCAGTTCATCCATATCATCCGGACCGGCACGGTACAGAAAAGAAGGATTGTATTTTGGGTCTTGTTCTATCCGGGAACGCTCCTCCCGAAGATTGAGCGGTTTTAAGTATTTAAGAATAAGAATCTTACGATCGATTTGCGAGAGCACCCGATCAACGGCACGAAGATTGTCACGGACCGTCGAATGGATGAGTGTGTGAAATACCTTTTTTGTGGGATCAATGAGAAACCCCGTAAGATCCCGCCGCCCGACTGCCGCACGCGCAGAGGCGGATTGTACATCCCCTTCGTGCACGACGGTTTGAATTTTGCGACCACCCAAAATAAACTTTACTTTATATCCTTCGTCGCTCGTTTCGCCGCTCTCCACCGCCTTTTCTCGCTTGAGTTGCTTTATGAGCGATGAAGTAAATATGCTCCATTCCGCATCGGGCGTAATGAGGCATGGCACATCGATCGTCGATCCGTCTCCGGCAATTTGCAACACTTCGCGCGGACCTAAAATGGGCCGATCTTCTTTTTCCTCCATACGCCCAATACGTTCTCCGAAGAGTTCTTGCGCGAGACGAACCCCCTTCTCCGGCGAACTGACATGCACCCCCTCAACGCGCTCCAGTCGCGTGCGAAGCGGCGTAAGATTCGCCACCTGTACCATCAATCCCGCACGCGCATTCACCTCAAGGAGCATCGGACCGCCGTGCGCATCAATCGTGATATCCACGGCAAGATAACCGATATTCGTGATGTACTGGATGTTGGAACACACATGCAAAATCTCCTCCCAAAAAGGAATTTTAACACCCGATGGATCGCCTCCATGAGGCAGACATTCGATGAGATGATGATACTGCGCAGCATGGGTCGTCACTCCTTTGGCAATATCGACACCGATCCCGATTCCACCCAGATGTACATTGGCTTTCCCCTCGCTCTCGCGTGTCGGGATCCGCACCATCGCCATCACCGGCACAAGATTAAAGACAACGACACGAATGTCAGGGAGTCCCGCAGGACGAAAGGGAGCAAAACACTCGTGACTCACAAGGATCTGTTCAAAAAATGCCGTGTCGCGACGGCCCCCAAGAGAAAACTTTCCGTCAATAATATCTTCGATATGATGACGCAGATCCATGTCACTCATGGGGGTTTTTCCCTGAATAAGGAGTTGATCGTCTTTCCGTCCTTTAAAGACAATAATCCCCTCTCCACCAAACCCCTGATTGGGCTTGAGTACGCATGCATCCGGAAGAGTCGAAAATGCAAATTCATGCAACTGTTCACGTGACTCGATCCGCGCATAAATCTTTGCGGTGGGAACTCCCCGCGCGGCAAGGAAAGCCTTGGTCTTTAATTTGTCATCCGCAAGAGCAATGGCCTTCTTGGGATTAAAGGGTTTGATATAGAGAAGATTTCTCGCATTTAAACCAAGGACACCATGATGTTTAAAAAATGGCCACATTTATTCTTCCTGTAGATGCTTAAATACTTCGCGGAACCGGAAGTACTCAACAAGCCGCAATCCCGTCCACTGACCCAAGAATATATTCACAACAAAAGTAAGAAGGATGAGTTCGGGATACCCAAGGATCAACGATTGGAACGCCGACCACTGTACGATCCATACGCAGAGAAGCGCGGCAAGAATGGTTTCGCCGATGCCCACGACGGCAGACCACCAGCCTTCCTCTGTTTTGAGATTGAGAAAACTTTCCGCAAGTGTAGACATAATAAGAAGAATAAAAATGGCATCTCGGGGGAGAGTTACCCCAAGTACCGCACCCAGAGCAAGAAGGAGGAGAAGCGTCACGCTGACCACACTCAAAATAATCGCGACCTTCGGGATGTAGAGCAACCTCCACCGGCGCATGAAAGACCGTGTCGCATACCCCGTAACAATAATGAGGAGAAGAAACACCATTCCGATCAACGGACCAAGAGCAAGAAAACTCAATGCGACAATGGACGGCGTATACAAGCCAAACGTTGTGATCCCGATGACCTGCTTGAGGAAAGTAAGAATCATCGCAATCACCGGGAGCATGAGAAGAAAAATAATGGTTTGTGATGAAACTCCATGTGTCAGCATAACATTGACCAGCGATGTTAAGAGATTCCATGGTCTAAGTCGCACCGTGGACTCATCAATGACCAATGTATCAATGTCGCGTGCCTCGATATCCTGCAAAAATCCGGTCACATTGGGGGCAAGGAGAAGCGGATTGAGCGCCTCTTTTCGGGTAACAATGATCTGCCGAGGTTTGAGCACCGAGAATGGCCCACGAGAGGTTCGTGCAAGAGTTTGCAAACCACGATTGGTAATCAGAACAATGGATTGCTTGGCCAGCGCTCCTTGCAGTTCCTGATTCCCTTTCACCGTTCGCATCACGGCCTGCAAGCCTGCAATACCGTCGGTCCAAAGCACCAGCACTTCCGCACCAACCAGTGCATCACCCTGCTCGGATAATTGGGTGACAATCGCTTCTTCTTGTCCCAATGGCGCAGAAACCGGCAATTGCAATACCCGGAGAAATACTCCCGCCTCCTGAGCGCTTCGTTGATGGAGACCCAGTTTTTCCGCAGGAACGGAGGCATCGGCAATGAGAACAATTTTACGATTATAGGCGATCACCGCATGAATCGCCTCCGATGTGTACTCCTCTCCCTCACGAATAAGAGTCATACGAAGACGAAAAATCAGGACACCGGCCTTCTCAGGCGTATATACCGCTTCCACGGTCCGGCTGATCGGTGTGCGGTCCTGCCCCACGTACCACCGGTACTCGGTGTTCTCTCCTTCGATTCGACTCGCCGACGCATCGAGCACCAGCGTTCGGCCAACGGCAATATCTGTCGGGCCAGTGACGACGGCTTTTAAGGGGCCACTCGAATCATCAGTGCTGGACACGCCTTCAGGAATCCCCGGAATACTCTGTGCAAGTGCTGTACTGGTCCAAAAAAAACAAAGGAGAATTGCTTTTAGCATCCGTATCATTCTAGCGTAATCCTTTATGCTTTTCCTTATATTTCTCCAATTGCGGTTCGAGCTTCTCAATACACCGATCCACCGCCTCTATGACTGTATTCTGGCGTGATTCGGCGCAGAGGAAGGTATGAGGAAGGGAAATCGTCATGAGCATCTTGATGCTGTCTTTCTTTTTTACCGTATCGCGATGTTCTGCCTCAATGCGGATCCATGAGTCCTCACTTTTAATCCTCTTGCAGAGAGTGGCCAACTTGCTGATCTTTCGCATGAGGATAGTCCGTTCACGGTCAGTGTAGGTAAGGCCTTTTTCGAAATGTTGGATATTCATACGTGAATTGTATCAAAAAGCGTTTTCTGCTACAATAATAGAGAACATACATCCCTTTATCGTCCTATGCCTACCCCTCCGGAATCGGCTCCGACTACGCCGTCCTTGACCCCCCAGGAGCAACTGGAGAGCTTGCGAACGGAAGTTCAAAATGCCCGTAATGCTCCACCGATCACGCCCGATCGAAGAGCGGCCATGCAGCACAGCCTTAATACTCTCCGGACGGATGCATCGCTTGATCAAACAGAACTTGAACGATTGGACCAGGAAATACAATCACTCCCAAATCCGCCCCCCGCACCCGAACCCTCTATCGAAGAAGCACTCACCGCCGCCGGTATGCCTCTCGATACGACTCAACGGGAACAAATACGGCAGGCAACGGGGATGTTCGAAAAACTGAAAAAGGGAATATTCCTATTGATCGGGAGGATTCCATTTTTACGAAAATGGGCCCAGACACAACTTAAAGAAATGGGTATGGAAGAATACGCGAATGAGCTCCGGAGTCCCGAGGAGAAGAAAAAGGCAGAAGATGAGAAGAGAAAAACGGAAGAGGATCAACGGAAACAAGAAGCCGATAGACGAAGACAATTACCGGAAAATATCGAAAACCTCGACGCACAGCGAAAGAAAGCATACGCATTTGCTCTTGTAAAAGCATTCAATGATGCCGCTGGTTCGGAAATCGTACCTATCGCACAAAATGAAAATGAGCATAACCTCGACTATGCACGACGTATCGGTACTGCTCTTGCCGAAGCACTCAAGACAGAACAGTTTCAAGATTCACTGGCATTAGAACTGGACCCCCATCTAGAGGCAACAGACACAACATCCTCGGGTGCATTGGGTGCGATATTTTCAGTTGGCATAGCCGATTATAACATTCATGATCAACCGGCCGCAGCAGGAGTGAAGGAATTTGGCCATAACCTAAAAAATGATCCTAAAAAGGCTTTTGACGACTTCATGAAGATTGATAGCAGCCTCCTCGATAAAAAATCGGGAGACGCCGTAGATAAAATTCAAGCCTCATTACTTGCGGCTGAGAGAATGATGTCAAGAGATCTTCGGCAGAGTCCTCCATCATCCACAAATCAACAACCAAATAGACCAGCTGCTCCCCCCACACCACCCACTCCTCCAGTCACATGATCCCTCCCGCTCCCGCACCGGTGGAATCGCTCTACCAAAGAGCACCGAGTCTTACACCGGAAGTACTACGAGAAGAAATTCAGCGTCTCACAGCCGATCAACTCGATCAGCTCGTCCTCGAAATGGACAAGGCACGAAATATTCCCGGTATCTTTCGTAATGCTCTTGTTCGCAATGCCATCGACGAACGCATTGCCCTTGCTGACGCCACACGCGAACAGTGGAAAGAGCTCCAACGCCTCATTGAGACTGGACTCCAACCCGTCCCCCTCACTCCCCCTCCCGTCCCTCTCCCTTTTCGTTCCGCCCCGCCCTCCTTCCCCCCACCACAATTCGCACCGCCCTCAAGCCGGAGGATTACCGGTGAAACCGGACTAAAGGAATGGACTGGAGATCATAAAGGAATGATTGTCGCCACTGCGGGACTGGCAATCCTCGGATTCTTTGCGATCCGCTACTGGGCGCAAAAGCGGGCGGAGCGGGCAACGGAAGCACAGGAAGAAGCAGCCGCCATTGCAGAAGGACGAGAACCGCCAAAACCAAAAAGCTGGTTGTGGAAGCTCCTCATCCCCAGTATCGCTGTCGGTGGAGGCGCAATCGCAATCGAAGCATATAAAAATCGAAAAAAGATCGCCGAGAAGGCAAAGGAAGCAAAACAAAAAGTGGATGCATCCGCCGAAGCACAGGAAGGGATTGAGAACGCGCGATATGGTCTTGTCAGCACCGGCCTCCTCCTCCTCGATCGCGATCTCATGCCGGAGTCCACACGTATCTCAGATGCGCAGCGCCGCCATATCCTCACCGGATTCCTCGAGGATCAGCGGGTACAGAATGTTCCGGTGAGCCAGGTCTTGAGTATTGATAGTGAAAGTGATGTAGCCAACGTATTTGGAGATGTCATCGCCAACCGCCCGGCGGATGACCGGCGCGTCCTCTTTTTCCTCGCGCAGTCTTGCAAAAAGCATCAGGAATACGTCACCGACAAAGCCCGTCGACTGGGACTCTCGGATGAAGAGATCATGCAAATGCCCTTGATCGAATACGTTGACCAGCTTGCCGAGGTCTCATCCACATTCGGACAACTCACCGACGATATCGCCACCAAACTTGCCAACAAAGATATCGATATCGGCAATATCGACTGGAAAAACATCTTCAGCGGCCCGCAATTTATTCATAATCTCAAGACCGATCGGGTCTTTATGCGACGGATCATCGAGCATTACCCGGAGCTCCAGACCAAAGAAAACGACTTCATGTTGTTTTGCGCCGCAAATGGAAGTAAGACCATGCACAATCTCCCCGAGCAACTGCGACAAAATATCCCCGACGAAAAAAAACAGGAATGGCAGATGTTCCAGGGGATCCTCGAGAGGATGCACCAATACATACAAGATCAAACCGAATATCTTATGCAATACACGCATGGAGAAGAACGCTTCGCCGGTCCTCTCAAAAACTATTTGCAAAATTATCTTACGGTACTCGATACCGTCCAGCTCTACTACTACATGCAACAGATGGTGGGCCGGGATGGGAACTTCCTCGCACTCAAAGAGAGCCCGCATTTCACGTCATTCCTCCTCCAAACCAAAATCATCAGTATGGTCAAAAAGGCGGACGTAGGTCAAGGGAAACGGATGTTCGTCAACCTCGCGGCACGCGGTACCGGGGCGGCCCTCGGGGCGGCAACCAATATCGAGCTCCCCGAAAAGGCCAAAGAGCTCCTTCAAAGTGCGGCCGGAACCATCACGGACGCCGCACACAAAATGCTTACCGAAGCCGTTGATAAAGTAAAAATCATGTATCAGGAAACCGTGCGAACCGCGCCCGTAGCAGCCGGAACGGCATCGGCTGTCGGTTTCTATCTCCTCCAAACAAAATTAAAAAACGTCATCGATTCCTACGATGCCAAGTGGATTGCGCGATCAGAGCCGGCCAAAATAGCACGACGATTCGGTATATCCCTAGAGGGCGCGGACAGAATACAGAGAACGGTACCCGGTCGCCTCATCGGAAAAACCGGGTTACAAAACTACACATCGCCGGGATACGAGACAAACATCATGCACGGGATACTCAAAGACATTGAGAAGGAACAGGACATCGCGAATGTGCTCCTTACAAAGGGGGGCATCGGCAAACACTTTGACGACCTCCAATCACAACTGCGCACGCATGGCGGTACGTTGGAGGGTCAACTCAAAGGCGCCACCAACCGCGCGCAGACAAAGCAGATTATGAGGACATTCAATGCGACAAACCAAAAGATCATCGATGATACACTCGACAAAATTGCTCCGCAGATTTCTCAAAAAGGCGCGACGACATTTGCTGAACTTGCGGAACACGAACCCCGTCTCGCCGAAGCAATCGGGCGCGGATTGAAGCAAAAAAATTTCGTTACCGCGTTCGGTCATAAGGTCAATATCTTTAAAAGAAATATCGGAACAGCCATGGAAGGAACACGATCCCGAACAAAAATGTTCGCTCCGCTCCTTGTGCTCCGGGCACTGACCTCGGAAGAAAAAATCCCTCTCGCCAACCTTGCCGGTTCCACCGCCATTCAACTCACTCCTATTGCCGGTACCCTCTATGATCTCGATGCACTCATTGCCGGACGAGATCGCATCACCGGAGAAGAAATCTCCCGGTGGCAATCCGCAGGATTCGTTGCCATCGGTGCCGCAACCGATACCATCACCGTCCTTGGTGCGATCTTCGGATTCGGAGCGGGTGGAGGTATCGGAGTTGTCGCTCGCACCGCGGCTTTTGGAACCCGCGCCGGAGTCAAAGCGGTCAAGGCGACAAAAACCGCCGTCAAGGCATCGGAGGCCATGGCCAAAGCCACCCGCGTCGCCTTAAAGGCGGAAAAAATCGCGACAGTTGCCCGATTTGCCCGCGTTGGAGGATACACATTCACGATTGGAAATATCAGTTATGGTTTGTTCTCATCTGACGGACAAACACCACCGGAGGACTCGGAGAATGTCATCGCATAAATAAAAAGGGGCAGTCACGATAGTATCCGTGACTGCCCGCAGTAATCTTCCCCGGGTCCGTGTTACACGAGCCACTCGTACAGTTTTCCGACGATGGCTCCCACAGCCCATAACGTGACTGCCAACAGCCCCATCCCCAAAAGGACACCTTCCACGGCAATTCCTCCTAAAAAAAGGAACGGATGCGTCCGCAATGCCACCAACGGCACTGCACTTTGGACAAGCTAACATACTATAAAATAAAAGTCAATGGTATGACATCCCATAAACAAATCGGGGTCTTCCTGTACGATGTCAATATGCTTCTCCTCTCCCGTCTCTTCACCAAAACTTCTAAAGAATCTGCCGCGGATGCCGGGAGTATCAATGCGGATCTCCTCACCCGCGCCGGATTTATCCATAAGACCATGGCGGGGGTCTACTCCTTCCTCCCGCTCGGATTAAAGGTACTGCGAAAGATCGAAACCATCATTCGCGAAGAGATGGATGCACTGGGTGCGCACGAACTCCTCCTCTCCGCGCTCTCCCCCAAAGAAGTATGGGAACAAACGGGTCGCTGGGAAGGCTTCGACGCGCTCTTCAAAGTCCCGGCCCATAGTTCTTCTTCGCAAGCTACGAAGAATGAGTACGGACTCAATCCCACACACGAAGAAGTGGTGACTCCGCTTGTCAAACACTTTGTCCAATCCCATAAAGATCTCCCGTTTGGTTGCTATCAGATCCAGACAAAATTTCGCAACGAACCGCGGGCAAAATCGGGGTTACTCCGCGGACGCGAATTCGGGATGAAGGATCTCTACTCATTCCATACTGATCAAACATCCCTGGACCAATACTACGAACGCGTTGCAGAGGCGTACCGACAGATTTTTAAACGACTCGAACTTGCAGATGCAATGTATTACACCACCGCCACCGGAGGAACATTCTCCCCATTCTCTCACGAATTTCAGGTTCTCCTCCCACAAGGAGAAGACACCATCTACGTGAATGAAGAAGCGGAAAAAAAGGGCAATCGCATCGCAGTGAATAAAGAAATCTATAAAGGCGAAAAGGGCTTCCGGGAAGAACATGCCGCAGAAGCTGCCAATATCTTTAAACTGGGGACCAGATTTTCCGACCCGTTCAAATTACAATTCGCCAACCAAAAGGGCGAACTCCACCCCATCCTTATGGGATGTTACGGTATGGGAACAACGCGGCTCCTCGGTATCTGCGCGGAGTTCTTTGCGGATACATCCGGTCTCATTTGGCCCGCCTCTATTGCACCATTCCAGTATCACATCATTCCGATCGCCCGCTCTCCCGAGGATGATACGTTCCAAAAAGCCCTCGCGATCGCCAAGAAAAAAAAGGATTGCATTGTTGATGACCGTCTTGATCTCTCTGTTGGACAGCGTCTCGCCGATGCTGATCTCATGGGTCTCCCCACCCGCATCGTCATTTCACCAAAAACACTGGAAAAAAATTCGATGGAAGTAAAAGATCGCCGAACAGTCACCCTCACTATGCAACCACTTTGAGTGGCAGCCCCACGGGGAATCGAACCCCGGTTTCCAGGATGAGAACCTGGTGTCCTAACCGCTAGACGATGAGGCCTTTTGCCTGCATTATAGTGGCATAGTGCCACCGTTGCGACAACTCATCATCGGCGCATTCCTCGTACTCACCCTCCCTATCACAGGATGGGCGCAGGAACCGACGCAGAGAGTCGATGAAACAACTCTGCGTGCGCTCTATGAAAAATCCCTTTTGAGTCCCGAGAACGAATACCTTCAAAAACGGATTCTTGAGGAGCGCACTTCCATCCGCAGTATCGTAGAAGAAGATCTGCGTAAACTCACGGAGACGACTTCCGAAGAAGAAGTATCCGGAGAAGTCGAACTGACCAAAGCCCTCGACCGTCAACACGCAACCATTAATTCTCTCCAAGAGCGTCTCCAGGAACGACGCGTGGATCTCGATATTCTCCTCGCAGAGGAAAACCAGTACTACCGGGAACCCCGGACCCAAACAGGTGCGATCGAACCCTATCGTCTCACGCGCTCACATGCCGATCTCTTGACCAAAAAGGCCATCCTCGAAGAACGTATTGCCCTCCTCGAATCGGTCATCCCCCTCCAGGAAGAACGTCTGAGCAAACTGCAGATCGAGCAACGTCTCCAACAATTCTCTTCTGTTATTTCCATAGGAAAATATTTCCTTTTGATTGTTGCGATCTGGCTTATCGAACGGACCATCCGCCTCAAGATCTTCGCACGTATTCAAGACGTCCATCGGCGGTACACGCTCACCAAAGTTGTTTCCATCACTACCTACACCCTCATTATCCTGTGGCTGATCGCACTCCTCCTCGGGAAGTTTCCCAATGCTCTCGCCTCTCTCGCCATCGTCGGCGCGGGTCTCGCCATCGCCACACAAAATGTGGTGAAGGACGTTCTTGGCGCTGTCATGATCTTCCAATACCGCCTCTTCTCCAAAGGAGACCGCATTACGGTCGGACACACCACGGGGGAAGTGATTGATATCGGCATCCTCCGCACCCTCCTCCTTGAGATCGGTCTCCCCAAAGATCCGACGGCAGAAGTATTGGAACGCAGTGGACGCGTCTTATCACTCCCCAACGAACTCTTTCTCACTTCTACCGTGTACAACCATAACACCACTTCTGACTACATGAAGGCAGAGATAACATTTGCTATTACCTTCGACAGTGATTGGCGCAAAGCAAAACATATTCTTGAGCAAATCCTCCAGGAAGAAGCGGGAGAATTTGCAGAGGCCGAACGTAAACAACATATCAAACGGACGTGGATGTTCTATATTCCCCACCGTACCGGAGGCAACCAAGTTCATCTTAATATTGCTTCCGACGGGATCGAATGCACATTGCGATTTACGGTCCCCATTGGAGATCGCCGCCCGATCATCACCAAGATCACCGACAAAGTCCTCGATCGCTTCAATTGCGAAACTGATCTCGCCCTTGCGTACAAAACCACGCGCGTTATTGCCAATCCCGGCCCCGCTCTTCCTCCTGTCCCCGGTATCTAATCTACCCCTCAAGTAAGTATCCCCATGTGTGCAATTTGTCGTTGTCTTCAAACCAACGATCGCCGATATCGGTACGATAGTACATATTGGGAATCAGGATATTTGAGATGCGATAGTACATCTGGCGCTGCGCTTCCCGCATGGTCGATCCTGTCCCGGTAACCGTGAGGACCACCCCGGCCGTCCCCGTAATCAGCCACTCCTCCTTCACCAGTTTCACATCCTCAATATGCACCCCCTCGGGGACGGGTTTTTTAAAAACAATCGCCGTATCTTTGGAAAACGAGTCGAACGTTTTAGGATCATCAAATGGGAAAGGCGGAACAACAATGCGCGCCCCGACCTGAAACCCTTTTTTTGTTTTTAGGGGATACGACTCTCCCTTTGCAAGCGCGGCAAAAAAATCACCAATGGGGTTCTGCATCCCGTCTGCTTGAATGAAAATTGTCGGATACCCGAATCGACATGTAAACTCCAACGGATAAATCCCCTGTCCGTTCACGATGCAATTGATATCGATATATCCGATATACCCTTCTCGTTGTAAGGTAGGTTCCATTTTTTTTAATGTCGCATTAAAGAGATAATTAGGTCTGCTCCAAAACATCGATGTTCCCATCTCTCCAGTCGATACACCCAAATCTCCGGGAAACAGCTTCTTATGTTCAAAATTCACATTGATCGGCTCGAGGAACTTCTGCCCATCAAAAAAAGAACCAACGGCGACTTCGACACCGGAGTTGACCTTCTTTTGGAGTTGGTAAGACTTCACTCGGTCACTCCATGCATGTTGGTATGCCGTGAGAATGCGAATCACATCACTACCGTCTTCTTCATTCCCCACATAGAGGAGATTTTTTGGTGCATCGCCCAGTGACGGTTTAAGAACATATCGGCCAGGATTCTGTTGAATATACAAAATACCCTCATCGAAATCCTTGAACTCCTGATACGAGAGAATAGAAACACCGTGATTTTTGAGCTCCTCCTGTCCAAAAGCGCGATCATCTTCCAGTCGATCCGTATAAGGGGTCCCTCCAATGACCGCTTTGCCCTTATTGCGTAGCTCCTGCGCTGTCTTCCCATGTCCACAGACATCATCAAAAACGATGACATCCGCCCAGTCAATCTCCGATTCCCAGTTCTCTACCTTTGGAACAAATCCGTCAGAAACTTCCTTCTCTTCGGGATCTTTAATGTAGTATTTCACCTCATGTCCTTCCCGCCGCACCTGCCACGCAATGTCCCCGATAAGTGCGGTTAAGGAAACAAAAAGAAACTTCTTCGGGCTGGTCGTCTGGATAATATTATTCATGACAAAACGTCGCGCAGTTTACGCCGAGTGATCCTGAATGCAATACTCAAGAGTCTTTTCGTTGCAGCACCGTTACCGTTTCAATATGCACCGTGTGAGGAAACATATCGACCGGTTGCACGCTGCGGAGTTCATATCCTCCTTTTAAAAAACCTCCCATATCTCGGGTGAGCGTCGCGAGATTACACGAAATGTACACTACCTGCCGTGGACGATGCGCAAGCACTGCCTGGAGCGCTTTGGGATGAAGTCCCGCACGAGGCGGATCGAGAACCATAACATCAAAGGCATATTTGCCACCCGGCGGCAATTGGTGAGCAAGCACTTGTTCCGTACGACCCTTATAAAAACTGATGTTTGCAACTTTATTTTTACTGCTGCTGCGCAGGGCATCTTCAATGGAGCCAGGATGCGATTCGATGCCAACCACCTTTTGACAAAAACGTGCAAGGTATTGTCCAATTGTCCCCATACCGCAGTACGCATCCAATACAATATCCCGGAGATTGATATCTGCCTGTTCGACGATCGCCTGATACAGCTTTTCAGCCGCAAATGTGTTTGTCTGGAAAAATGAAAATGGAGAAATTTCGAATTCAAGATCAAAAAGCCGTTCGGTTACCGACGGTTTCCCATGGAGACAATGAATCTTGGGATGGTCCGGTCGTTCGTTAACACCGGTATTTTCTACCAACAGCAACGAAACTAATCCCGGACGACCGGTGAACCTCATAAAATGCTGAAAAAGCGGTTCGAGATCTTTCTTTTTGGCATTCACCGTAAAACAAATCATCTGTTCTCCGGTATTGAGACCCCGCCGGAGAACAAGTGTCCTTAAAATTCCTTTGTGTGTTTTTGGGTTATAAACCGGAAGCCGGGTGTCATGAACAAAACGCCGTACTTCATTCAAAAGAACGGCTAACTGCTCATCGTACAGGTGACAGTCCGTCACTGGTACGATTGTTGACCATTCTCCCGGCTGGTGAAATCCGATATTGGGATTTTCATCGAAAAATTTTCGACGTCCTCCGCTCTCTTCCACTCGCATATTTTCATATCCAAAGTTCAATTCAATCTTGTTGCGGTAATAAAATACATGCGGACTCGGAATGACGCGCAGTACTCTTCCGGGAAGCGTCATACGAAGCTGCTCATCAACCGGCACTCCATACGTAAGTGCATCCCGAACCATTCCTTCTTTCAGTGCAACTTGCTTGTTGTACGGGATGCATTGCCAAGATGCACTGGCCGCATCATGCACATGATCACAACGGGGTGGTCCTTCGTCTTTCGCCTTACGCATTACCTGAAGAACTTTTGATTCCGGCCTTTCTCCATGCATCCGCGTAATGACTATACGTACTTGCTGGCCGGGAAGGGCGCCGGCAACAGATATTTCCTTCCCTTCAATGTGTGCCAGTCCTTCTCCACTCCAAAGAAGGCTCTCAATAACACAGGTATACTCCTGCCCTGGATAGATGGCAGAATTCTGCAACGAATCGCCTGATAGCCCCTCCGTTTTGCCAATCATTGACAGATTGTACAAATATTATATAATAAATTCCTTTTACACCTATGCAAGGAAACACTGCCCAAAAAACAGGCCTTCTCTCCCTGTTCCTCACGCTCACGGTGCTTGCTCCCAACATAGCACTCTCTCCTGTTTATGCAAGGACATCCCACCAGGCAGCCGACCCGGCGTCGTCTTCACTTGTTTCATCTGCATTCCCCATCTCCGCCCTTAATCATCCGGACATCCATCCAATCCATAAACAGATCGCTTATGAGACTCTCTCCGCCATGTCGACCCCCTGTGTCTCTCAGCTCGAATCACTGTATGTCCGTTATGAAAAACCGACGAGCAGAGGGTTGGCAGGAAAGACATCAATCATTTTGGATGGCACAGTCTCCGCCAGCGAGTTTCGGGCACTTCTGATTCATGAATTCGGACATATTGTGGATCTCGGGTGTTTCGCGGGCGCACAATCTGCCGGCGAGTCCGCATTTCGTGATGGATCCGAGATCATTTTTAAAGACGACCCCAGCATAGAGTTTTACGCATTATCCTGGTTAAACGATCAACACCGCCGGGACGATGTCGATCCCGATGACTTCGTATCCGGTTACGCCGCTTCGGATCCATTCGAAGATTTTGCGGAAACATTCGCATACTTCATCCTTCAGCGAAACGCATTTCGCATCCGCGCAGCAACCAACCCCACCATCGCCAAAAAATATAACTGGATGCGCGATCACTTTGATACCGTCTTAAGCGCAACCGGCCAACACCGATGGGATGGTTCTGTGCCTTGGGACATCACAAAACTGCCATATATATGGCATAGAAAAACGGTTGCCATAAAAACCTGATAAACTGGGGCGGTGCGGTATCGCCTGCTACTTATCCTCTGGCTCCTCACCGATCTCCTCCTTTTTGTAAGCCTGTATACTCTCGCATATTTCCTCCGTGTGGGGTGGATCCTCTCGACTGATTTTCCTTTCGATCGTTTTCTTTTCACCACAATAATAACCGCACCCTTGTGGCTGCTCGTATTAGGAACAACACGAACATTTGGTCTTACGCGCAATCAGGCAACAATCCGCAATGGGGCATACATTGCCTATACCGCATTGGTCGGAGTCGCACTTTTCACCCTTGCATACTATTTTCGATACATCACATTCTTCAGCCGGCTGCTTTTGCTCCACGCACTATTCTACACATTTGTCGGAGTGTGGGTATGGCATATTCTTTTTCAGCGCTTTGAGCGTTGGTGTCTCCGTCTCAACCCCCCGACTTTTCCCACCCTCATTATTGGGACAACACGCGAAGCGGCAGAACTCATTCGTTCTCTCAACAAAAACCGAAACCCCCTTGTCCCGGTGGCAATTCTTGATAGTCAGGGAAACAAAGAAAACTTTATCGAGAGTGTTCCTATTCGGGGGAAACTCCACAAACTGGAACAAGTCCTCGCGGCGGAAAATATTACTCATCTCATTCAATGCAGTGATCTCGAACAATCTCTTAATTTTTTAACTGCCTGCCGTAAACGCAGAATCACCTATATGCTCCTTCCATCGACCATGGGAATGGTGGAACGCGATGAATGGATCGATTCTGTGGAGGGACAACCCGTAACTGTTGTAAGCCCGTCTTTGCAGTGGTGGCATTGGTTTATCCGTTAACAATTTAGTCATTTCGCCATATGCTGCATTCCATGCAGTGTTTTATTCTTGCAGGCGGCTTTGCCACACGCCTCTGGCCATTGACCGAGAAGCGGGCAAAACCTTTACTTCCTCTCGCAGGAAAGCCTCTTATCACCTACTTAATCGAAAAAATTCCAAAAGACCTCCCCATCACGGTGAGTACGAATGCAGTGTTCAAAGATGCATTTGAAAAGTGGAAAAAAGGAATGAAACGAAGTGTGGATATCCTCATCGAGGATACCGTTCAGGACGATCACAAACTTGGAGCTCTGGGAGCGGTCGCCCAGTGGATACGCGAAAAAAATATCGACGATGACGTCCTTCTCCTCACCGGCGACAATTACTGTGGATTTTCGTTTGAAGATTTTCTCCATACCTTTCATGGAATAACACTTATCGCGGTGTATGACATCCATAAAACCGATCGCGCCAAACTTTACGGAACCGTCATCACAAACCAAAACACCGTCACCGGTTTTGAGGAAAAACCAATACAGCCGAAAACGACACTTATTAACACGGGCGCTTCTGTTCTCCCCTCACATATTCTCCCAATCCTTACCGAATGGGCCATCTCACATCCCGATAATATCGGCGGTATTTTTGAGGAATTACTCCGCCGCAAACAACACATCGAATGCTTCAGGTTTTCGGAACCCTGGTTTGATATTGGATCGTTTGACACATACCTCGAAGCAACAACCACACTCGTTGGGGATAACATCATCAGTAGTGGCAGTATATCTCCCGATTCGAAGATAGAAGGTAGTGTGGTGATCGGGTCTCATTCGCAGGTGATAAAAAGCAACCTGCACAATGTCGTATTATTCGAAAACTGCCATATCACCGATTGTGTCCTGGAGAACTGCATCATTGATGACAACTCCACTCTCTCGCATGTGGATCTCACGCACAAAATGATCCGGGAAGGAACGATCCTTGTCCCGAAGGGATCCCCTTGGGAAACGTAAATGATTGCTCCTCCCCCCACCCTCCCCTACACTCCTTCTCCCATGCGCCCATCCATTCTCCCTCTCCTGCTTACGGCACTGCTGCTCTCTGCGTGCGGAGAAGTCACGATAACCTACAACCTTCATACGGACATCCCAATGGCCGATCAAAAAAGCGAACTGACCCTCGCCAGTATGCGCGTCATTGAACGACGGTTAAAACGCATCGGAGAGGATATATTGGAAAAAGATATCACTGCGCAGGATGGGCTCCCTTCAATCACATTGACCCTGGGGAATACTATCGCACGAGATATTCTCACCGAAGAACTCATACAACCGTTTACTCTCCGTATTATGACCGAAACAACAGATGAAGAATCCGCCGACATCACCGTTGCCGGTCACGGCGGATTTACCGAAACAGGCATCACCGAAGAACACATTATTTGGGCCGAAGCCGGTCAGGACGCTGATCCATCCAAAGGACTCGTTACGCTCAGCTTCACCGAAAGCGGACGGACGCTTATGAACTTTATCTTCGCGCAAAATAATGGAAAGCATGTTGGATTATTTGTCCGCGAACGCCTCATGAGCAAACTTCTGGTAGAGTCGGCTGTACTTAGAGATGACATTGTCATCCGGGATATTCCGAGCACCGGGATCGCCAATATATTCGCGGATGATATCAATGTCGGTCTCCATGTCACCTTTGTTCCTCACTGATCATGAGCAACCGCCCCCAGAGATGGGTTATCCTCACCGGCATCATTGCCACTACAATGATCGTCATTGCTCTCCCAAACCAATGGAAGCCATGGGCGCCGAAGTTTATCCGTGAGTTTGATTTCCACTTTGGCCTAGATTTGGCAGGAGGAACGCAGCTGGACTTTCGTATTTCGGAAGATGAGCTCCGTCAGCAAATAACAATGATGGACGACGAAATAGCCCTCTTAGAACAACAAGGATTAGCCGGTGACCGCCTCTTCAGTATTCGGACACAACAACAAGCCGCTCTTGAACAACAAAAAAATATCGTAGAAGCCATCCGGACCGTTCTCGAGAGGCGTATCAACGCACTCGGAGTCAGCGAAACCACCATCACCCCCTCCTATGTGGGAGACGAAAAACATCTCCTCGTGGAGTGTCCCGGTGTTGTGAATACTCAAGTATGCATCGACACTGTCGGGAAAACCATCCAACTGGAATTCAAAGAGGAATTCACCGAGCCAACGAAAGAATTTGAGGCCGAAGTGCGTTCCCGCGCCAATAACATCCTTACGCAGATGAAAAAAGGAGATGATTTACAAAAGATCGGTCAAGACCTCGGCGATGAACTCGGCATCGCCTTCCGTCCCGAAAGACCGTACTTCAAAGACGAATTGCCGAAAGGTCTCGAATCGCTCTGGAATAAAAAACCAGGGGGACGCATTGAAAAAATCGAAGGAGAAATCGTCGTTCAACAACAAAATCAGGACGGTGAAATAAGTGAAAAGCCTGTCCCAGGAATCTTCCTCGTTGAGATTACAAAACCAAAATCTCAAATCGGTCGAACCATCAATGAAGCTTCAACCGCCTTCGATATCCTTGAAAACCGAGAGCCACATCTCCAACACGGGTCGTATACCAATGTCTCTCTGAATGCGCCGGAAATGCTGAGCATCGCTCCGCTCATCCGGGAAATGCAACCCGGAGAAATGAAGGTTGTTCCTAAACCCGATGGAACCGCTGCGCTTGTATATCTCCGCTCTTACAACCCCCCGCGGGAAGAAATGGCCGCCAGTCACGTGTTGATTGCCTACAAAGGTGCCAGTGCCGCCGATCCATCCATCAAACGCACCAAAGATGAAGCGTTAGCCCGTGCACAGGAATTGAAAAAACAATTGGACGCCGGCGCTCGTTTTGAAGATATTGCACGCAAACATTCCGATGGGCCGTCGGCTTTAGATAATGGAAATCTTGGCACATTTGGACGAGGAACCATGGCCCCTGTATTCGAAAAAGCTCTTCTTGCTCTTCAACTCGGTGAGATCAGCCAACCCGTCGAAACACAATTTGGATTCCATCTGATTCGTTTCGACCAACTCCCATCGTTAACTCCCGATGTCGCAAGCTTTGAGGAATTGTCCGTCGGTGGAACCGATGCGCAAAACCAGGCACAATCCTTCCTCTCCCGCCTGCAATCCGGACAAATCACCCAACAACAAGAGGTGATATACCTTCGCACACTCTTTTTCTCACTCCTCCCCACCGGATGGAAGGACACCCCCCTGGATGGCAAACATTTCCGCGCTGCAACCGTGACCCTCGATTCGATCACCAGTATTCCCGTTGTCCAGATCATGTTTGATGACGAAGGGGGAAAAATTTTCCAGGAGCTGACCAGGCGGAACGTGGGGAAACGCATTGCCATTTTTGTCGGAGGAGAACTGGTATCCGCACCGGTCGTTCAACAGGAAATCTCCGGCGGCACGGCCATCATCACGGGAAATAATTCCTTTGATGATGCACGACGACTTGCGCAGGATCTCAATACCGGCGCCATTCCTGCTCCCATTCACTTAAGCGGTCAGCGAACGGTCGAAGCAACCCTTGGCGCCCAGGCTCTCCGTACTTCTCTCCAGGCCGCCATTCTCGGCTCGATTGCTCTTATCCTCTACCTCCTCGCCGTATACCGCTTTCTCGGTTTGATCGCGAGCGCAGCTCTCTTGATTTATGCCGTATTATTTTGGGTTCTTCTTAAGCTTCCACTTTTCTTTTTCTCATCACAGTACATTGTGCTGACGCTCGCGGGTATGGCAGGTATCATCTTGAGTATCGGTATGGCGGTGGATGCCAATGTCCTCGTATTCGAACGGTTTAAAGAGGAACTGCGCAAAGGGAAATTATTTAAAACAGCGATAGAAGTGGCCTTCGATCGGGCATGGCCGAGTATCCGTGACAGCAATATTTCGACCATCCTTACCTGTATCATTCTCTTTGTTATTGGGACATCGATCGTGCGAGGATTTGCCGTGACGCTGGGAATAGGAGTCATGATCTCCATGTTTACCGCGATCACGATCACCCGTTGGATGCTTCGCTACGTCGCAACAACAGACCTCCCCAACCGTCCGTGGTTGTTTGGGATTGAAAAAAAGGAATTATGACCGATGTCTTCATCGGCATCGGATCGAATATCGATGCGTCAAAAAATATTCAGCGAGCAATAGATATGTTGCGGAAAACATTTCCCGATATTCAATTTTCTTCCACCTACAAAACCGCAGCGCGGGATTTTGAAGATCAGGAAGATTTTCTCAATGCGGTCGCTTTCGTAAAAACAGACATGGATCCCCATGATATTCTTCGCTCACTCCAAAATATCGAACATGTTCTTGGCAAAGCTACCCCCTTCAAATTCGGTCCCCGCACCCTCGATCTCGATCTCCTTCTCTATAACGATCAAATCATCCAGGACCCCCAACTTATTGTTCCCCATCCTCGTATGTACCAAAGACGGTTTGTATTAGAACCGTTATGTGAACTGATCAGTTCAACCAAGAAGCATCCTGTTCTTCAAAGATCATGGAAGGAATTGTTATCTAACACGCTTGATCAGGAGTGTCAAAAATTAGAGTGGAAGAGTACCTCCCCCACTGGGGGAGGATAAAGGAGGGGGGCGTGTGATTGGTTTTGATGATTCTCTTTTCGGACCCTCTCCCCTTAGTCCCCTCCCTCCAGGGAGGGGTGCCCTTATATAAAGGGTTGTTTTTAAGCCAAAATTCTCTATCATTTCCCTATGGCAAAAGACACATCGCGTCGTCTTGTCGTTTCTACAAAAGATTTTGGGGTTGGATGCGCTGCCTTTGCGGCCAAACTCCCCGTATGGGAAAAGAAAAAGGAACTAAAGATCTACGGTATCCCCAAAAGCGGATCCATTGTCGCTGTCGAACTCGCCCGAGCTAATGATCATCTGCATGTCGTTTACCGTCCGGAAGAAGCAGATTGTTTTGTCGACGATATTCTCGACACGGGACGAACAATGAAGCTATATGAGGAGCGGTATCAGAAAAAGGTATACGCCCTCTACGGAAAAGGGAAATACAGAAACTGCATTTATAATGTCCCAGCCACCCAGTGGGTGGAATTTCCATGGGAAAGTCAGGAACAGACCAGTAAGGAACATCAGGATTTCGTTATTCGATTGATCGAAGAACTCGGTGAGAACGCTTCTCGGGAAGGCCTTCGGGATACCCCCGCACGCTTCCTCAAGGCTTGGCGGGAGATGACCTCGGGATACGAATTGCAACTCGATGAGATCCGAGGACTCAAACCCGATACCACCCTCTTCCGCGCCGATACCCACGGTATGGTCGTCGTGAAGGACATCGAATTTTATTCTCTCTGCGAACACCACCTCCTTCCTTTCGTCGGGAAGGTCCATGTCGGATATCTCCCTGATAAATTCGCCATCGGTCTCAGTAAAATTCCACGCATTGTCGATATGTTTGCGCAACGTCTCCAGGTTCAGGAACGCCTCGGGCAACAGATTTGCGACAAACTGGATGAACTCCTCAAGCCCCGCGGCGTGGGTGTGATTATCGAAGCCTCACATTTCTGCACCATGATGCGGGGCATCAAAAAACAGCACTCCGCGATCATCACCAGTCATGTCAAAGGGTATTTTAAAGAAAACGCCCGGACGCGGGAGGAGTTTTTGACTCTCGCAGGGATGAGCCGTCCCTCGCATTAATCTTCTCCTGCAGCCCCACAATATCCCCACTCTCGATTGCGGCATCGATAGGAGCGCGGGACCCCAAGTATGATGCTACCTGTCGGAAGATATTCCGATATTGAATATAGGAAGGCACCAAATCACTATCCGGTTGATGTTGTGTCGCTCGGCCTTCCGTGAGCGTCGGACGTGCGGCATATGTTCTCCCCCTAAACGTAATTCCTCCGCTATTGAACATATTGGCCTCACCCTGATGCTGCTCTTCGTGTGTGCGTGTCCGAGCCCAGTATCCTTTATCGGCATCTTGGTCCATCACGCTCTCATCGAAAACGGTTTTCCCCGATCCCGGCTCAAACCATGCCGCCGCCCCCTTTTGCGCCGTATCATCAATTTCATAACTTGAACTTAAGAGAGCGCGCTTGCTCTCAGCCCATCCCCGTACTGTCGCCATTGCTTCCCCCGCAATACCTCGCACATCATCCCCTGACTCTTCGCGCATATCCCCGACAGATTCTTCGACCCGCGCCTCGACATGCCGCATGAATGTCCCGACGGTCTCCCGACCGCCTTCATCCTTTTCGGCATCGATCTGATCTTCGAGGATTGATGCTGCTGAATACATACCTGCCAGTATGTACAATTAAAGATAGGAACTGAAACAAATAAGGATGCGAACCCATCTAACAATAAAAATTTGTCTTACTTAAGCCAAAAAATAGAGTCACCCCTCCCGACGGGAGGGGGTTAGGGGGAGGGGGTCTGAAAAGATAATCATCCAAACCAATCACACACCCCCCCCTCCTTAATCCTCCCTCCTTCGTCAAGCTCAGGACAGGCTCTCAGGGGGAGGTACCTTACGTTCCCACGTCTCAAATGTAAACGCATATTGATGTTTCGCATCAATCGGATGATGGAGGCTCTTCTTTAAATTCCAATCCGAACGATCAACTACTGGAAAAAATGCATCCCCTTCAACTGTTGCATGCACTCGCGTAAATTCAATTCGATCTGCTATCGCAAGTGCCTCACGATATATCCCCCCCCCTCCGATCACCCAAACTTCAGATTCATCCGCACATACCTTCAGTGCCTCTTCGAACGAATGCACCGTCTCACACCCATCAAATATTCGATCGGAATGCGTAACCACGATATTTCTCCGCTTGGGCAGAGGTTTCCCTAATGACTCAAACGTCTTTCGTCCCATGACGATGGCACGCCCTTGCGTAAGATCACGAAAATGCTTTACATCATCCGGTAAATCCCATGGGATCTTGCCATTCTTTCCGATGACATTATTTTCAGAAGCAGCAGCAATCAGGATGATCTTCATACTGCAATCGGAGCTTTTATTGCGGGATATGGATCGTAGTTCACAAGCGTTATATCCTCATATGTAAAGCCAAAAATCGATATAATGTCTGGATTCAATTGTAATTGCGGAAGTGCTCGCGGAATGCGCATGAGTTGCTCTTGCGCCTGAATAATGTGATTCTTATACAGATGAACATCGCCAAACGTATGGACGAATTCTCCGACCTTGAGATCGCACACCTCCGCCACCATATGAGTGAGCAGTGAGTACGACGCAATATTAAATGGAACTCCGAGGAAGATGTCGGCACTCCGCTGATAGAGTTGGCAACTTAAGCAACCACCAACAACATAAAATTGAAATAAACAATGACACGGCGGTAATGCCATGTTAGGAATATCCACAGGATTCCATGCAGAAACAATCAATCGTCGTGAGTTGGGATTCTTCTTGATCTCCTCGATCACCTGCCGGATCTGATCAATTCCTCCAAAATCTCGCCACTGCTTCCCATACACCGGTCCTAAATCACCATCCGCTGCCGCCCATTCATCCCAAATATGTACATCATGGTCTTGGAGATATTTTACATTCGTATCACCGGTCAAAAACCACAAAAGTTCATGGATGACCCCCTTCATATATACCTTCTTGGTGGTAAGGAGTGGGAAGCCATCCTGCAAATTAAACCGCATTTGATGACCAAAGATCGACACTGTGCCAGTGCCGGTCCGATCATCTTTGGGGATACCTTCCGTAAGAATCTTACGAAGGAGATTCAAGTACTGCTGCATGCGTTCATTCTACCAACATTCATGATCCAAAGGTAAATGCATAGCCCGAAAGACCCGCTCCCCGGATACGCAGGATAATCTCGTGTTCCCCGTACGGCCCCTTCCAAAGTTCATAGAGATCATCGAACTCAACCTCGATGGTCTTAAAGCGTTCTCCATCAACCTCCACAGCCACCGTAGAAACATTCTGCGAAGCTTGCGAAGCAGAACCGAGAACGAGATTAATCTCTCCACCCAAAAACTTCATTCGGATTTCTCCCTCCTTTGACCGGAGGATTTGCCGCTCCCCATCCTCAATCTGCCAATCTCCTACAAGATAATAATGGTGCAGTTCCATCTCTTCCGGAACGATGTACGTCACCACCTTCCCCGTTGGAACTCTTGGACCATTCCCCAATTGCTTGATGCTCCTCGTCCCCAAGTATGTTTCGGGTGAGAGTGATTGCCCTGCCCCGCGAAGCTCTTTGAGCGAAGTGGGGTCGGACCCTTCGGCATCCATCGTTACTCCAATTTCCTGCAACAAACTCTGAATCGCCAAATCCGTCTCTTCATATGCCCCTTCCCCAAAATGGGTATAACGGATGTATCCCTCCGTATCGATAAGATATTTTGCGGGCCAGTAGTGATTCGAGAACGCCTTCCATGTCCCGTAATCGTTATCCTGCGCCACGGGGTACGTAAGACCGTGCCGTTTGATTGCTTCGGCAACATTTTTCTCGCTTTTCTCGAATACGAACTCCGGTGTGTGAACACCAATAAGAACAAATGGTGTGTTTTTGCCTGTGATGAGCGAAGTCGAACCAAACTTCTCCCAATACCCCTGAATATACGGCAAGGTTCGAATGCAATTGATGCAGCTATACGTCCAAAAATCGACCAGCACGACTTTTCCTCGCAAACTCTCGAGCGTAAAAGATTCACTGTTGTGCCAAGGTCCGAGATCCGTGAACTCTGGCGCGCGTGTAATTTTGGGGAGTTTCGGGAACATTGCCATAACCGAAGAAGTGGAAGAAGAGCTAAAATCAAGGGACTTCTCCTCCATCGCTTCGAACATATCGCGCTCGAAGAGCTTCTCCTCAATCCGGGTCCCAAGATCGCCGAAATTTGTGTGATCGAGGAGCCAGATCTGGGCTCTCTCGAACAGACGAAACTGGAGAGCGATGGCGGTAACGATCAACAACAATCCGGCAACCTTCTTTATCATACCCGTATAGCGACTCATCGCACGAACGGAGTGCACAGCAGCTTGTCCTCCGTAACCGATCGCCAGCAGAGGCACACCCGTGCCAAGTCCATAGGACGCGAGCGCAAGCAGAGCTCGCGGTCCCGGCTCATCACGCACAAGCGTGAACGCAAACCCGAGAGCGGGGCCGGCGCAGGGCACCCACACGAGACCGAGCGTGAGCCCGATAACGAATGCGGTCCATGGTGAATCTCGTCCGAATTCCTCCTCTGTTTTCTGTTGAACGTCCACTCCAAACTGCTGGATGCATGCAGCCATCCTGCCACCAAGTTCGAGTGCGATGACCCCAAAAACCGCTCCGATGATCACAGCCACCAACCCCTTGGAGAGGAAGAACGTCGAACCAACGATTGCACCCAGCAACTGGACCGGGCGACTATGCGTCAGAAACCCAAGCCCAAAAAGGATCAGGATGTAGTACGTGGCGATCCGAATATAATCCGCAAACTCTACGAACTGATCCAGAACAACGAGGAGCAGAAAAGAAAACCCGACAAAACTCACGACCATCCCAAGCACCGTCAGGACCGGACGCCACCGGCTCCTCCCTGCAATACTTACTCCGAGCACTATGGGAATAAGAGGAAGGATACAAGGAAGAAGAATGGTAAGAACCCCTGCAACAAAAAGCGTCAGCGCGAGCATCATTGAAGAGCCGGGACTTTCGGTGGGGCCGGGAACGATACTGCTGCCGCATCGTTAGCGGCATCTTTTGTATCAGAACTATCCGAGAAGGGCGGGCGGGCGGTGCAGGAGAAAAGTGTCAGGAGTGCGACGACGAGAAGGACATGTTTTACCATCGCCCATCACTGTACCAGAAAATATGCTGGTGAAGTATCTGACCGATAGGTATATTCCCCACCTGTGTCGACCTTTCCCGCATTCACCGTCTTCGACCTCGAAACGACCGGCCTTGATCCACGAAAAGGCGAACGCATTATCGAAATTGCCGCTCTGCGCATCGAAGAAAAACAAATCACCGAAAAAAAATTTCAATCTCTGGTAAATCCCGAACGCTCTATCTCATGGGAAGCAAAACAAATTCATAAAATCTCTAATGATGATGTCCGTCTTGCTCCCACCATTGACATTGTCCTCCCCAAGTTCCTGGATTTCGCTTGCGACTCCATCCTGATCGCACATAACGCCCAATTTGATATGAGTTTTTTGGAACAAGAGAAGGAATGTTGTTGGGGATACGTCGATCTCCCCGAATGCTTCTGCACGATGCGCCTGAGTCAGAGAGTTTTCCCTCGCGAATTTCGGCATAATCTCGATGCTCTTGCTGTGAGACTCGGTATTCCTCTGCCAACGGAGCGTCACCGGGCAATGCCTGATGTTCTTGTCACCGCTCTGGCACTGCTCAAACTTATCGATACGGGGAATATCCGATCCATTGAAGAACTCCGTAAAAAGTCTACAATAGCGCTATTGCAAGCCTAGAAATAGTCACCGGCTCCAATACGAAGATCCTGCGTACCCGCACGGAGCCCATTCCCCGTGTCACCAAACGCATTCTCAAACTTATAAAAGATATGGAACAGACGCTCATCGACGTTGAGGGGTTGGGACTCGCTGCCCCCCAAGTAGGACTTTCTCTCCGCCTCTGTCTTGCAAAAATAGGTGCCCGCATCACACCGTTGATTAACCCATCTATCACCTGGAAAAGCACCGAACAGGATATTGCCGAAGAGGGGTGTCTCAGTCTCCCCGGAATCAGTGTCAATGTGAAGCGCGCCACACACATCATTGTGCAGTTTATCGATACAAAAGGTAAATCCCAGGAACGCAAACTCTCCAATCTCTCCGCTCGCATCGTTCAACACGAGGTGGATCATCTCGATGGTATCTTGATCGTCGATTATTGTTCCTAAGATTTCTTATCACGCTCACTGCCCGGTGCTTTACGCATCACTCGTTTCCCACGCGGCTCCCAGGATATCGGCGGCTCGTATACCTTCCCCCTTACCGCCATGCGCACGTTCCGTTCCAAAAGTTCCTTTACCTTCCTTTTGACTGCATCTTCAGCAGATGTTCTATCTTTGACAGCATTCTGAATGATGATCGAGAGCACGGCACGATAATCATCCACTATGCTCCCAAAAGATTTTCTCGTCAGTTGTAAAAGCAATCCTGTGTGCATATCGGATTCACGCTCGCTACTCATATTAATCAATCTAACATATTTTTTTTAAAAATCAAATTTTTACAGATATCAATCATCCATTAGAATATGGATCAAATAGACCCATTGGACGCTATCATCGGCTTAGAAATCCATGCCCAGATGAATACCCGCACCAAGATGTTCTGCGGTTGCAGCAACGATGCGTATGGTGTCCCTCCTAATACCCTCATTTGTCCGATCTGCACCGGTCATCCGGGGACCCTCCCTGTTCCCAACAGGGAGGCGATATTTAAAGCTATTCGTATGGCTCTCGCTCTTCATTGTACCGTACAAGAACACTGCCATTTTGATCGCAAACACTACTTTTATCCGGACCTTCCTCTTGGATTTCAAATCTCGCAGTATGACTTTCCACTCGCACGCTCCGGAGTCGTTCAATACGACATCATTGATCACAGTGGAAACGCAACTTCTTCCCATGAGTGCCGCATTCATCGGCTCCACATAGAGAATGATGCCGGGAAATTAACGCACCGTGGGACTCATACGCTCTGTGATTTTAACCGTGCGGGGACTCCGTTGATGGAAATCGTCACCGAACCGGATCTCGGGAGCGCTCGTCATGCGGTCGCTTTTGCACAGGAACTGCGTCGCATGCTTATTGCCGCACATGCGTCGGATGCCGACATGTTCAAAGGGATGATGCGCTTTGATGCGTCGATTTCTCTCCGCGAAAAAGGGAGTACGGTCCTCAATCCCCGGAGTGAAATAAAAAATCTCAACTCGTTTAAAGCCCTCGAGCAAGCGCTCACCTACGAGGAAAAAAGACTGCGGTTGGTATGGGAAAAAGAAGGAGGCCCCCTCCATCACAACATCACCGTCGGCTGGCTGGATGACGAAGGCAAAACACGACTCCTGCGCGATAAAGAAGAAGCGGCGGATTATCGGTATTTCCCCGAACCCGACATCCCTCCCATGCACTTCACGCGCAAAGATATTCAAGCACTTCAAAAAGATCTCCCACCTCCTCCTCGTGAACAAAAAGAGGCCCTTATCAAACTGGGACTTACTCATAGCGAAGCCCGGGAGCTCATTGATGAACCGCAGTTGCGACTCCGCTTTGATGCGATATTCAAAAAAACTGCCGACGCGAAGCGATCATCCGGCATCATCCTCACCCAATTGCAGGGATTTTTAAATGCAGCCGAAAAAAACGTTGCCGACGCACCTCCGCTCGAACATCTCCTCGAATTGGTGGAACATATTGATAACGGAACCGTTTCCGCCAACACCGGGAAGGAAATTCTTCAAAAAATGGTAGAGACAGGGAAACCTCCATCGGCAATTATCAAAAGTGAGGGACTGGAAAACATAACGGATGACCGTGCATTGGAAGCAATCATTCAACAGGCAATCGCCGCTAATCCTCAGGCAATCGATTCCTTGAAAAAAGGTAAAGAAGCCGCTCTCGGAGCCATCGTGGGATGGGTGATGAAAGAGAGTAAAGGGAAAGCAGATCCTCGCAAGGTCAGTGACCTCCTAAAGAAAATTTTAAAATAATGATCACTTAAACACCTATCCCCCTCCCCCTTTTAAGGGGGAGGGCTAGGGAGAGGGTTTTAAAAGTGGAAAGCGGAATGCAGTGGACAACTAATCGGCAACCCGTACTTCAATGGAGCCATCGATAAATCCAACTGGATTTTGGTCATCCTTCATTAATTCTTCAATTTTTCTAACAACTTCTTCACGAGTGAATGCAAAAAATGAACCGATACCTTCAAGAACTCTGTAGATATGCATTTCACCAGGACTTCTCTGGGCGGCGGCTTGGACTACTCCAAAGTTCTGATACACAGTCGCATCAAGACCAAGTGCATCTGCTTCTTTGCCTGCTTCGCTGGAATACAGACTTACTTTTATATCGTTCTGACCTGTTGTTTCAATCATTTTTCTCATCGCCTCTCTCAAACGTTCTGTTAGTTGATCGCGCACTCGTCTGCTGTCTTCCAGATTGCGTGTTCTAACTGGCTCTATCCCTTCAGTCAAATTGGAGAATACTCCTATCCATGTTTTCACTGCGTTTGTGCTCATGCTCAATAAGGGAGAGAATACAGTTACTGAGAGTATAATTTTAAAAGCCCGTAAGGCAATCAAATCTTTCTCTTCATTATGAAAAATCATAGACCTACCAAACGACTGCCTCATTCCATTTCCTTTGCACGCACACTTCGCACAAACCAAACCACGATAGAAAAAATCATCTGGAAACAACTGAGAGCACGACGATTTCATCATTTGAAATTTCGAAGGCAAGTTCCTATCGGACCATATATTGCAGATTTCTATTGTGCGGAGCACAATCTCATCATCGAGATAGACGGTGGTGTTCATGCCCTACAACAAAAATACGATTGTGATCGTGATACATACCTGCGCAAAAACGGTTACACCCTTATACGCATTAACAATAGTTTTGTAAAAGAATGGTCTATTGAGACACTCGAAAAAATCGGCAGGGCAGTCGGCATCAACTATGAAAACCAACAACCCTCTCTCTGACTCTCTCCCTTCAAAGGGAGAGAGGAACTACGATCTCCTACCCTAAGCCCTTTCCCGATACTCCCCTGTCTCCGTATTCACCCGAACCATCTCCCCTTCGTTGATAAACAGAGGAACCTGAATAGTAAGACCGGATGAGAGAGTTGCGGGTTTTGTACCCCCTTGAGCGGTGTCTCCCTTCACACCCGGTGGCGTTTCGACGACTTTGAGATCAACGGTGGGAGGAAGTTGGATCCCGATAGGATGTTCCTCAAACACCAGTGCATCGACTTCCAATCCTTCCGTTAAATACGGTACTAATTCTTCAATAAGATCAGCCCCGAGCGTGAACTGATCATATGTACTCAGATCCATGAATGTAAAAGAGCCCCCCCCTCCATATAAGTACTGACAGTGGCGATATCCGACATCTGCGGGTTCTATTTTTTCACTCCCCTGAAAATTTTGCGCAACGACCGCCCCTGTTTTTAAATTCCGCAACTTGCATTGCATATTGGCCTTACTCTGACTTTTGCGTCCAAACTTTGACGCCACAATCAAAAACGGAATCCCGTCAATCTGAATAGCACGGCCGGGCTTGAGGTCGGTAATCTCATACATAAACCAAGTCTACTACAAGAGCCCCTGTTCCTCGCGCAAAAACTTCATTTCTTCCCGCACATATGCCGCATACCACGGTTCTTCCGCAAAATCTTGATACAACCGGCGCAAAATCCGTGCCCGGTCCGGGTGTCCACGCACGGCTCTTATTTCAGTAAAAAGCTGATTTTCTCGACTCCGTCGCATGTTGAAGGTATTCAGTACACGAGCAACAATGCTATGTGCAATTTTTTGTACTTCTTCATCGGTTAAATGAATCACCGGTGGTTGAGGTGACATCGGGAGATACGTTACAATATCATTATAAAATGAAGCATTGATATCCCCGACGGTATTTCGTCGTCTTTGCACAGAAAGTGCAAGGTCCGAAAGGAATGTTTTTATTTCCTTTCGAAGATCCGCCCCCAAATCCTCCTTTGCTAAATTGGAATCAATGAAAGGCTTGATCGCGGTAAAACCATCATACGCTGCAATGACTTGTCCCAATCGAACATATTCCGATAGTGCCATCAACGCATCACCTACAAGCACTCCTTCGAGTTCCGCCAGATGCATACTCCCATCGGATCCAACTGTCGCTGTTGCTTCCAAAACCGCCTGCTTGAGCAGGTATCCCTCTTCTCCGGGGAATGCCACTCCAATGGAAGCAGTATCTTCTCTTAAGACCTGCTCAATTAACTCGGCAAACACTTCATCCGATACTAAACCTCCCAATGTTTGCAAAATATCACGATATTCCACAAGAAGCTGTTCGGGTTCGCCTCCGGCAACAATAAGAGCCGATGCTTCGTTGAGACGACGACTTGCTTGCTTAAGTTGCTTCCTGACTTTCGCTTCTTTTCCAAAAGTCAAAAAAAGATCGATATCTTCCGCCACTCGTTTGACAGGATACAAAGAAGACGTAGGGAGAATCCCCGCAATGGCGATACGCTCCTCGCGCTCAAGCAGTGCGATGTCCCGACGATGTACCGCATCACGATCAAGATTTTGACTGACCCATGTTTGCCCTAAAATCTCCGGAGTAACCCGCTGTACGGTAGGAATATTGCGCTCCCAGAGCCACGTCTGTTCTCCCGCAACAAGGGGTAGACGCTCTGTATCGTGTAGAATGGTTGCACGCCGATCCCAAACCGATACCGTCACCGTTGTCCCCTCCTCGATCGATACACTCCCTTCATGCAGCAGCATGTCGCCATACGACATGGCGATATGCAATGGTTCCACATATGTCGGGAGCAATCCCTGCACCCAAATCTTACCATGGATCAGTGTCAGTGTCGGACTGTCCAGACCGACCGGACGATTCGACAGATCATGCAATTCGATCGCCGTATATGGCGCAAGTCGAATAACACCGTCATCGTGTAATATAACGGTCGCCTCTCCGTCACGTGTACGGACAATCGAGTGTTCGTATAATATTTGTTCCTTTGTAAGATTGAGCCACCCGGTATCTCCACTCGATACCGATACTTCCCCCTGAGTGGGAAAAACCATCACGCGGGACTGTGCGGAAATCGGTGTCACCACAAATAATGCGGGCATTAACTTTAAAACAACAACTGCCGCAACCACTCCAGCCCCCCACTTTACAAAACGAATATTGCTAAAAAATCCGTACGGAACGACCAACTGCTCCTGTATGAGCATCCAGATCGATTGCTGATATTCTTTTGGTGCTTCAAGAACACGTCGCAACTCATGCAGTACCGGCATACTTGTTTGCGTGGCAACACGACGCCAAATACGCTGCTCCACCCCCGGTGAAGGGACAACGCATTGCCGAATGGAATGGAGAATTGCTTTTGAGAACATTGGCACAGATAAGAACGAATAAAAATGGCTTCTGTTACGCATTTTTTTGGTCACTTTGCACATCTGGCGGCAGGAGCTTCTCGAGTTTGCGGAGTGCTCTTAGCTTTAAAATGCGAACCCCCCCCTCTGTCAATCGCAGTACTCGCGCAACGGCTTTGTTCGGCAAATCACTTACAAAACTCAACACCAGGACCTCCCGGTATCGCTTTGGGAGTTGCTGCATGGCACGCCGTACGATATTGAGGAGATCCTGCCGTTTCACTCGCGTATCCGCCCGACTAAACTCATCCGGATCTTCCAGATCCTCCGGAATTTCATCAAATCCCCGTTGGGTCCGGTATACATCAATAACCGTATACCGCGCGATGCGGAAGAGCCATGCCCCAAACGGCACATGCCGACGCCAGTGATACGTATGCAGTTTCTCCCAGGACTTCACAAAAATATCCGCAACTGCATCTTCCACAAGATCCTCCGGGAGACGGAATGCCGTGTACCGGTACACCGGATCAAAGAATACGTTGTATAGTTTTTCGAATGCCTGGGTACTCCCCCCCTGTGCCTCCTGCACAAGTGTTTGCAACTCCTCCTCTGTAAGAGACCGATGGTTCATCGGACAGCCAGTATAGCGTATTTTTTGCCCATTTATTCCCACTCAATAGTTGCAGGCGGTTTGCTGGTAAGGTCATAGAAAACCGCATCAATACCGGGAAGAGCCAGTAATTCTTCTGCTATATGGTGCAACATTGCCTCCGGCAAACGTGCCGCATTTGCCGTCATCGCTTCGGTTGATTCCACCGGTCGCAGAACAATCGACTCTCCCCCCGTTTTGATACCGACGGGAAGTAAAACCACGGGAAATTGCCATATTTTTTCATACAGGTCAGCGGCACGCATCTCTTCGTCTATAATGTTATCAGCAGTGCGCAAAAGATCCGCTCGTTCTCGGGTAACGTATCCCGGCGTGAGAACAAACTCCAAAGGTTCAGTATGTGAAAGACAAAAAAGAACACGATTAATGTTTGGATATTTATTCGGAATCTCTGTTGCCAAATTCCAATGTTCTTCGGCTGGCAATTTCGAATCTGAAAATAATACGATCGCATGTTTGTACGTCCGACTATCCCCCTGTACTCCAACTGATTTGATAGGAAGTATGACATGTTTTGTCATCCCGAGCCCTCTTTTTCTCACCATGACATGACTATCCTCGGGTACACACAGTATCCGCACCGCAAGTCCCGGCCCCGGGAACGGATGTCGCCATACAAGTTCATGCGGCAATCCCAATTCTTCTCCCAAACGTCGCACCTCGTCTTTGTAAAGATCCTTGAGAGGTTCGATCACCTCTCCCCGATCAATCATCGACTGAATTTCTGGAATACGATTGTGATGCGTTTTGATATGATCAGCGTGCGCCGTTCCTCCGGTTTCGATGGTATCCGGATAGATGGTACCCTGACCCAATAACCAGTTTTTTGTTTTACGTGCTAATTTCTTAACGCATACCCGATGCTGAACATTTAAAAATGCTTTGCCGATAATCTTTCGCTTTTCTTCCGGATCATAGATGTCTTTGAGTGCAGAAAAAAATTCATCGGAGGCATCTTCCACATGGAGATTGGTCATCCCTACCTTCTTAAATGCATCCTGTACCTCCCGTATTTCGCCCTTTCTCATCAAACCGATATCAATGAGTAACCCCTGCACATGATCCTGTCCAAGAACCTCGTTAAGGAGAGCAAATGCTACTGTCGAATCCACTCCCCCCGAAACAAGCATAAACACATTGTAAGTTCCGGCATCTTTACGGACTTGCTCACGGATCTCTTGATGAAAACTCTGCACCGACCACGGAGCGGCATCACATAGCCCAACAAAATTTTTCAGGATTTGAGTCCCGTACTCCGTATGTGTCACCTCTGGATGAAACTGCACGCCATAAAACTTCCGTTTTTCATCCGCAATCGCCGCATTGGCGCACGCATCTGATGTCGCCGCCTGAACAAAGCCCTCCGGAACCTTTACTACCTCATCCCCATGACTCATCCACACAGTAAATTCCTCCGGTACATTCTGCATTTTACATTCAAGATTCTTAATTTGTGTTCTTCCATATTCCTTCGTCTTCCCTGCTTTGACCTCGCCTCCAAGAATCTTCGCCATCCACTGGAGTCCATAACAAATCCCAAGGACCGGGATTCCTAATTCAAAAATCTTTCGGTCCCCCTGTGGCGCGCCCCTGTCATACACACTTTGGGGACCTCCGGAAAGGATAATTCCGGCAGCACCTTTGAGGAGAATCGCCGGTGTCTCCGGTGGCAGAATTTCCGAGAAGGCCCCGCATTCCCGAACCCGCCGTCCGATCAAATGCGCATATTGGCCTCCAAAATCGAGGATCACGACGGAGCCCTTGCGTATATACTTCTTCATAGAGACACTCTACCACTGTCATCCCCCTCTCTCATGACACAACTCCTCGACATCTTCCTCAATCTTGACGTCCACCTTGAGAGCGTCATTACGTCCTACGGTCCTTGGACATACGCCCTTCTTTTCCTCATTATCTTCTGCGAAACCGGTCTCGTCTTTATTCCCTTCCTCCCCGGGGACTCTCTCCTCTTTGCTGCCGGCGCCATCGCCGGACTTGGGGTCCTGAACCCTCTCACGCTGATCCTCCTCCTCTCCATCGCTGCCATCATTGGAGACTCCGTGAACTACGCCATCGGAGCGCATATCGGTCCCAAGGTTTTTCGTAAGGAGTCTCGATTCTTTAAGCATGAACATCTCATACGCACGGAGCACTTTTATGAAGAACACGGCGGCAAAACCATCATCCTCGCCCGTTTTATCCCCATCATCCGAACATTCGCACCGTTTGTCGCGGGCGTTGGAGCGATGACCTACTCTCGATTTCTTACCTTCAATGTCACCGGTGGAATCTTATGGGTAACACTCTTTGTGGGTTCCGGAACACTCTTTGGAAACCTTCCCGTCGTTCAGGAATACTTCGAATTCGTCATCCTCGGAATCATTTTTATCTCGCTCCTCCCGGTAGTGCGGCAGTGTCAGAAGAGAAAGAAAGAAGTGCGCTGCTAAGGAGCATCCACATCGTGTAAGCGGTAGCACTATCCTCCCACGCATGGAGAAAGAGAGCGGCAATGCTTACCCCTAAGAACATCAGTTGCGCATCTGCCCAGGTGCGGAGAATAATCAGAACAACAAGAATCAAAAACAAAATAAGTCCGACCACCCCCAGTTCAACACCAATTTGCAAATACCAATTCTCTGAGAGGAAAGGACAATCACATATTTTGTTCGCCGGTTGTATTTGAGTATCACCTACAAATACACATAAATCCGGCCGATTACCCGCCCATGACACATCCGAATCCAATTCAAGATACACACACGCATCACTCACTCTATTACTCGCAGGTCCCGCTGACCCGA
The DNA here is from genome assembly GCA_016196225.1 of Candidatus Peregrinibacteria bacterium. Taxonomy (GTDB): domain Bacteria; phylum Patescibacteriota; class Gracilibacteria; order Peribacterales; family Peribacteraceae; genus JACPXZ01. The sequence continues at coordinate 52,383 of JACPXZ010000035.1, forward strand.
GCCCAAGACCAAAGGGATGATCGATCATTGTTTGAATGGCTGCTAATGGTTTTTCGAAGTGCCCGCGTGTCGAAGCGGCACGAAGCAGCACATTGGGTGCAATCAGTGCAAACAAAACGAGCACCGTGCAACCTGCAACGAACACCTTCACCCCCTGCTTTAAAGATACATACTGCCATCCTGCAACAACGGTTATCACCATCGCCCCTACCCACGCTGCCCGGGAGAAGGTAAAAAAGATGGCCAATCCTAAAAATAAAAGAAATGCGAGATTTCCCCTCTCCCGGAGGGGTGCGGTTAGGGAGAGGGGGTTTGAAAATAGATGAAATTCACCATTGCTCATACCCCCCCACCTCAATCCTCCCCCGTCGGGGGAGGAAGATCTTCGAAACAAATAATAAACAGCCACGCTCCATGGTATCAACAGCCAAATCCCCAACTGATTCGGCCCTGACATGGTCGATTGAATGCGTCGTATCCCCGTTCCCCCGATTTGTTGAAATGCCGCCAACGGCCCATCAGGAACGTATAACGAATGCAGATCTGAGTATCCAAGCCACGTGAAGAATTCGAGCGGCAGGAAAAACGTGAGGATCCCATACCCTGCAATAATGCCCCCAACAACCAAAATCACATTCATGATCCTCTGTTTGAATTCCTCACTCCACTTCACTCGCCGCAGAACAAAAAACAAACATAATGGGAACAATGTGTATTTAAATCCAAAAATAAAATTCGAACTGGGAATAACCACTCCCAACAGCACCAATCCCATGACCAACCAATCAAGTACATCCATTTTAAATTTTACATTCTTCATTGTTAACGTTTCCAGCACCTCCAACGCCGCAACTATCAATATCACTCCTAATAAAAATTCTTTCCACATCGCCAACCACAAGAGTGGACTACGATCTGGTCCTATCATCAACCTTGTTCCCACTGTTACCAAAAGCGCATGGAATGGGAGGAGTGCAATAAGCAAGAGAACCAATGATTCGCGCGTATACCGAAGCATCACCTACAGTGTACAATCTCTCCATGCCAAAAAAACGGATTCTTGTTACCGGCGGCGCAGGGTTCATTGGATCGAATTTTTGCAACACTCATTGCGAAAAGTATGGCATCGTCGCGCTCGATAATCTCCTACTCGGAGACCCCGAGCACCTTTTACCCAACATAAAATTTGTTGAGGGAGATGCAACGAATCGCGAAACACTCGATTCGCTTGGGTCTTTTGATTATATCGTTCACTTTGCCGGGACATCATCCGCACCGATGTTTCATAACGACATCGTGAGTGCATACCGAAACAGCATTCTCTCCTTTCTTGAAGTATTAGAATTCGCGAATCGCACCGGAGTAAAAAAGGTCCTCTATGCGTCCACCTCTTCACTCTACGGGAACACCCCTCCTCCCCTGACCGAAGATCAACCCCCCGTCCCCACCAATCATTACGCCGTGACAAAGATCGCAATGGAAAATATCAGTGCCTGTTATCACCGGACGCACCCGAATCTCGAAATAATCGGATTCCGTTTTATGTCGGTCTTTGGACCCCACGAAGAACATAAAGGGATCTACGCCAATCTGATCAGTCAATTCATTTGGGCGATGCGACGGGGTGATCAACCCCTTGTCTATGGAGATGGCATGCAAACCCGAGACTTTACGAATGTACTGGATGTCGTTCAGGGCATCACCCTCGCAATGGAAACGGAGAAAAAACTCGGGAATCAAATTTTCAACATTGGTCGGGGAGAGTCCATGACCGTCCTCGAACTTGTGGACGTGATCAACAAAACTCTTGGCACAAATATTAAACCCAAACACGTCGACAATCCGGTCACAGAAAACTATATCCGACTCCAACAAGCGGATATCACCAAAATTCAATCCACCCTCGGATACACACCATCCGTTTCACTTGAGGACGGGATCCGACAAATCATTAATCAACTGAACAATCAAAAGCAACGCTCCTCGCGTAATCGGACAAGTGAGGCAAATGCGATCCCGAAAAGGGCATAAAACAAATTACACCCTCCCTTCCTTTACGCTCTTTTCTGTCGTCGATGCTCCTTTGGTGACAATACCCGGAACCTCGATGACTTTTTTGTTCATCATTTTTTCTCCCTCAAATGTATACACATACGGTGTACAGAGGCCAATTTCCAATGCGGCGGTCGTATCCGGATCGAGTCCCTCCAAATTCTTCACAATCGGCCGAAGACTGTTGCCATGCGCCGCAATCAAAACCGTTTTGCCCTTACCAATATGAGGAAGAATGTATTCTTTAAAAAAGGGCCACGTTCGTCGTTCGCAATCCTCCATACTTTCCCCATTCGGTGGACGAGTAAAAAAATCGCGTCTCCATAATTGCACTTGTTTTTCGCCATGTTTGGCAACAGTCTCGGCCTTATTCAATCCCTGCAAATCACCATAATGCCGTTCGTTGAGTGCCGAATCCACTTCGATCGGCACAGTTTGCTTCAATGTCTTTAGAATAATTTCTAACGTTTGAGATGCACGCTCGAGGCGCGATGTGAATGCCATATCAAACTGATACGCAGCAAGTGCTTTTGCACACAAAACAGCATCACTTTTTCCTCGTTCTGTTAATGAAATATCTGTCCATCCCGCAAAACGGTTCTCAAGATTCCACTGCGACTGCCCGTGACGCACACAAACGAGTATACCCATAGTCCCCACGCTACCATTTTGAATAGAATTCTGCTACAAATGAATCGCATCCCCATGCTCATCAATCGTCTCTCCACCCGTCGCTATCTCCACACAACCTTCTGGGCACTCCTCATGAGCGGCGTTATTGTTGTTGGGGCAGCACTCCTCGGACGTGCAACCATCAATATTAAAGGAGCACTCATCGATAAACCGGATATTGCGATTTACCTGCTCTTACCCAATGAAAAGATCGGCACGACAACACTCCTGCGCGAAACTACCAATGAACGACACTATCTTGCCGAAACAAAGGATGGACCAAAACTGGTGATCCTTGAACAAGTGAATGGGAAGTGGGAAGTGAAGTTAGTAGAAAAACTTAGGGAGTAGCTGGTCCGTGTTTCCCGTATCGCAGCACCAATAACGGGAACACGACTGCCGCATTCCAGATACGTTTGAATCGTTTTGGCTCATGGATAAAACGCCATAACCATTCCAGTCCCATCCGTTGAAGGAAAACCGGTGCACGTTTCTGTATACCGGCAATAAAATCAAACGTTCCCCCCACCCCCATCGCCACACGTACGCTCGGCATCTCTGAGAGATATTTCTCAATCCAAAGATCCTGCTCCGGCGCGCCATATGCAACAAGTAACAAATGAGGCTTCGCATCATTGATGCGTTGAATAATCTCTCTTCCTTCTTGGGGATCCGGCGATCCTTCGTACACTTCCACCACGTTCAATCGGGGATTTCGTTCCCGAAGAACATGCGCCGCGCGACGTGCGGCGTTGTTTCTTCCCCCCAATAAAAACACCGGCGTCCTTTCGTCCAACTGCAAACAGAGCTTTTCCACGATATCCACCCCAGCCACCCGCTCCGGGAACCGTTGCCCCGTGAGTCGTGCCATCCATAAAAGCCCCATACTATCGGGCAGATTAAGGGATGTGTGATGAAGAATGTGACGAAAGTGGGGATCCCGCATGCTCTTTACAAGCATTTCGCTATTGGGAGTTACGACATGCCGCTGGCATCCCTCTTCCTTGAGAAAGCTCTGCAACCACTCAAGGGTCTCCGCAAAGGTAACCCTATCAATAGGCACTCCAAGGAGCTCAATACGGGACATATACAAAGAATACCGCCAAAACGGCCTAAGGGTGCAAAATTTTGTGCTCTGGGGCATAAGAATTGTTTGACATTTTAATAAAAATGTTTCAATATATGTATCCAATATGGCTCCAGAACATCCGAATGGTTTTGGCTTGGAAGAGGAGTATTTTGACTCCCCTCTCCCCCTTCTCACCCGAGAGGAGGAACTCACCTATACCAAGGACGTCGAACACACCCGACGGGAATTTACCCATGCAATTCTTTCGACCCCTCTCGGCATCCGCAGGGCGCTGGAGACTCTCCACGATATTCAGAACGGGGTACTCCCATTCGGTCGCTTCATTCGTGCGTCTCAAACCGAACCGGCATACGCAACAAAAAACGGTCAACCGGTTTCTCTATCGGAGTCAGCCATCCACAAACGCCTACCATCGACCCTTCGCCAACTCGATATATTACTCGCACAACATCAATACAAAGAGATGGCACATATCGCACTCACTCTTCCTCTCGATATCGACAAAGTACATATCCCCGTCCTGAAAGAATTACGAACTACTGCAACTCATCAACGCCTCACCGATAAATATGCCACATACAACCAAGCTCGTCACAATCTCGCCAATGGCAATCACCGCCTCGTCAAATTCTTTGCAAATAAATATATCGGTAAGGGGGTATCGCGCGCAGACCTTTGTGGCGAAGGAGAGATCGGCCTCTTACGCGCGGTGGATAAATTTGAATGGCGCATGGGATTTAAATTCGGCACCTATGCAACGTGGTGGATTAGACAGGCCATGCAACGTGCGGTTGACAATCAATCGTCAATCATCCGCATCCCTCTCCATAACACCGAACTTGAAACCTCTGTCCGCTCGTATCTCACACGCTTTCAGGAAGAATATGGACGATCCCCGCGCAATACCGACGGGGATATCTGGCGTCTGGAAGCATTATCGGGGATCTCCGAGGAAGCACTCCGAGAATATTTCCAGATCTTCAACCTACGCAATACCCGTAACTTTGATGACCTGATGCCGCAGAACAAACCCGACAAAGGAACACCGGACGAATCCTTTACTCTCGGTTCCATCCTCAAGGATACGCATACCGCAGAGGTTCCACTCACAGTCCACCAAAACGACATCCGCGATGCGGTCATACGGGTACTTCGCACGATCTCCCTCACCTGTCGTCTCCCATTTAAGATACGCAATGGGATCGCTCTCACCGATGAAGATGATACATCGATCCCCGAACGATCGCTGTTAAAGGCTATCATTCGCCATCGCAATGGCCACCGACTCACCAAAGACGAAAAAGAACTTCTGCTCTCCTATTTGGATCTCCAAGGCAAAAGAGATATAAAGAGTTTCCCCGTATCCAAACTTGGACGTGCCCCAGTGCTCGCAGACGCAGATGACCAATATCTTGGATCATTGCTTGTCAGAAAATCCGAAAATCCTCACGGTCACAGAAGAAGAAGAATTCTTAAACCTGTCGACTTCTTCGAAGGCGCCACCTATACCCTCGATGAAGTCTCAACAATCTTCGCTGTCACCCGCGAACGCATCCGTCAGCTGGAAACGCAAGTCTTTAAAAAGTTAAAAAACAGCGAGCGCCAGTCAATGCTGCAACCATATGCGGACGCAGCACTACTCTAAATGAGCCTGTCTCCACTCTTTGATCGCCGTGTGATTCCCGCTTAAAAGAATATCGGGGACGCCGAGCCCACGGAATTCTTCCGGGCGTGTGTAGTGTGGATACTCGCAACGACGGTCGAGCGCCTTACTAAAACTTTCTTCTGCTGAAGACTCTTCTTTGCCAAGAACTCCGGGCAACTGTCTTGCAATAGCATCAATAAGGACCATTGCGGGGAGTTCCCCGCCCGTGAGCACATAATCCCCGATCGAAATCTCTTCATCAATCCACCCTCCTTCTACGACTCGCTGATCAACCCCCTCATAATGTCCACACACAAAAAGCAACCAATCTTTTTTTGCGAGCTTCTCCACCTTCGATTGTGTTAACCGTTTTCCTCTTGGGCTTAAGTAAATTCGATGTGGTTGTTCTCCTTTGGAGATTGATTCAATAGCATTGACGAGAACATCCACCCTCATGACCATCCCAGCTCCCCCTCCATACGGACTATCATCCACCTGACGATGGTTCCCCATCCCAAATTCCCGAAGATCATAAAGATGCAATTCAACAATCTTCTCCTCTTGCGCTCGACGAAGAATGCTCTCATTCATCGGCCCGCTAAACATCCCCGGGAACAGCGTCAACACATCAATCCGCATATGGTAGAATGATACTGTTTTTCCTATGGAGAAGCCACGTATAGACATTTTGGTCCCGCTGTTCAACCCAAACCCGGAGTTCCTCCGGCAAGCGCTCGATTCTATTCTCCACCAAACGGAACAGCGTTTTAACGTATTTGTTAATGATGACGCATCGGATAACGATGTTTCTTCGGTCATCCAACCATACCTCCAAGACCCCCGTTTTCACTTTTCCAAAAACTCGGTGCGGCTGGGGATCGGTGGAAATTGGAATGAGTGCCTCAATGTTGCGCTCTGCGCGAAGCCGGGCTCTCCTTTCATCCAGTATCTCTTCCAAGATGACCGATGGTACTTCACCTACCTGAATGAAATGCTTGCCGTCTTTGATACCCACCCGACCATTGGTTTTGCATCCGCCGATCATCTCTATGACTGTGAGAAAAATATTCCGACAGAATCATTATATGATAACCTTCGTACATTCAAGAATGATCACCTTGCTCCCGGCATTCATCAGGGAGAAAAGTTCCTGCAGTGGTGGTTAACCCACCAACTTCATCCCAATGTCATTGGAGAACCAAGTTTTGTGATGATGCGGCGGGAGGTGGTACATGGGATGGGGAAATTCCGAGAAGACATGCCGCAATTTTTGGATGTCGAATACTGGACTCGCCTGCTCCTCTGCACCGACTGGTACTTCCACCCGCAAGAGTTGGGGGTATTCCGGGTGCACCGCAAGGCAGCAAGCTTCATCAATGATGAACAAGGCACAGGGATATTTGACCGGTTCCGATGTTTTCAGCATCTCTTGAAGGCGGCCCCGCCATACCTCCACCGTGATATAGAACAATCTCGAAATGCCGCTCTTAAAACCATGGTGGGGAAGTTTTTTGATCGCATTCACAATAAAACGAGCGTCTCCACCAAAGGCAGTGGAACTCTTCCTGGTTTCTGCCTTCGCCACCCTCTCCTTATTGGGAAAGCCGTGGTGAAGGTCCTTCGGGAAAGACTTGCTAAATAGATTTTTCTTGGCATCCCCCCTAACTTTCCGGTAGGCTATCCGCAATTCCTCATTATGAAGCTCCGTACACTCTTCCAGCAGGCAGTTGAACATGGGATTGCCGCCGATCCCCGCGGAAAGGACGCCGTTGCTAAACTCCTCAAAAAGGAAAAGAGGAACTACGACAAACTCACAGGGAAAGAAAAAGAACTCTTTGATCAGGAGCGTCTCTGGAATCCCTTCGCGGACTCACGGATCCTCCATGGGACCGGCAACGAAGAGCTTCGACGTCTTATGGTCGGGATAGACATCGAGACTGCCGAAATCCTCCTTGCCGATCGTATGCGCGAACGCGGGGAGAAAATCGACGCCATCTTTATTCATCATCCCGAAGGACGGGCTCTCGCCGATCTCGATTACGTCATGTCTCTCCAAGCCGACGTCCTCGCACACGTCGGCGTCCCCGTGAATCACTCCGAAGGGCATTTGGGTCCTCGGATGGATAAGATCCGACGAGCGATCCATGCGGATAACCTTTTTAGAACAGAACGCGCGGCTGAACTCCTCAATATTCCGATCTTCACCTGCCATACCGTCACCGATAACTTGGTCTGGCAGTTTATGGAAAAAACAATCTGCTCCAAAAAGTATGATGACCTCGGCGAGGTCATCAATGCTCTCCTTGCCATCTCCGAATATAGTACGTATGCCAAAAAGGGAAATCCTCCCATTATTGTGAATGGGTCCAAATCCGGACGTCCGGGAAAAATCACTGCGACAGAATTTACCGGAGGCACCAACGGCCCAGAGGAACTTCTGGAAGCTCAATCGCGCGCGGGGATCGGTACCATCCTCTCTATGCACGTAACGGAAAAAACTCTGGAGAAAGCCAAAGAACACCACGTGAATATGATCCAATGCAGCCATATGGCCTCAGACACCATCGGCATCAACCTCCTCCTCGATAAATTGGCAAAGGAGGAAAAAAGGCTCTCGACATTCGATGTCTCGGGGTTTATCCGGGTAAAACGATAATTCCACTCCAGTGTCCATAGGATTTCCACATGTCCAACATCTTTTCTATCATCGGGACAGCGTGGGAGTTTCAGAGACGGCAACCCATCCTGGTGATCGTCCTCTTTTGGCTTATTATTCTCCCACTTACCGGACAGAGTATCGTGATGCGATTCATGACATCCGCGTCAGGTATGATGACGATGGAGGTCTCTCCGCAGTTTGTTATCGGGTGGCTTGGCATCCTCCTCTTCCAATTGATCCTGCTCTGGGGAACCGCCTGTGTACTCCTTATCGGAGGTCGTCTCCTGTCTCACAATGCCGGTCGTAGCCGCTCCTCATTTCGCGCCGTGCATAGTCAAGCTCTTACTTTTGTCATCCCCCTCTTCCTCACGGGGATTCTGCGAGCATGTATTACGTCTTTGTGGACACTCCTCTTCATCATCCCTGGCATCATCTATCAGGTACGGACCGTGTTTTACGCGCTTATCACCGTTTGCGAAAAAACGCCGTACCGCGCCGCACTCACAAAAAGCAAAGAACTCGTGCGCGGACAAACGTGGCGGGTATGTAAATATCTCCTCGGACTCTCCATCCTCACATTTATTCCTGCGTATCTCCTCTCAACCATAGCTTCACTTATGATTGATGCTGTGGATAGTCGGTTTCTTCCTATCACTGATTTGATCGATGGAACAGTGAATGGAATTGCGCTCCTCTTCTTCACCCTCTCCATCGTGATTCTTTATCGAGACATCCAAAAGAATCCCCGTCTCATCCCTCCTCCCCCGATTGAGGGGACAGATTAAGTAATGGCCGGAGTACCTCCCCCCTGAGAGCCTGTCCTGAGCCTGACGAAGGAGGGAGGATTAAGGAGGGGGGGTCCGTGTGATTTGCAATACAACAAATGTATCTTACCCCTTCCCCTGGCAAGTCGGTCGCGACCGACGTGCCCTTCCCCTTCCTCCAGGGAGGGGTGCTCCTCTATTTCTTCATTGCGCTCTCCAGTATCTTCCCGAATACTTCCGGTTCGTGCATCGCAAGTTCCGAAAGCGTTTGCCGATCGAGAGTAATGGAATGATGTTTGAGTCCGCTTACAAACCGTGAATACGATACTCCACGCACACGAACCGCTGCGCTTAGCCGCGCAATCCAGAGTGAACGAAAATCCCGCTTCTTTTGACGGCGTCCGCGATATGCATGCTGCCCCGCCTTGATCACCGACTCATTAGCTTTATGATAGGCACGATGACGCATCTCCTGGTGTCCCTTTGCACGTTTAAGAATCTTCTTGTGTCGATGCCGGCGGGTAAAACCACGTTTGACGCGCATACAAATTCTTAAAGGTATGGAAGAAGACTGGTAAGCGCACGCCGATCCCGTGTATGGACTATAAGCGTCCGACTTAGTCGCTTTTGCCGTGCGTTTTTTTGCTGCAGAAGATGATTCCGACGACTCCGCTTAAGAGCCAATCGCCCCGAACCGGTTCGTCGAACTCGCTTTTTGGCACCACTATGGGACTTGATCTTAGGCATAATGTGGGGGAAGTATAGAGAGTTATTAGGCGACTACAAGAGAAAAATCGTCAATGAACAATATACAAAAAACACATACATGTCATCCTGAGGTGCATTGCGTCATTTTTTATGATGCTTCGAGGCTCGGCTAACGCCTCGCACCTCAGCATGACATAGGGCAATGCCTCGAAGGATCATAAACAATAGCCAAAAACTATCGTTTCGGCCGCAGCACCACGATAAATTGGTTCCCCTGCCTCTTCATTTCCTGATCCACTTCTGCCGTATCGGATAAACAAGCCACCACGCCACTTAATTTTTCTTTCGCATAACTTGTATTGGTTAATTCCCGTCCCCGAAGACGAATGACCAACTTGACCATATGGCGCTCTGCAAGGAATTCTTTCGTACGGTCAACAATACGATCGAGATCGTGCTTCTCTGTCCTAAATGACATCCGGAGCATCTTCACCTCCCGCTGTTTGCTATGCACGCGCTGTTTGCGCTCCTTCTTTTGGATATGATAAAGATGCTGTCCGAAATTCCCGATCTTTACAACCGGAGGATGAGCCTTGGGAGAAATTTCAATCAAATCAAGTTCCTGTTCTCTTGCCAATGCCAATGCTTCGGTCGGTGTCACCAGTTTTGTCGATCCGTCGTCATGCACCAACAGAACTTCCGGAGATTTAATGTCCTCATTGCTCCGAGGACGCTTATCGTGAGATAACCCTCGAATAACTTGTCGTCTTTGACGCAGAAAAAAAGGGGGGAATGCTTAAACAAGAATGTAGAATGAGATGTGCTATACGTCAAGAACTTCACCTTCTGCTATACGCCGAAATTTCGAATGCCGCTTCGAGTATTCCTGCTCCCCCCTGCGTTACGGTCACCGCATCCACCGTTATAAAACGAAGGGGCCAGAGATTGTTTCTTCGTAGCCGCTCCCCGAGTGGTCCCCCCAAAAGTAGACGAACGTCTCTCAGGAGAGAATCTTCCTGCAATCCCGTAAATAGCCGGTCAAACGCAGGGGATACAAACGATTTACGAACCATACCCATCAATGACTGATATTCACCCGTGTACTTGAGGAGATCTGCAGATAAAAATTGCTCCAAAGCGATGATGCTCACGGGATTCTCCGATTCGGCATACAAAAAAAGCTGACGGATCTCCTGCTCCGTAAGAACATCAGCAACGGTAAAAAATCCGGCAATATCCAAAAATAGCGATACTGTTCGCAATCCTTCTTCGGTCACCTTCACCGTAAACCTCACCGGCCATCGTGTCATCTCTCCCTCCTGTATGTTGCCTTCGATATCGATGGACGTCATCCCCAAAAGTTTTCCGTCTTCCATTAACACATCACGAAGTACCTCGAGCGAAGACACCAACCTATCCATCGACGCATCGCGCGGCAAGACATACACATGAACGAATTCTTCCTGGGATCCTCGATTGATCGCCATATTTATACGAGAAAGTTCGACTTGTTCTTCAAGAATGTTCAATCTTTTTTCGATGTCGGGGACAACGGTTGCAAGGGGTAAACCGATATCCCGCGCTTTCCGCGCTTCAAGAATATGAGCGCCGAGAAGCAGCATGGATAACACAATCGCTATGCCCCCTCCCCCCCACATTGCATGTGTTTTGTTTAAGGACTCCCAACGCTGGATCCATTCTCTATTCATACTAAGGAACAGAAGGGGAAGTGAGTTGCGCGCGTATTAAAAAAGGTGAAAAAAATCCATTCGTATCCTCCTGCCGGGTAAATGCAGGCTGATCGAGCGATGCAATAACATGCGATTTCAATAACGCATCGGTCAGTTGCGCAAGAACCGTCATGCTCCGTGGGCCGACGTGGCCGGTGCGACCATAAATTTCCAGTACTCCTGTATCCGCCACAAAACGCAAGCGTTCTATATCAACTGCATTCGCAATATCAGGGACAACCTGCAAAGCAGTTTGCCGCACTTCTTCATGTACATGCAAAAATGAGGGCATCGCTAATTTTTTTGATCGCAGTTCTCTATAGAGCGGATCGAGAGTTGGTAACACCATTCGCTCACGATCATCTTCTGCACGGACAAGACGCTCCGTAAGTGCGCGATGATACGACTGCAGCTGATGGACACTGGTTTTCTCCCCCCCCATACGCACCTGTGAAATGTACGGGAGAAGAAAGACCCATGAGAGAAGGAGAAAACAAAAAAGAATAATTGAAAACAAAAATAATGGAAATGCAAGTCTTTCCCCCGCCTCTTTAAGGGATGGGACCGCCCTGCCCGCATGTTGGGGTGTATTGTTCATGTATTCGTGTTATTATAGAGGAAAAGAAGCCATTCTTCAATCCACTATTTTATTATGAGTGACTTGTCCTCCCCATCCCTGGCTCAACTTAAAGAGAAGTTCCAGGAACTGCAGTCTGCGGTTGCCATGGGGAAGGACTCTCTTTGAGTCTCGCCATCTTCCCGCCCGTATCGCAGAGCTGGAAGCCTCCGCAGCCAACCCGACAATATGGAATGACCATGAGAAGGCAAATGCACTCTTTGCGCGGCTTCGGGCATTAAAAAAACAATGGGAACCGGTCCTGTCTATCTCAGTAGAAATTGCCGATGCATTGGAACTTATCGAATGTGCGATACCAAAGGACGAGGAACACTTCCATCACCTACTCACCAATCTTCAGGAACAGTGGGGGCACATGCAAACAGAACTTTACCTAAGCGGTGAATTTGATACGTGCAACTGCTATCTCACCGTGAGTGGAGGTGCCGGCGGCACCGAAGCACAGGATTGGGCTGCCATGCTCCTGCGCATGTACATTCGATATTGCGAACGGCAGCAGTGGGAAACGCATCTCCTCGAAAAAACGGATGGTCAGGAGGCTGGCATAAAATCCGCAACGATCCACGTAACAGGATCACTCGCCTACGGTCACCTTAAATGCGAACGAGGAACGCATCGTCTCGTCCGTCTCTCCCCCTTCAATGCCAAAAATCTCCGGCAAACCAGTTTTGCATTGGTAGAGGTATTGCCCGAACTCCCGGAAACCACGGATCTTTCTATCCCACCGCACGAACTTCGCGTTGATACCTTCCGCAGTGGAGGCGCCGGCGGCCAACACGTCAATAAAACCGAATCTGCGGTCCGCGTCACCCACCTCCCCAGTGGCATTGTTGTGAGTTGCCAAACTGAACGCAGCCAATTGCAAAACCGCGCCCAAGCGATGAATATCCTGCGTGCGAAAATATTGGACAAACAGCGGCAAGAAGAGATGAAACAAAAAAAAGAATTACGGGGGGCCTCGGAGAGTGCGGATTTTGGCCAGCAAATCCGGAGTTATGTTTTGCATCCTTATAAAATGGTGAAAGATCTCCGCACTAACGTGGAAACCAGCAATCCCGATGCAATCCTGGACGGAGAGTTACAGGAATTTATCGAGGCGGAACTGAAGAGAGAAGCAACATTATAAAAAGAGCACCCTTCTACGGATGCCCTTTTATCAGGATCAACCCTGGATTAAAGATCATGACCTCTCACTGTCTTTCGACCATTGGCCTTTGCCCGGCCACATGCCTCTCCGACAAGCTTCTCCACGGCTGCACTCAATGCATCCGAGAGATCTCCGGCAGACATCATATCGTGATGCTTAACGAGTTCCTTGACCTTAGAAGCAACGACATAACTCATACAAACGGGGGTAAAAGATAGAAAACGTGACAATTTTACGGATCTGGATGATATAAAATCAAGAGAATTTCCAATTGGAGCCCGAATTTGGCCATTATATATTGCATATATTAAGAAATAGTTTATAAATATATAAATGCCATAACCACCGTTTTACGCCATTCCATGGCAAAATATGCTACATTTCCTATATGGAGAGATGGCCGAGTGGTCGATGGCGCCGCTCTCGAAAAGCGGTAGGCCCTCTAAGGGTCTCGAGGGTTCGAATCCCTCTCTCTCCGCCATGATGTTTTGGGCCTAATAAACTCGAACGTATGGCATCTACCAGTTGCTCTTCCTCACATTCCCTCGACTAGTAGTTGTTGATTTTATAAGAAATAACCCGATCTTCCTGTTCGTCTACCCATTCGCCCTCTTTGAGGCTGCTCACCCTACTCGAATGAAATATCGCAAGCAAATCATCACGAAGTTTGTTAGTTATTTTCCCCTGACATACTACAAAGGAAAAAACATTTTTGTTTTCATCACTTGATACAAGGAAACCTCCATCTTCGTAGTCTCGTGTTATTTGAAGTCCATGCTTCCTCGCGATTCTCATAGCAGCGTCGAACTCGGCCGCCGAGACCACTGACCATCTATCTTTAAGATGGATCTCAAGTTGTTGGTTCATAAGCGTAGCATGGAAAGATATGGTTATCTTACTCCATTATTCATATTGTGTCAATAGATGTTAGGTTGCAGCATTAAGCTTACACAAGAGGTATTTTCTAAAAGCCCCTGAAACACCACTTCTGCAGGGGTTCTGCGGTTCATTCCGAGCCCCAAGTGAATCTTGTGGTAGTTGTACCACTGGAGCCATTGCTGGAGA
>JACPXZ010000036.1 GCA_016196225.1 Candidatus Peregrinibacteria bacterium
CATCCGGTCTCCCATACAGAGCGGAAGATGATGGTCGGGGGCAATTAATAGTTGTTCCTTTAGGAGAAGGTTCAACGGGTTCCCGTGGGGTGGGTGTGACGACAGAATCGCCGGCTACGTCGGAGCAAACTCCTGCGACACCATCAAAAGCCCCCGATGTATCCAAACCTGACGAATCCACAAAACAGGAGGCGGCATCTGATACTTCGAAGGAAGCACCGAGCAATGTACCGGTGGAAATTCCTGCCAATCTCGATGGGAGTTTACACGAAAAGTTTAAGACACTCGATTCCGCGGAACAACAAATCGTGACGCAGGCACTGACATTCATAGAATTCAAAGATGATGTACATCATAACCAGCTTCACTTGATCAGCGCACTGACCAAAATGGATGCGAGTCATCGTGACCAAATTGCGAAGCAGATTGACCAACTGGGTAAAATACCGGACGAAGAGGCAGCGGCAGGGATTCAAAAGGCACTTCAGAATGCGGGTCTTAATGCACAGGAAGGACATGTTCTTGCGGTACTCATACAACACCACCGCGAGGTTTTCCGGGCTCCGCAGGGAGAGCCCAATGCTCCAGGGGAAGAGGCGGTCGGGGAGGTGCCGGATAAGCAATCACTGGCGACCGAGGCGGCGCGTTTGCATGGGTTACCAGCCAATCGTATCAACGACATCCGGCGCGCCGGATTTTTGCTCAGTCTCGCATTCAAAGGTATTGATATTTCGGATAAAGAAAATATTTTTTCCGGTAATCCTGATGCGTTAAAGATGTGTCGAAAGGATGACAAGATGTGGAACATTATCGCGGGTTTGGTGGAGGTCGCGATGGCACTCAAAGGAGAACAATCGGATGAGGAGAAGAAAAAAGAATCCGAGAAGGAAAAAGAAAAAATCGTGGCAAAACTAGAGAGAGGGAATAAATTTATTCAATCTCAGACGGATGATCAGGTCGGGATTGATAGTGATTCGGCTACAGGGCCGAAAAAGGAAGGAAACAACCGCTACTGGATCGGTATCGATGGGGATACCAATGATCTCCGTGTTCAGTTCAATGCAGAAACATCCCGTTGGGAAATGAAGGAAGAAGATGCGACAACGTGGTGGAATCCAGGAGTAGACAGCAGACCGGATGAATGGAGTGGAAGTGGTCTCGCAGCGATAAAAAGAATCGAAAATGGATTGAAGAGTATTAATGAAGACAATGAAGCATAAAACTATGGACCCCACTATTGCCCATGCCATCCAGGCCATTCTCTTCTCCCAAAGCAATGGCCACACCGTTTCTTCGCAGGGGCGGAGCCGCCTCCTTGGTGAAGGGGCGCTTAAATATTCTGATGGCAATTTTACCTATGGCGAAGTGACCCCGGAGGGGATGGAGCAGATCTTGGCGCCTGCGATTCCTCGGGAGGGAGAGGTCTTCTATGATCTGGGATCCGGGACGGGGAAGGGGGTGATCTTTGCGAGCACGCTGTTCCCTTTTAAGAAATGCGTCGGGATAGAACTCCTCCCCGATCTTCATGCGGTTTCGCAGGAGGTTCGGGATCGGTTCGAACGGGAGATCAAGCCGGCATTCGGCAACGGGTGGGACCCAAACGTCGAATTTAGACAAGAAGATTTTGCAGATTCAGATTTTTCCGATGCCGACATCGTCTTTGCGCATGCAACCTGTTTCGAAGAAGGGTTGATGGCGACGTTGCAGCGAAAGTTCGAAGCATTGAAAGAAGGAGCGCGAGTCATTCTGGTGACGAAGACTCTGAGTTCACCTATTCTTCAGTGGCTGACTACGAGTGTGTGCCCCTTCAGTTGGGGGAGTGCGACGGTATCGTGTTATCGAAGGGGGACTTAGTACAGAATACACATACACATACATTGTCACCTCAACATGACATGTTTATGTTTGTTTTATTGTGGTGCCGAGGAGAGGGCTCGAACCTCTATGTCCTTGCGGACACCAGCTCCTAAGGCTGGCGCGTCTGCCAATTTCGCCACCTCGGCAATGGAGTTATAATGACATATTTCTCTTCATTAAAACATAAACAGCATACACACACATTGTCATCCTGAGGTGCATTGCGTTTTTTATGATGCTTCGAGGCTCGTCTACGAAGGCGGACTCGCACCTCAGCATGACAAGAAGCAATGCCTCGAAGGATCATAAAATAAGATGCTTGCGTCGAGATAGTTTTGGCAGTTTATCCCATTCTCTTTTAATCAATGCCTCCTTTTTATCACGCCGCCACCCTTTTACTTCTTTTTCCCATCGAATAGCATCATGGATATCCGTGAATGATCCAACATATACTAATTCCAATGGATGTTTATCGTATGTATATGCATTTGGATCAACGCCGTTTTGGTGTTCAGCAAAACGGCGTTCATAATCATTGGTAACACCAACATAGTAAGCACCGTTGCAACACAGAATCATATAGACGTAGTACGTTTCTGGCATAAGGGAATACTACTATTTCTTTTATGATCCTTCGAGGCTCCTCATTTCATTCGTCGCACCTCAGGATGACAATGTTTCTGTATATTATTTGGTTATTGGGATTTTTCGAAGACCGGACAAAAGTGGCAAAGAAAAAACATTGCTTATGCAAATGGATAATGACCCCCTCCCCTTCATCCCCTCCCCATTGGGAGGGGTGCTCCCGCCGGAAAAAAGTCAATTTACTCTCCTTCCCCTTTCCCAGAAAACTTGCTGTCCATTTTATGTCGTTCGGTTTGACGGATATCAGCCGCTTCTTCCTCATGGGTGTGCCGCTCGGCGTCCGCCACGGCTTGATCATGTTGGTTTTGAGTTTTGCGATGGGACTGTGCCGTCTGCTGCAGGATGGCGGTTTTCTTTTCCTCATATTCCTTTTCGATCTCCCGCATGCGGGTTTGCTCCTCCTGGTCGAGAATTTTTTTCTGATCTGCGAAGCGTTTATCGATCGCTGTTATGCGTTGCAGGGTGTCTCTCTCGAGTTGTTGAAGACCGGCCTTCGCCGGGAGTCCGCCGATGCCCCGTTTTATTTTTGATTCTTCGAGTTTTCGTTTGCGTTCCACTTCCAACTTCTGTGACCTTGTTTCTGCGATCAGACGCTGGCGAAGGAGCGCAAGATCACTTTTTTCTTTGGCCTCAACTTCCCGCGTTTCGCGCGCAAGGGTATCGAGAGCTTCGTGCTCGTTATGTTCCACTTCGTGGCGTGCGCGGTTAAAGTGTTCCTGTGCGGTTTTTTTCGCGCGCTCTTCGTGTGCAGAGCGTTCTTTGAGGAGTTCCTGACGGTGTTTGAGAACGGCTTTATCCTCAAGTTGCTTCATGTATTCCTTTTGATTTTTCTGCCGTTGCTCTTCCTCCGCCTTCATTTTTTTGAGATGTTCCTCCTCCTCTTTTTCGTGACGCTTGGTTTCTTTAATAATGTTTTTCTCTTCGTCTTTTTGTTTTTTCCATACGCCGAAGAGTCGTTGTTCCTCTTTTTTATGGTGTTCCTCTTCAAGAACGTTTTCCTGCTGTCGCAATGTCCGTGCCTGCTCTTCCGCGCGCCGCACACCCTTCCGCTCAAGGATCTTTCCCTGATAATCGGCTCTGCGTTCGGTTGCCCGCTCTTCGAACTCTTTAAACTGCTCGAGCCGCTTTTTATCGGGATCGGTGGGTTCGGAATTGGGAGGGATGATCGGTTTCGCGCGTGGTTTCATTGTAATACCTTACCATGCAGGGGGATTTTTGGTATGCGCTCAAGGAGTTTTTGATACCTCTCCCACTGCGACTTCGTCATGTACAGGACTGTTGTCCGTAACACGGTCGCCACTTTACGAATATCTTTAATATGTTCTTTCCGCTCGCCAAGATTGAGGAATGATTCGATATACTCGATCATTCTAAACCTTCACCGGAGATTTTTCCTTCGCGGACTCTTGTGACAGGATCGACTTTCGCGCTTCTTCCACTGCCTTCCACAGTTGATCGAAGGCCAAGCGTTCCTCCGGCGACATGACCGGTACTCCCCACTGTTCACAAGCAGCTTTGAGGATATCCGAGCGTATGGATCCGCTGACGCCGTCTCCGCCGCGGTAGCCATATGTATTCATCCCGACGAGTTCCACGACCAATTCTACTTTTCCATCTTTTTCTCGGACTTTACGGATGGAGAAGAGGCCTCCGCCGGAGTTCCCCGGATTGATGGGGGCGTCCGTCTGGAGGAAGATATTCCCGGGTTCGATATCCCCGTGACGGGCACCGTGGCTGATAATGCCGTGGGTGACGGAATCGCGATTACGGAATGGAGTGCCGACGGCAATGACCGGATCTCCTTGGTGTAAAGGGTGGGTGACGAGATTGTGCATGCGGACTCCACGTGCCTCCGCCGGGAGACGAATGTCCACTGGGATTTCGATAAGAGCGATATCTTGTATTTTTGTTCCGTCTCCCTGAAAATTGAAGTGCGCGCGCTGCCCATTGCTTAAAATGACCGGTGCGGCTTTGAATGAAATGGGTTTCTTGAAGTCGTCGCCGTTATAGAGTGTTATGTCGTACACCGGGTCTCCAAATTCGTTCACGCGGATTTCCGAATCTTCCGTGACATGGGCGTTAGTGAGGATAAATCTGCGTCCGAGGTCATCAATAATAATGGTGCCGGAGCCGGTCACTGTTGCCTTTTGTCCGAAGTACTCGAATTCCCCCTGCACGCGAACGGTGGAGGGTGTGACCAAATCTGCGGCCTCTGCAAGGTCGTCGATGGTGACCTGGAGTTCAAGCTGGTTTAGGCGATCGATGTTTGATGCAACTCTTACTTCTGCCTCGTCGATCCGATGAGATGTTCTCTGTGCATAGTCGACGCCAAGGATACCCGCTGTTGCGGCTCCGGTGGCGATAGCGATACCGCCGATCAAATTAGTTAGCGCGCCACCTTTGCGGGATGTGTTGTACGCGTGATCGTGCTCAGGTGAATGATACGACATAGAGGGGAGGGGAAGGTTTAAAAATAATAGTAATGTTTAGTTAACAATTTGTAAATGGTAATTGACGTCATATTTCGTGGTTGTCATGGGATTTTTCCATTCTTTTTGTAACCAAAACGAACCCTGCCGGCAGGCAGGCGCCGGCATTTTGGGCCACCTTTGTTGCCGGACAAAGGTGGCATACTCTACCATTCCCCTATGCTCCGCACTCATACCTGTGGCGAACTCAATGCCAAGCATGTGAAAAAATCCGTGACTCTTTGCGGGTGGGTACATCGGCGGCGGGATCATGGAGGATTGATTTTTGTGGATTTGCGCGATCGATATGGTTTTACGCAAATTGTTTTTGATCCAGAGAACAAAGATGTTTTTTCGGTTGCTGAACGGATTCGTCCTGAATGGGTGCTCAAGATTGAGGGAATTGTTCGCAAGCGTTTGGAAGGTGCAGAGCGGCAGGAGAATCCGACGGGAGGTATGGAGGTCGTGGTGAGTGCTGTTGAAATTTTCAGTGAATCCAAAACGCCTCCGTTTGAGATTGACCAGCCTCCGCTAAAGCTACGGCCGGCAGGTCAAGAGAAAGATGTGAATGAAGAACTTCGACTGCAATATCGTTTCCTTGATCTTCGTCGTCCGCGTCTCCAGGAAATTCTGAAGAATCGTGATGCGTTCATTCAACATATTCGGACATACATGCATAAGAAAAACTTTGTAGAGATTCAGACACCCATTCTGGCGAATTCTTCCCCCGAGGGTGCACGTGATTATCTTGTTCCGAGTCGTCTCCACAAAGGTACGTTCTATGCCCTCCCGCAAGCGCCGCAACAGTTCAAGCAGCTCCTCATGGTCGCAGGGATGGACCGGTACTTCCAGATTGCCCCGTGTTTTCGGGATGAAGATCCCCGGGCAGATCGTCATCCGGGGGAGTTCTACCAGTTGGACTTGGAAATGAGCTTTGTCACCCAAGAGGATGTGTTTAACACGGTCGAACCGCTGATGGTGGAACTCACCGAAAAATTTAGTGATAAAAAAATATTGGAAAAACCTTTTCCGCGATTTGCATGGAAAGAGATGATGACGCGCTACGGGAGTGATAAGCCGGATTTACGTTTTGAGCTCCCGATCGAGGTTATCACGGATGATGTTAAAGAGTGCGGATTTAAGGTATTTGCGGACACCGTGCATCAAAAAGGAGTCGTGCATGCATTGCTCGTACCTAAGGGGGCGGAATTCTCCCGTAGCCAGATCGATGATCTTACCGATCTTGCCAAGATTCATGGAGCAAAGGGGCTTGCCTACATTCTTGTTCGGGATCATGAACTCCAATCACCGATTACGAAATTTTTAGGGGACGATCTTGCATGGCGGATGGTCAAACAACTGAAAGCGAAGTCGGGCGATGCGATATTTTTTGGCGCTGATACATGGCTCACGGTTTGTAAATCGTTAGGCGCGGTACGCGATCAGATCGGGCGGTTGCAGGGATTCAAGGATCCCAAAAAAGCGGCGTGGGGTTGGGTCACGGACTTCCCGATGTATGAGTGGAGCGAGAGTGAAGGGAAAATCGATTTTTCTCATAATCCATTCTCGATGCCACAAGGGGGGATGGAGGATCTCCTCCATAAGGATCCTCTTGATATCCTTGGATACCAGTATGATCTGTTCTGCAACGGGTTTGAAATTAGTTCGGGGGCGATCCGCAACTACAAACCTGAGGTGATGTACAAGGCATTCGAAATTGCAGGATATTCCAAAAAAGAAGTGGATGAAAAATTTGGAGGGATGATCCGGGCTTTCCAGTATGGAGCCCAGCCCCATGGCGGATTCGCACCCGGTATTGATCGCCTCATGATGGTGCTCTGGGAGTGTCCCAGCATCCGCGATATCTATGCCTTCCCCAAGAATGGCAAAGCGCAGGACAGCATGATGGGTGCCCCTTCGCAAGTATCACAAAAACAATTGAAGGAGTTGGGGATAAGGATTGTTGAAGAATAGATTAACCAACTTGTATGCATTGTCCTCATTGTAAACATGAAGAGACCTCAGTCATCGACTCGCGTCTCGCCGAAGACGGGCGGGCCGTGCGTCGCCGTCGCGAGTGCGTAAAATGCAGTCATCGCTTCACAAGCTTCGAACGGCAGGAATTGAATACCCTTATTGTCATCAAACGTGACGGGACCCGCGAGCCGTATTCCCGGCCGAAAATCGAACGAGGGGTATGGCTTGCCTGTACCAAACGTCCCGTTACGCAGCACAAGATTGATGCGATGCTCTCCAAATTGGAGGAAAAATGGGCAAGTAACAAACAAGAAGTCCAAAGCTCCACGATAGGGACCGATGTCATGCGCGAACTCAAGCGTCTGGATAAAGTGGCGTACATTCGATTCGCTTCCGTCCACCGGGAGTTTAAGGATGTTGATGAGTTTAAAGAGGAGCTGGGAAAACTATTTAAGTAAATTTAAAATTTTGGTAGACAAAAAATACATACAAAAACATGTCATGCTGAGGTGTGAGTGGAGCGAGAGCGGAACGAACCTCGAAGCATCATCATAAGAAACAGTCGTTTTATGATCCTTCGAGGCTCCTCACTGCGTTCGTCGCACCTCAGGATGACATGTATGTGTTTTTCTTTATAACCGTAACATTTTTGGCTCTTGGCCCGTGCAATCCACAACTTTCGATGGTGGCACTTCCGGGAGATTGCCACTGTCCAGAATCAAATCACAAGGAACGATGTCATCCACACAGTAAGGATTGGGTTGTCCGTGCAGGTTGGCGGAGGTTGTTGAAAGAGGTTTGCCGAATTCTTTTGCGAGGCGGCGCGCGATCGGATGTGATGAAATGCGAATGCCCAGCGAAGAGGCATTCGATTTTAAACATGAGAAGATAATAGTGTTTTTTTTGAGGGGGAGAATGAGGGTCAGTGGGCCCGGGAGATATGTTGTTGCCAAATCCTCTGCAAGTGCATTCCACTCCACATATTTTTTTGCTTCCTCAATGGAAGTAAATAATGCGCTTACGGGCATATCGTTTGGACGATGTTTTATACCAAATAGTTTTGCGACCGCCGTCGGATTTGTCATATCACATGCAAGCCCGTAACAGGTCTCAGTGGCATGAGCAATCACTCCGCCATATTGTAGAATGCGTAGTGCTTTTTTGATGTTACGCACTATTCACTACTAACTAAATACTTCCCCACCACTTCCTCAATCTTCTTTTCCAGAATAGTGGACATGGAGATCGTGAGAGAGACAGGGATAATAGTCTCTCCAATTTTTAACTGCACACGCTCCTTACCAGGAAACTTCTCGAACGTATGTTTGAGTTCGATGAGGAGTTGTTTGGGAGCGCGCTCCGGCAGAGCAATGGTGTGGATCGATATTTGGAGAGCAGGGGACGAAACGGGAATGAGATCGTGAGTGGGCATTCCTTCTTTAATCCATGCAGCCAATGGTCCAAGAAAAGTGTTCTCTTCCTTAAATACGGTCATCCGCTCTCCTGCAATGACATTCCCTTCCTCATCAACCAATTCCACCGTTTCTTCCGTTGGTATTATGGAGTTCGATCGTGACGGGAAGGAGGAGGCGGACTCATCAAAAAATCCTTCTGCCTTGGCATGCGCGATCATCGTAGAGAGGGAGGCCCGTTTTACGGCATCGGCGCGAACCTGGAGAGCCCCTGCACGCACATTGAGCGATCCCCCGATGACAAGCACGGTATCCGGTTGTTCAAGAAAGTTCTGTGCTGACGCGAAGACCTTTGGAAAAAGAGTCACTTCTATTTTTCCGGTGGGATCTTCCAGAAGAATCACGCCCATCGTCTCTCCTTTTTTTGTCTGGATCCGCCGGATGGTCTCGACTAACCCTGCCACGGTGATTTTACGGCCGGCATCCTTTACCGAAAATTGCTCGATGAGTTGTGCTTTTTTACCGATGTACTTTTTGAGTCCCATCAACGGATGACTTGAGACATAGAGACCCAAACACTCTTTTTCCCACTGCAAACGCTGCTGTGGAGAAGCCGGGACAGTGGAGGCAAACTCAATGGTGGCTTTGGCGAAACTCTCGGAGGTTGTTGCAAAGAGATCCCCCTGTCCTTGTTGAGAATCGCCGCATGCTTTTTTAAAATCGATGATTTTTGTGTAATGTTCCAACAGTCTTCTTCGTTCCCCGAACGAATCAAGGGCGCCGGATTTTGCAAGAGCCTCGATGAGTTTTTTATTGAGGAGTTTTGCGGGGAGGCGACGAGCAAGATCTTCGAGGGACGTAAATACTCCTGCTCGTTCCCGTTCGTCGATGATGGTGCGGACGGATGTATCACCTATTCCTTTAATGGCGGACAGCCCAAAACGGATGGCTTTTTCGGGAGGGCGGGCAGTGAAGTGTCGAAGCGATTGGTTAATGTCGGGAGGGAGAACATTGATACCCATGGCGCGACATTCTTCTATTTCCACAAGGATACGGTCGGTACGTGAGGCATCACTGCTGAGGAGCGCCGCCATAAATTCGACCGGATAGTGTGCTTTGAGGTAGGCGGTCTCGAAGGCAATGCGTGCGTAACATACTGCATGTGACTTGGGGAAGCCGTAGCCGGCAAATGGCAGCACGACGTCGTCGAATATTTTTTCAGCGAGCGGTTGCGGGTGATGCAGACTGATTGCACCCTGAATAAATTTCTCCCGTTGGGCATGGAGTTCCTCTTTTATTTTTTTTCCGATTGCTCTGCGGAGTAAATCGGCTTCTCCCAGAGAAAATCCTGCAAACGTCTGTGCGAGCTTAAGAATTTGCTCCTGATATACGCCGATGCCGTACGTTTCTTGAAGAATGTCTTTTAAATCAGGGTGGAGGTAGACCACTTTTTCTTGTCCATGTTTACGCTTGATGTAATCCGGTATCCATTCCATGGGCCCGGGGCGGTAGAGGGCTGCCATGGCAGTAATGTCCTGGAATGTAGAGGGTTTAAGTTGCCGAAGGTATCGCCGCATTCCGGCGGATTCAAACTGAAACACTCCGGTTGTTTCTCCACGCTTGAGGAGATCGAATGCTTTACGATCGGACGGTGGAATGCGGCGTATATCCACCTCTTTGTCGCATGTTCTTTTGATGATTTCCAGTGTTGTCTGGATAACCGTCAGGTTGGTCAGTCCTAAAAAGTCCATTTTGAGGAGGCCGAGCGCATGGAGAGATTTGGCGGCAAATTGTGTGATGATCGTTTGATCATCTTTGGGAGCTCGTTGGAGAGCGGTGAAGGTGACGGCGGGTTCGGGAGTAATAATGACGCCGCAGGCATGAATGGAAACGTGGCGATTTTTCCCTTCGAGTTTGAGTGCGGCATCGAAAATCCGACGGTAGGTTTCGTTGCCGGTATAAGCAGTGTGAAGTTCATCGGTTTTGAGTGCGTCGCAGAGTCTTGTTCCCGGCCGATCTGGGATGAGTTTTGCCAGTGCATTCATTTCCAGGAATGAAACGCCGTACGCGCGTCCGACATCTTTGACCGCTGCTCGGGCAGCCAGTGTCCCAAAGGTACATATCTGTACAACGTGGTCTTTCCCGTACTTTTCGCGCACGTATTCGAGTACTTCATCCCGTCGGGTATCGGCAAAATCCATATCGATATCGGGCATGTCGATCCGCTCCGGATTAAGGAATCGTTCGAAGATGAGTCCATGTTCCAGAGGGTCGAGTGCGGTAATATTGAGGGAGTAGCTCACGAGAGATCCCGCTGCTGATCCCCGACCGGGACCGACGGTGATGCCACGGCGTTTCGCCTCATTCACAAAGTCTGCGACGATGAGAAAGTAGCCCGAAAACCCCATTTGTTTGATGATTTGGAGTTCATGCTCAAGGCGCGCGCGGTGGAGATCCGAGGTATGTTCTCCATACCGCTGCATAAGTCCGATCTCGGCAAGACGACGGAGTTCGCTGTCTTCCGATTCGTGTAACGGTACGGTGAATCGGGGAATATGGTATCCGGTATTTTTGAAAGAAATCTGACAGCGATCGGCAATAGCGCGCGAATTTTTTAAGGCATCCGGCACGTGACCAAATACACGTTCAAGTTCACTGAACGGACGCATGGAGAAGTCGCACCCCTGCATAGAGAACCGGTTGGGATCGTTGACGAGCGCATTTTTTTGGATACAGAGGAGGACATCGTGAGCTTCGGCGTCTTCGGGTCGGCAGTAGTGGCTGGCACAGGTTACGACCAGAGGGATGTCGAGGGCTTTGCTCCATGTAATCAGTTGTTGATTGATCTCGGCTTGTCCGGTGACATTGGGGAGATCAATAAGTTCAAAGTACACGTTGTTTTTCCCGAAGAACGATTGATATTTCTCCGCAAGTGCCGTGATGCGATCTCCGTCTTCTGCGAGAGCGGCTTGAGGGATAAGTCCCTCGATGGAGCCGGAAAGCGCAATAAGCCCATTGCCGTAGGTTTTGAGGAGTTCATCATCGACCCGTGGTTTGCCGTACAATCCCTCGAGAGAGGCGAACGTCGCGAGTTTCAAAAGATTTTGATATCCGTCCTGCGACTCCGCGATGAGGATCAGAGGTGAAAGGGCAGCATCGATAGTGGGATCGAGGTCTAGCCGTGTCCGTGCCGCGACGTAGACCTCCATGCCGAGAACGGGTTTGAGATTATATTTGTGTGCGGCTTGATAGAACTCCATCAGGCCATAGGTGTAGCCTTTATCCGTGAGAGCAACGGCGGATTGTCCAAGTTCATGCGCCCGCAAAACAATCTCCTCAGGGCTTGGTAATGCTTCAAGAAGAGAGTAGGTGCTGTGGAAATGCAGATGGACGAAATCTTCGGATCTCACGTATGGGAGTATAGGGCTTCACCATGCTTTTTAGCCAGCTAGTTGCACGAATTCTGCGGGATGGGGAAGTTCATTTCGGAGTCCAGTTTTGCCGCCTGTATACATTTTTCGGAGCGAGGGCTCTCGCACGAATCCCCAAGAAACGAACCGTTCGTGTACGGGAAGCATTCGTCGGCGAGTGCAATGCGAATAATCTTTTCGAGGATCATATTGCATGGCTGGTACACGCATGTTCGGCGGATAAAATATGCAAACGCAATGGCGAATTCACGCATGCCGCTGCGGTCACTTGCGAGCGTTGCAAAGCTACCCACGGCACCCCGCAGAGGACCAAGCGCGCCCCGCATTTCGAGGAGAGGATCGCTGCCAATAGGGAAGATGGTACTGTCACCCTGTTCCTGGAGACGACTGAAGAGTTGGAGTGCCGGTCGGGCAATGAATTGGAACATGGCACCGAATCCCGTTGTGTTTGGACTGACACCGCTGGTAGAAGGAGACAGCGCAGAAAATTCTTGGGGGAATTTGTAAACATCCGGAAATTCACGTGATTCGCCATCCGCTTCGCGCGTTTCCCGAAAAACGTCGAGAATGCGTGGCTCATCTTTCTCAATCGAGAATGGTCCGCGCAGTTCCCACCAATTTGCATCTTCAGCGGTAATGCATCGGTCGCCAAATCCGCATTCCGCGTCATTGATACATGATTGAGAAGAATTCCGTTCACAGGATCCGCGCTTTAGTCCACTGACGCAGTTCCCCATGCCCGACTGTTGGCAGTCGATATTTTCAGTACATTGCATCTGTCTGTTAAATTCGCAGAAATTTCGGAGGCATCCTCCTGCTGTGCGATGCAATCGAGGGGCGGACGGGACGGGACTGGTACCTGTTTGTTGCTGAAGATCCATGATTTGTTGTGCTTGTAAAAGGTAGGTTGATACCTGGGTGGTAAGGGACTGGAGACTTGCCCGTTCGTCCGCGGTCGGTCGATGAGCGGTTCGCGGGGTAAGAATATCCAGATCGCAGCCAAACCCGATCACGTTTGGCGGGAGATAATCGGTGTGGAACGGGCACATTTCTGTCTGGCACATTGGATTGCAACCGATCCCGCCGTCACATTCTTCCCCCACTTCTATAATGTCGTTCCCGCATGTTGGCAGGGTGACAGTGGTGGCGGGCGTTCCAAATACATACGGACCACTGGGATTATCAAATAAGAAGGACCGGTGCCAGAACGGATCCTGATAGGACGGGTCCCGTGCGCCTTCGACGAGAACTTGGAGATGTTGGTTAAGAAAATGAAGCAAAGACTGAAGTCGTAAGATGCTTTCGGTCCTTTTGCCGACAATGGCCTGATGGAATGCCGTGCGCACCTCGTCTATTTTGCATTCGAGGAGGTACACATCAATGCGCAAACATGCGGTATTGCGAAGAAGATCGCGCTCTGTTTGTACAATACGAAATTGCGTATCGAGTAGGGAAAGAAACGCGGTCTCAATCGCGCGGATCCAGCTTGGAAGGTACGTATTAAAGTTTGCATGGGCGGATTGTGTGGAGGCAAATGTAAGACCGGCGCTGGCTCGTTCGAGAACGCGCTCTGTAAAATGGGAGGAAACGGGGGGGAGAGACTGGAGAGCATCCTTACAGTCGGGACTGAGGAGTGCTTGAGCCGGTTCTGGTTGGAGAACAAACATCGAAGCGATGCCGATCATGATGATTATCCGCTTCATGGGGTTCCAAATGGGCACATCGCAACCGGAAATTCAGTCTCTTTTATCGAAGAAAGCAGTGTACTTGCGATATGGATGATGTCCGCAAGAGATCGGGTGGTTGCGCGGAGGTAATTGGCATAGAGACTTGTCGCGATGCGGGTTCCGATTGCTGCACCGGTAAGTTCCAGTCCCTTTATCGGTTCGTGTTGTTCTTTTCCCTGCATGAGAAGACGTTGGATGAGTGGTTGATAATCGGTTCCGGGATATGAGAGTGCCCGTCGGATATCAAAAAGACAAAGTGCGGGAGGGGTTCGCGGCGGGAGTCCGTTTATTTGACAAAGAGCGGCATCCAGCTTTTGGATAAGGAGTTGAGGACGATATCGGGGGATCGTTGTTTGGGTGATCGGAGGGATTTGGAGGATGGGAGTCCGTACAGGTTCAGGTTGTATACGACTTTCCCATGGATAGGACTGCCCTTCGACGACAAAGGTATTCTGGCCGGAGGTAAGGCGGTGGTATTCGAGCGATCCCTCAATACATGCGCCGATATAGCAGGCATTATTCCCGATGGTATTGCGATAAAGGACTTGTTCCCTCGGATCGCAGACAGGGCGTGAAGGTGTCGAGGATGAACTGCTTGTATTGATGCCGGTTGTTCGCCAGGCAATATCGGCACAGAGATCGGGGCCGAGTTGCGTGGTTTTAACGGTTGCATTTTTGTTCTGCTGACAACGCATGAGGGTGATTTGGTTGGTTTGAGTGGGTGGCTGTCCGCTCTCATCACATTTCTCGCCGGCGGTCTTGATACGATCGCGGCAAAGATATCCCTTTGCAGGGAAGGGGTGAGTGCACAGGCCGAGCCCATCAACGGGTTTGTTTCCGGATACAGGGGCCGGCGGGTAGCGCCCGCCGAGAATGGCCTCTCCGTTGTCGCCAATGAGGGATGGTAGAGCGGGTTCTTGAGGGAACTGCCAGTGAAGACCGATGTCTCCCCATGGCCATCCAGCATTGGGATTCCCGTCAATACGTGCCCAGATAATAATGTTTTCGGGCATGTGCTGATCGAGGAAATCATTACCAAAGATAAATAGGACGATTTCCTTTTTGTCGAGTGGGGGATCGAACTCATTCACATCGAAAGGGTTTTTGGGAAGGGCGCTCCAGATATCAACGAGCGCCTGCTCAATATCAGAGGTGCCGTTACTGCCGTTCCATCGCCGAAAGAGATCCTGACGTTCGGTATTGAGGCCGTTATCGGGATCACCACTCGGAGCTTCGAGGTGGAATGGAAGAAGTGGAGAAATACCAAATGAGGGAGTGCGCTCTCCTCGAACGAAACGCAGACCGTGCTGGTAGCGCCAAACCGCAGCAGCGCGTTCGTGCTCGGGGACTGCTATCAGTTTTGTACGGAGCGTATCCACCAGTGGACCCATGACCTGATGATCAATCAGTTTGGTTCGGACGAGGACGCCGGTACCGACATCTTCAATGTTTCCGCCTGTTCCCGTTTGCCAAATACTGATGATGCCCTGATAGCGGGAGGAAAAATCCAGAGCCCGTCCCGGCATGCCATCTACCGGGAGTTCCTCGCCGGTGGTAAGCGCCTGCAAATTACGGCCGACGGCTCGGACCAATATTTCGCGTCCGAGGATGTCTCTGATCCGGACACGAAATTCCGCGCAATCGGTATGTTGTTTGGCGGGTTGTTTACCGCACACCGTTGCGATCTGATTGCGAATAGTGCCGGTAATATCGGCGTCCGTGACATCCGAATAGATCTTCTGAATAAATTGTTTCACAATGGATTCGGCGTCCTCAAAGAGGAGTTCTTTCTTGAGCATATCAACGGTGTTTGTGTACGGGGAGGCGATAGCTCGCATGGGGACTATGAGACAAATTGCAATGCCGATCATAAAAGTGGGAATGTTCATGATGGCGGAGGGTCTCGAAGTGATCCGCGGGCATCCCAGACGCGGGGGAGACAAGTGCTGCCTTCGGAGATAAGGCCGAGGACATTGCGAAGGTCCAAGGACGCGCGTTCGATGCATTCGAGATCAAGGAGAAATGGACGCAGGCGATCGAGAGCGCCGCTCGTGGAGAGGATGCGGTCGAGCGCCGATCGCGCAATACGAAGTTCCTGCTCGATAACGGACTCCCGGCGTTTACGTTCGACGCCGAATTCTGGCCACTGGAGAGGAAGCTTGGAAAAAAGAGGAGCATCATTCATGATATTGACGTCGAGAAAGGTTCGGTGGTTTTTCAGAGCGCACTCATAGATGCGCAAAAATTCAAGGAGGACCACACCAAAATCCTGTTCGGAAAGACTGGCGAGATTTTGCGGGTCCTGCCATGGAGGAAGTTGGGTGGCAATGAGGAAGAGTGGAGCGCTCGGTTGCAACAGACCGGAAAGGTCTGGGGCGGCGCACTGAAGATTGGAGAAGAACGGTGAATCGGATCCCTGGTTATTAAAACTCTTGAGATGTGCAGTCACGGCAGCGTCTACCAGTTGATGGTAGGCATATGCCCAAAAATTGAAGGGGATCAGAGAGAAAATGGTTCCATCACCGGAGCAGGGGGGTAAGGTCGTATTGACAAAAAATCCCTGACGCGGAGGGGTGTTCCCTGGTGTGCAACTTGCGGTTATGATCGCAAGGAGAAACGTTGCCAGCGCTTTTTTGGATTGGTTCAATCGCATTGGGAGATGAAGCAGGGGATACGGTCGAGCTGTCCGAGAATAGTCGCCGCATCCCAGAGCGGACGAAGGAGTGGGAAGCGCAGTGCATTGGTAAAGTTCTCAAATGCGCCGGCAAACTGAAGGAGGGATCGGTATCCGGCATCGTAGGCAACCGTCATTTCGAGGAGACTGATCTCCCGGGAAAGGAGGGCATCGGCGGACTCGAGGCATCGTGCATACATATCGGTCGGGAGTGCGGGGTTGGTTTTTTCGGTGAATGCGCAACCGGTAAATGTTGGGAAGGACATTTGCATGCACCCTGCCGGTTGGACTTTTGTGAGCGGACCTACCTCTGTTGGTGCTTGTTGTATGGTGAGGCAAATGGCAGCGAGGCGACATTGGAAAGCACGTATGCTCTGGGTGAGTGCGGGTATGAGTTCGGATGTGCTTGTATGGCGAATCTCGAAGATTCCGCGTCGGGTACGTGTTCCACTGATGCGATCCGTCTCGGATGATCCATCCACCAGCATGTCTGTAAGAGTGTTGGTATTCACGAGAGATTTCCAGGTATTTTTTTGCGTCTTCATCCACACACTTTTATCGTTCAAATGACGTACAGAACCGAGCGGTTCATGTTCTGCTTTTGGGAGACCAAGGAGGACGCTGCGATATACGCGCTGTTCCTGAGCCATCGTGTTATACATATCAGCGGTACAGGAATTGAAATCCGGACTCTGGGCAGAGGTGCGAAAGACCGCAGCGCATGTGCCGATGCCAACAAGAACGCCGATTGTAGTCCATCGGGAAGGCATGTCAGGGGGTGAGGGGAAGGGAGGGGAGAACGGGACGAAGATCCACGCGTGGAACGATTTTCATCGACTCCAGGAGATCAGATGGTTTTGCCTCGTAGAGCGGCATGGCTGAGGACGACACTCCTCCAATCGGCTCCGGCAGATTGATGCTGCGTATGTTCGTACGGACGGCATCGATAAAATCCTGCTGGATGGTCGGGGCGTTGATCTTCCACCCCTCTTTGGGAAAGCGCGCTTTTGTATTGAGGAAGAGACAAACGTGATCGTCGGGAGGACAGGTGAAGGGATCGCTCCGCGGTTCACCATGTGAATCATAATCTTCGGCAAGGAGCACCGCAGGGCGGGATCCGATCCGGGTAAATCGTTCGAGGAGATCCATCTCGATGTGAACGCAGGGCCAGCTGGCCCATGCGGGACACCAAAAATACACTTCTCCGGTTTCTTCATCTTCAAAGTGGACGAGGCTGGACCAGAAGTCTTCATAACCTGGGAATCCTCCTGTTCCCTCTTCGGTTCCATAGGTCATGACGTACACCATGTAGAATATCTGAACCAATTCTTGCCAGAGTTTTTGTATGGAAGTGGCATCCGTGATGAGTGGTGGAGGGATGATCACACTTGGGGGGTTACCGAGAACTTGCACGTTTTGCAGTGGTACGTTATTGAGAGCATTACTCATGACATCCTTGATACCTTGGATGGAGGGAAGGTCGGCGAGTGTCGGGACAATCCCAGGGAGCGTCTCGATGGATGGCGGGCGGAGTTTTTCGATGTCGAGTTTAATTTGGATGGGACTGAGTACCGGGATCGTGATCGTTCCGGATGCCGTGATATTCAGCATGGAGAAATCAAAGACAAAGTCCGTCGAGGTCTGGATCCCGTGGAGGATGGGAAGACACTGCGGCCACTTGATGGATCCGTCGGACGGACACGAATAGTCGAGAGAGCCATTGACGCGACCGGTCCGGTTTTCGCGTACCGGGATAAACGGATCAATGAGAGAATAGATGGGGATCGTGAATCGTTGGTTCATGCACCAGGGGAAATTCACGGTATCGTGGAATTGTTGATAAATATATTGCGTGAATTGCCAGACGGGGAGGAGCTCAGAGAAAATTTGCTGCCGACGATTGAGGAAGTCCCGGTACACGGTCAGGTTTTCTTCGATCCAATTTGCAATGGGCATAACAATACCGCTTTGCGTTTGTAAGGTGCGACCGAGATAGTAGGCAAGTTCTCCGCGTAGTCCCCTGACATCTTCAATACGCTCTGCATAGAGTTCGAGTTTTTTGATCAGATCAAGAACTTTCGGTGGAGCTCCGTCGCAGGTATTGATACGGCTGGCCGCTTGCGTATCGGGGATCTG
This sequence comes from Candidatus Peregrinibacteria bacterium, assembly GCA_016196225.1. Lineage (GTDB taxonomy): Bacteria > Patescibacteriota > Gracilibacteria > Peribacterales > Peribacteraceae > JACPXZ01. The sequence continues at coordinate 18,328 of JACPXZ010000036.1, forward strand.
GCGGTTGGAATATCCGATCCACCATGTGCACCAGTTCTCCGCAATCGCGCGGAGTTCCGTCGGAGATCCCATGGGGACGACGACGGGGACGGGTTCTTGTTCGATGTTGAGGAGGACCGATCGCTCGATGTAGGCGGCGACCTCGCCCATGAGGTCTTCGTGCGCGCGGAGTTGCACTTCCAGCGCATCGGTGCGGGTAAGGGGATTTGGGGACCCGATGCGCGTGGGGGTAAAGAGGGGGTCGAGGGGATCAATGCCGATCGCCCAGGTTGCGGGGAGAAGAAGCCGGACGGTTGGCGGAGAGAAAAGCATATTTGCTTTGGTCTGTTCACCTTGCCACCACTCGACGATCGGGCGGAGATCGCCGGTATCGTTTGTCACGGCATCATCGAATGCGCGGACGTATTTTTCCGCATAAGCGGATGAGCCGGATTGCTGCAGATGTTCCATGCGCATCTCGGCGGAATCGGGTTTGAGGAGGGCGAGAGAGAGATCCTTCCCCATCTTTTTGTCGAATATTTTCTCGTTGATAAAAGAGAATCCTCCTCCGAGCTTGAGATACCAAGGATCCTCATCTTCGTCAAAATCGCCGCGCGCAAGCGGAGTACCGCCAAATCGTTGGTTTGGATCGAGTGCGGGATCACGATCGAGGATAGAGGAATTCTGTCCATACTCTCCACGGAGCATGTGACTTTTTCGCATTTGTTCCCGGAGTGTTTTGTCCTTATCTTCCCCGAAGATATCGATGACGCAGCGCCAGTCGGAGGTATCCGGCATTTCTTCCAGCGGGTCAAATTCGCGGTACCACCCGTAGCAGGCGACTTCCCCTTCTTTTTCCGTCACTTCATCGATGGGATCATCGCTTGTTTGAATAATGGGAGGGACGGGGAGAGGGTCGCGGGTAAATTTACTCTGATAGCGGCGGAAGAAGGAGATATACGGTGCGCCGTTTTTGGGAGCCATCCGCTCCGAAGCGAAGCATCCATCGATCGGACAACGACATTCTGCGCCCGGAGTGGAGTCGTCTTTGGTATAGGCGGCGGCCCCGACGAGATTAATATGATCTTCCACGCCGCAGGTCGTGACATTGGGATACTCGGTGTTTTCTTTGATCAAATATTCTTCGCATTGAGCAGGGATCTTGATGCCACTATGGTCTTCATCCAACCATACCCAGCCGTGAGGAGCGATAAGTTTTCTGGCGTTTGGAGGAAAATCTCCGTCGTCATTTTTACACCATGCCTGCCATGGATGTGTACTCGGCGGTTTGGCGCCGTCTTCGTACGTACTATCCCAGACTGCCGGAGTGACTGCTTCGGTAGCATCCGCTGTACAAATGAATTTTTCACCAGCATGTTTTCCATCTTTCTCGAGCGCTTGCCTCATCAGACAGGCAAATGTCACCCACCCTTCCCATGTCGGACATTCAGCGAATCCAGGCAGTAAGGACTCTCCTGCTTCGGCGTACCCGTCGAGAATCGGGCAGCTATTACATTTTGCTTGAGTGTGCACAACACTGCCGTTGAGAGTGGCGTTTGTATCGTCTGTTGAATACGTATCCCATGCGTATAACCACCAATCACAGGTTTCTTCTTTTACACCATCTTGTTCCCAGTGGCCTGCACCGGTTTCTTCATCATCAACAACCCATTTCCATTTTATTTCACAGGCATACGCATACATCCCCGCATAACATTCGCTGATCCGACACACGGGATAACGCCATTCGTTGTTGATGATGTCCGAGACCTTGAGGCAACTTTTTTCTGTGCTGCAAAACTGCTCGGGAATATTGAAGAATGCTTCGGGGAGCCACTCGCACCAGGGATTCTGGGTATCGTAGGCAAAAGCATATCCTTCCGCGCCGTGCGGGTACTTAAAATCATTATCTGCGCGAGCGGCCATTCCGGAGGGGGTATTCCCGCTCCATGTCCCCTCCCGTCCGGGGAGTCCTTCGAGAGGAGCGAGGGGATACCCGAGCATTTTGGGGAGTTGTACTAAAGGGATTCCATTTTCCGGAGTCTCCGGTGGTTCCGGCATATCTTGGGAAGATTCGGGCACTTCACTTTCGGCCCCGTCACCGTCCTCGATTTGTGCAATGTCTGCGATTTTTCCCTCAACACTTTCTTCTTTGTCCCACCCTCCGCATTGGGTCTCTTCAAAATAATCAAAAATTTCTCCATCCTTCGTGACAAAATCTTGTCCGGTGACTTGCTCAAGTTCTTGGATACTGCCGGGAACGGGACTTGAAAGTTGATAAGGATCGCGCGCCTCGGCTGGCCTCGCGAAGGAGATCGTGAGTCCCATCAGAACCCCAAATGCCCAAAATGCAGTTTTTGTATTCAAATCTATCTATTCTACCAGAAATTTTGGGGTTGTGGGAGGGGGAAGAGTAGATATAATAAAATGTTTTTGAGTTTGTGCAACTAGACTCCCCCCTCCTCGGTCCTCCCCCTACGGGGGAGGTGCCCTTTGGGGTACCCCTCCCTGGAGGGAGGGGTGAGGGGAGGGGGTTAAAACGGCAAATCCTCTACTTTTATCTCCGACGTATAGTCGATCGCAGGGATAGCTCCGACGCCAACCAAATCCTGGTCCGATGGTGGGGACGTTTCGCCCGCAGAGTTCGCTTCGCTATGCTTAACGCTATCCGTCTGGATGAACTCCTGAATACTCGGATCTTTGACTCCAAGAGGCACCACGCTCTCGGCAATGATTTCGGTGGTGTACCGTTTTACTCCGGCTTGGGTCTCAAAACTTCGGGTTTGCACCCGTCCTGTGGCATAGACTCGTTGCCCCTTTTTCATTGTTACTTGTGCTTGTTCTGCTAGCGCACCCCATACGACCACGTTATGGAATTCGGTCCGTTCGCGTGATTCTCCGGTATTTCGTTCTTTCCAGCGGTCATTGGTGGCAACACCCAATGTGAGCACATGTTGACCACTCGGAGTCGTTCGCATTTCCGGATCGCGGGTGACGTTCCCGATGACAAATGCTTGATTGAGACCGGAGGTAGTGGACTCTCCACTCTTTAACTCTCGTTGTCCGTCTTTTGGATCGAGCATGATCAGATCCATGGCAACAATCTTGGTTTTGCTCCGCTTTTCATTACTTTTCGTGTCCTCCCATGTATCGGTTTGCAATCGTCCGGAAATAAAGAGTTGCGAGCCCGGACGCACAAACTGTCGGACGACATCCGCCATCGCACTCCAGACCGTAACAGTATGGAAGTTTTTTCCTTCGATCCATTGTCCGTTCTCACCCTTAAAGCGATACGGTGTCACAAGGTTCATATCGGTGACTGAGGTCCCCGAGGGAGTTTGACGAACTAAAATTGGTTGTGTTTGGTACCCGATAAGATGAACACGATTGAGAGAGAACATAGTAGAGAAGGGTAGGGAGTAAAGGAGGCCACGGAGATGACCACGTGCATGGTGCACTGATGTTTCATTAAAAACAAATAAATGAAGTTGAAGGCTTTGGAAGTTTGTTGTGGGGTACCCCTCCCTGGAGGGAGGGGATAAAGGGGAGGGGGTCCGAAAAAAGAATCATCAAAATCAATCACACCCCCCCTCCTTTATCCTCCCCCGCGGGGGGAGGTGCTCCTCAAAACACCATGTTCCCTTTTTCATCGATAAACCTCATCTCCACCTCTAATGTTTCTGGCACATTTTCACGGATAAGTTCGATTATTTTTTTTGCATCATCGAAGGTTCCCTTTCCGGTGTTAAGGAGAAAATTCGCATGTTTTTCCGCGATCTGGATATCACCAACTTTTTTTCCGCGGAGTCCCATTGCATCAATGAGTTTCCAAGCAGGAGTCTCTGCAACGGCCTTGAAACAGGAGCCGGCGGTTTTGAGATGAGGTTGGGTATCGATTCGTTTTTGGATAAGACGATCGATTTCGGCAATGGTTTCGGCAGATGGTTTTGAAGGGGCAGAAAGCAAAGCAGACCAGATGATTGGCGAATTCATGTTCTTAAAAATACTTTCGCGATAGGTAAATTTGCATTCCGCTTTTGTAAATATTTTCCAAGAGTCATCAACAAAAGCCTCGACGGATTCTACGTACGAATCGATCCACGTTCCATGAGGGCCATCTCCTGCGTTCCCGAAGATAGCTCCGCCCAAAGTTCCCGGTATCCCGGTAAGAGGTGAGAGGTCGAGGTTTTTTTCCGCAAGATCGTTAATGAGGGAAGCGAGGATTCGACCCGCCCCAACGCATATGCGGGTCGCCGTATTTAACTCATCATATTTTACTCGTACCACCAACGCTTCAATTATGCCATCCGCAAACACCGTATTCGATCCTCCGCCCAGAACAATAAGGGGGAGGTTTTTTTGTTTTGCAAATACATATGCATATTCGGCATCTTGTTTGGTATTCAATTCCATATACCACCGAGCAGCGCCGCCGATGCGCATGGTCGTTTTGGATCCCAATGGAATATTTTCTTGGATCAGCATTTATAAGAAGCATTCTTCAGTCTTCTCATGGTCTCCTCCTTCCCCAATGCACTTGCAACTTCCGTCGCACCGGGGCTGAAGGGTTTGCCGGTGAGGATCGCTCGGAGCGGCCAGAGGAGTTGGCCAAGTTTTAGTTTGTTTTTTTCTGCGGAGAATCGGAATTGTTCGAGCAGTGCATCTGGAGACCAGTCTGATATATTCTCAAGAGTATGAATGATCGTTTGAAGAATCTGAGCAATATTTGCCTCGGTTACATGCTGTTTTTTGTTTAAGAGAACGTCGAGCGGCACATCAGACGTTTGGTAAAAGAATGCCATCATATCAGGAGCTTCGTTAAAGAAGGTGATGCGTTCGTGAACAAGAGCAGCTCGCTCCAAAAAATGCTCATCAATTCTCGCAGAAGAAAACCCTTTTTCCACCAATGGCCGGATACGTTCGGCAAATTCTTGCGTGGGAATTTTCCGAATCCATTGTCCCTGAAGCCAATTGAGTTTATCCGTATCAAAGACGGCTCCATGCTTTTGCACACGCTCGATGGAGAACTGATCAATAAGTTCTTTTAACGAAAAGATGTCCTGTGGCGTTCCCGAGTTCCAACCTAAAAGAGCGACAAAATTTAACAATGCCTCGGGAAGATATCCGTTTTGGATATAGTCTTCCACAGCGACGTCACTCTGACGCTTGCTCAATTTTGATTTATCTTTATTGAGAATAAGCGGAACGTGCGCATAGCGCGGGGGTTTCCACCCTAAGTATTGGAAGAGGAGGAGGTGTTTGGGGAGAGACGATAACCATTCTTCGCCGCGGATCACGAGACCGATATCCATGAGGTGGTCATCGACGACATGAGCAAGGTGATAGGTGGGGAACCCGTCACTTTTGAGGAGTACCTGATCGTCCACCACCCAGTTTTTGAATTCCACTGTCCCGCGAATATCGTCGTCAAAGATCGTTTTCCCTTCACGGGGAATTTTGAGTCGCAGGACATGCGGTTCCCCGGCTTCTATTCTTTTCTTTATCTGTTCTTGCGAAAGTGCACAGCACAGTCGGTCGTACATCGGCGCTTCCTTCCGTGCCATTTGGTCTTTGCGCATTTGATTGAGACGTCCCTGTGTACAGAAGCAAGGGTACGCATATCCATCTCTTTGGAGCTGTGCTGCATACTTTTTATATAATGGGAGACGTTCGGATTGAATGACGGGCTTTTGATCGGGATCCAATCCTGCGAAGTGGAGGGTCGAGAGAATATTTTCAACAGCACCGGGGACCGATCGCTCCTGATCCGTATCTTCAATCCGCAGCAAAAATTCTCCTCCTGTTTGTTTAGCGACAAGATATGCATAAAGAGCGGTGCGGAGGCCTCCAATGTGGAGGAAGCCCGTTGGTGAGGGGGCAAATCGAGTACGCATGGGAGGTATGGTAGCGTTTCCCCTCTTCTGAAGGGAGCACCCCTCCCTGGAGGGAGGGGATTAAGGGGAGGGGGTCCGAAAAAAGAATCATCCAAGTCAATCATACGCCCCCCTCCTTTATCCTCCCCCTCAGGGGGAGGTGGCCTAATTTTCTACCTTGACGGTAAATGTTACCGGTTCCAATGGTTGATCTTTGTGATCACGTTCCACATTGGCGATGGTATCGACAATGTTCATTCCATCTATTACTTTTCCAAATGCGGTGTGCTTACCCTGGAGCCAGGGGGTTCCGTCTTCATTTTGAATAATGAAAAACTGCGACCCGTTTGTATCGGGTCCCCGATTCGCCATGGCGATTACTCCGCGATCCATGAGGATTTCGCTTGGCTCATCTTCAAACGTCGGCCCAAAAATACTTTCTCCGCCTGTGCCATCTCCATTCGGGTCTCCCCCTTGGATCATGAAGGCGGGGATTACCCGGTGAAACGGAAGACCGTTATAGTATCCGGATTGTGCAAGGACGACGAAATTGGTGACAGTCTTCGGGGCCTGGTCGGCATCAAGCTCGAGAGTGATATCTCCTTTCGATGTCTCGAGAACGACGGTATGTCTTCCCGTAAGGATTTTGCCGTCGAATCCAATGAGGGTGGGGGAGGGTGAGTCTTTCATTGTTGAAGCATTATTTTGAGTACAGCCAATGAGCAAGATAGCCGCAGCAAATAACGGAAGAAGAACCCGGACCATAACCCGTCCATGCTAGAGATGTTCGACATGTCCTACAAGGTGGTCAAGAATAACTTTTGTGATCTTCAAGCGAGCATCGCTTGTCCTGAAGTCGTCCGTAGGACGTACTTCGGGGGTTTTATAGAGTGCTTTAAGAGTGTAGTGAATCGTTTCCATTAATTTCCCCTTCAATTTCTCCTGTTCCATATGGATAAAGAGGGGGCTGGACGTCGCTGCATGAACAGCATTGTGGTATTGGTGATCATGGCCGACTTCTCTTAAGGGGACGAGAATGGTTGGGATATTATTTGCTTGTAATTCTGCGATGGTATTTGCTCCAGCCCGACTTAGTGCAACATTCGCAATGGCATACAAATGAGGGAGCTCATCGTATGCGAATTCCGTAGACCAATATCCTTTGAGATTCGAGATTGGACCAGCCTTCGCCCAGCCGTCGCACACAGCGCTATGGCTGGCAGGCAAGGCTATGGCCGGCAAGTATTGGAGATTAGACTTTTTTCCTTGGCCGGTGATATGGGCGATATCAACCATCTTTAGTAATTCTTCCAAATTACTCCAAATCATTTCATTGAGTGCTTTTGCACCCTGACTTCCTCCGAGCACGAGGAGGATCGGTTTTTTCCCGGAAAAACCGGTGATGGAGAGTCCTTTTTCTTGTAATCCTCCGGTGATCTCCTCTCGAACAGGATTGCCGTTTTGAAAGAAGACGTGTGTTGCCAATATTGAGAGAAGCCGATTTGCCCTTCCGATCACCATATCCGATTCGTGGAGAATGATGGGAATTCTTTTTATGTAGGCAATGAGACAGAGTGGTAAAGATATCGAAGTCCCCTTGCTGAATATCAGGTCTGGTTTTTGAAACGTAGCTTCATTGGGATTGGTCCCGCAGATAAAATGAAAATCTATGTCCCTCTGTTTGCTTAGTTCCTGGGCAATTGCGACGCTCGGGGCAATGTGTCCAATGGAACCACCCCCCACAAAAAGCACCTTCTTCATGTGACTAGATTACGTGCCTTTTCCTTCTCGCCGCAATCGTTTCCACCCTTGAATAACTGGAGATATTGAGAAGAATACCCACTGCGAGCAAGAGCGAGACGAGGGACGATCCTCCATAACTTATAAATGGCAGAGTAAGACCTGTGAGCGGAAAAAGAGAAAGGTTGACGGCGATATTCAGAAGTGTCTGAAAGGCAACCCACATGGTGATGCCCGTTGCGACAAGAAATCCAAACCGATCGGGGGCCGTTTGTGCGATGTGGAACCCTCGTACGATAAAAATCGTGTACATACCAAGGATGATGAGCAGACGGAAAAATCCAAGTTCTTCCGCCATCGCAGCGAATATGGTATCTGCTTGTACTTCAGGGAGATAACCGAATTTTTGGACGGATTTCCCGTATCCCGCACCAAATAATCCTCCGGAGCCTATAGCAATGAGCGCCTGTTTAATTTGAAAACCGATCGTCTCGGTAATCGACGGATCATTGGGAAAAAAGAACGCCTTAAAACGGTTACGGATATAGGGAGTTGTCAGAATGAAAGGGAGACCGATGGCCGCTGCCAGACTTCCACCAAGAATGAGATGAGTGATGTTGCCGCCTCCGACAAAGAACATCGTGGATGCAATTGCAGTAAGGACGAGGAATGAACCGAGATCGGGTTGAACGGCGACGAGCCCCGTACTGATAATGAGGAGAATTGCGAAGGGGACAAATCCTTCGTGCAGATTGGATACAAATTGCTCCCGCTTTTGCAACCATACTGCGAGATAGAGAATGAGTGTGAGTTTAAGGAATTCGGATGGCTGGAAGGATAAAAGACCTGCAAAAAGAATCCAGCTGCGTGCGGTTCCATAATTCGCGCCGATGCCCGGTATCAACACGGATATCAGGAGGATGAGCGTGAGGATAAAAAGTGGACGTGCCGCGTAGGACCACAGAGAGTAAGGGATGATCATCCCGATACCGAGCGCTGCCATTCCAAAAATGACATGAAGAAAACTGCGCCAGAGATAGAAGGAGTTGGTCGGTTCTGTCCGTATTCCTTGTGATACCAGTCGTTCGGTGAGTTGATAGCTTTCGTACACGCTGACACTTGCGATCATGGCAAGACCGAAGAATGTGAGTCCGAGCGCAATGCCGAGGAGCAAGAAGTCGATTCTTCGAAACATCTGATAAAGTGTACTACAGGATGCGTTTGCTCTGGGTTACTGCCGGCGGGATTGCACTCGTCACATTCCTCTTTTCCGTTGCTGTGGAATTTATCGGCTTTCCTGTTGTGTATAACCGCGGTGTTGCATTTGGCGTGAGGTTACCCGAACCATTCCAGACGATAGCGATCCTCGCGGCATTGACGATCGTTATTTATTTGGGCCTCCATACACGAAATCGATGGGAGGCGTTTGGGTTTGGAAGCATCATCGGAGGGGCATGTGCAAATAGTATTGATCGTTTGATTGATGGTGTGGTCACCGATATGTTCCGTGTCGGCATATTCCCCGTTTTTAATGCGGCTGATGCGGCGATTACTGTTGGTGTTATTTTGGTATTATGGGTGTCGGGACGGGAGGGACTAAAGAACCTATTTACAAAATAATATTATTGTTGTTTGGATATCTTGCCTGTGTCCCAAGGAAAGTGTTAATTTGCATCGCTTATTACCCAAATACCTGTGTTGGTCTACGTACTGGTCCTTGTTGGGTCCATTGTTGGTATTTGCCTCATGGCTCTGTGTCGTCTCCTTCTTAAACAGCAGGCGATCCGGCGTTTTGTCCGGAGCATGAAGCAGCGATTACATGCAGTGAATTCAGGGACTGGTCAGATAAGTGAAAAAATCATTGAACGTTGCAGTTCGGGGCATCTCCGTGCCGCAGATGTTCAACAAATTCGGGGATTTGTCTGTAGTGCACAGAAGGCATTGGCCAGACAAAAAACAGAGGACGCAGAGCGATATTTCATCCAAGCCCTGACGGTGAGTACACATGCGTACGAAGCCCGGGCGGAGTTAGCCAAGTTGTATCTGACGACGGGAAGAACATCGAAAGCCGAAGCCATGTACCGAGAATTGATTCTGGATCGTCCGGAGATTTCTTTTTTTGCGAATCTTGGATTAGCTTGCTATCAACAAGGTAAGTTCACTGAAGCCTGCGCCGCATATAAAGAGGCTTACGAACAAGATCCGAAGAATCCCATGCGCGCGGCATCGTTGGGGAGATCGTATATGGCAGCAGGATTGATGTCAGAGGCGGCAGAGTATCTTGAAAAAGCAAGTTGTGGATGCGCGCGGGATACTGAGCTCCTGCGATTACTTGCAGAATGCTATGTCCATGTTGGAGATCGTGCCCATGCGCAGGAGGTCTATCGACGTGTGAACAAACTGGAACCGTACGATGAGGATATCAAGGAGCGGATGTTGGCTCTTGCCGGTGCATGAAGATTTAGTCTGGTATTTCAACCGTGACGTCGCCGGATATTTTTGCCTGACAACATAAACGGTAGGGCTCCTCCGTAATCCCCATATTCTCTTCGCGATCATTACGGGGGGTAAGGTTAGTCATCCCGGCGGTCACGCGGGACATGCAGGTTGTACAAAAGCCATTCCCTCCACACGCATGTTCCATCGGGATGCCATTGTCGAGAGCAATCTGGAGCACCGTTTGACCGTCTTTGCCTTGGACGACTTTCGTCTGGCCGTTGTAGATGAATGTGACGTTGGGCATATGTTGGACTATTGGAGATTGGAATATTGGAATATTTGGCCCAATATTCTAATACTCTAATATTCTAATACTCTATGTCTCTTCTCTCTATCAACAATTTGCGCGTCACCGTTGGTGAAAAAGAGATTGTTTGCGGTGTCTCTTTAAAAGTCGAAGAGGGCGAGATCCATGCAATCATGGGTCCCAACGGTTCGGGGAAGTCATCGCTTGTTCATGCGCTTGCCGGTCACCCCGCGTACACGATGCATGGAACAGTCTCTTTTGCAGGGAAGGATCTGAAGGAGTGCGCTGCAGATGAGCGTGCGCGGATGGGGCTTTTTTTGGCTTTTCAATATCCGCGGGAAATTGTCGGCGTGAGCCTTAAGAGTTTTTTGTTTGCCGCTTATCGTGCTCAACATCAGCGAGTTACAGGTAAAAAAAGGATGTCCCCGTTGCAATTTGATAGAATGCTCGGCGGTGTTTTGAAGGAGCTTCGTATGGATCCAGCATTTTTGGATCGGTCGCTCAATCAGGGGTTTTCCGGAGGTGAAAAAAAGAAAGCGGAAATTCTTCAGTTAAAAGTCTTGCAACCCCAACTTGCGCTTTTGGATGAAACGGATTCGGGGTTGGATATCGATGCCCTTCGGATCGTTGCGGATGGGGTGAATACGCTCCGAGGGCCGGAGTTTTCTGCGATTGTTGTAACGCATTATGCGCGACTTCTCCAATACGTTATTCCGGATTATGTGCATATCATGGTGGGGGGGCGGATTGTAGAGAGTGGAGGGAAGGAGTTGGCGGAAGAATTGGAGAAGAAGGGATATGGGAAATATATTTGAATCACTAATCACCAAGCCCCAATCACCAAATAATGACCAATGACTCAAACCCCAATTATCTTATCGTGATTTTTGGTCATTGGGATTTGGGATTTAATTGGTGATTGCGTGATTGGGATTTGATGATTAGTGTATGTCTTATATGGATGATCATCGCATCTTTCTTCGCCCTCCTCTTTGGCTCCCTATTTTTGTTGCTCTCGTTGTAGGGGGTGCATATATCGGTGGAAAGGTTGTGGAGACGCGTGATCGGGAGAAGACGCTTATTAGCGTTTCGGGAGAAGGACGCATATTTTCATCTCCGGATATTGCAGAGTTATCGTTTGGCGTGCAGACCGGACGTGTGCAAACCGCGAAGGTCGCGATGGATAAACTCCGCAAGGACATGGATGCGATTTTTCAATCCGTGAAAGGTCTTCAGGTCGAAGAAAAAGACATTCGGACAGAACATTTTTCGCTTAATCCCGTTTATGATTGGACGGAGCAGGGGCAGATCTTTCGCGGGTTCGAAGCGAGTCAGAGTTTTCGGGTGAAAGTTCGGGATTTGGATCAGGTGGATGAAGTTCTTACAGCAGCTTTGGATGCGGGAGCCAATCAGGCCGGCAACGTGCAATTTACCATTGACGATCCGGAAGGACTCCGGGCGCAGGCGCGGGCGCAGGCCATTAAAGAGGCAGAAGCGAAGGCGAATGTCCTTGCAGAGAGTCTGGGGAAGCGCCTGGGAAAGCTGAAAGGGTTTAGTGAAGGAGGTGGCTATGGCGGACCCGTTCCCATGATGATGATGCGTGCGGAAGGTATGGGTAAGGGGGGGGGAATGCCGGATTTGCCATTCCCGACGGGTGAAGAGGAAATTAATGTGCAAGTGACACTGACGTATGAGTTACGGTAGAATGAGGTTCGTATGTCGTCGCAAGGTACAGCCATTTTTTCGAAGATTAATCGACGCATTCTCGATACCCCAAATCCCTCCCCGTACATCAAAGATGTAAAACGGGGCCTCGATGAGGCACTCGTGCGGAGAATTTCGAATGATAAAAAAGAACCGAGGTGGATGCTCGATCATCGCTTGCAGAGTCTCGATATTTTTTATAAAAAGAAAATGCCAGAGTGGGGTGCGGATCTCTCTTCGCTCGACCTTGATGGCATCATTTATTATGCTCCCCTTGGGGCAGGCTCGGGATCGAACGATGATTGGGATAATGTTCCGGACGATATTCGCAAGGTTTACGATAGACTTGGTATTCCCGAAGCAGAGAGGAAAGTTCTTGCAGGAGTTGGCGCACAATACGAATCAGAAGTCATCTATCACAAATTAAAAAAGGAATGGGAGACACTCGGAGTGATTTTCCTTGACATGGATGATGCATTACGAGAACACGAAGATTTAGTTCGAGAATATTTTATGAAATGCGTTCCGGCTTCGGATCATAAGTTTACCGCATTGCATGGGGCAGTCTGGTCGGGGGGCACATTTTTATATGTTCCCAAAGGAGTGCATATCCGCGAGCCGTTACAGGCCTATTTCCGTATGAATGCCAAAAATATGGGCCAGTTTGAACATACGCTGATCATTGTGGAGGAGGCGGCGGATGTGCAGTACATCGAAGGGTGCTCTGCTCCAAAGTATGGATCTCAAGGATTGCATGCTGGGCTCGTGGAGATCTTCGTGAAACCCGCTGCCAAAATGAGGTACTCATCGGTCGAAAACTGGAGTCGTGATACGTATAATCTCAATACCAAACGGGCAATCGTGGAACGTGATGCGACGATGGAGTGGGTGGGGGGGAATATGGGGAGCGGTGTCACGATGCTCTATCCTTGCTCCGTTCTTGTCGGGGAGGGGGCGCACTGCGATCATTTGGGGATTGCGTTTGCGAATGCTGACCAATGGCAGGACACTGGTGCGAAGGTTTTGCACATGGCACCACGCACGTCCAGTACTGTTCTCAGTAAATCGATTAGCACCGGCGGTGGTGTATCGGTGTATCGCGGTCTCCTTAAAGTTGCACCTCATGCATACGGATGCACCGCACGCGTTCAGTGCGATGCGCTATTACTTGATGAACACAGCCGGACCGATACGGTTCCCGATATGCAAATTAAGAATCACGATGTGACGATTGCGCACGAAGCGACCGTGGGAAAAATCAGCACAGATGATGTGTTTTACCTGATGAGTCGCGGACTTACGGAAGAACAAGCATTCACGATGATCGTTCACGGATTTATCGAACCCATTGTTCGCAGTCTCCCGTTGGAATACGCAGTAGAAATGAACAGACTTATTGAGCTCGAAATGGAAGGTTCTGTTGGGTAGCCGTCTGCCCCGCGAAGCTCCCGAAGGGGGCGAAGTGGGGTCTTTACCCCTTGACTTTCGATCGTTTTTTGGCTACAAAGTCACAAATTTATTCTTTCACCCTATTTTTATGTCGAACGCTGATACAGAAAAAGATATACCTTCTGCGAACTCCGGAGCGGATTCCGATCAAGGAAAAAAGAACGAACCTGTGGTCGTGCGCGATCGCGTTCGTGAAAACTTGGAGAAGTTTTTGATTGAACAAGATGCCAAGCGCGAAGCGGCGGGACGTCTTGGGGCTCGAGGATGGGGAGGAATGGGAGGAGATGTTTAGTTAAAAATAATTGACTCTGACGGAGAGTTATGCGAGGATTAGCCATGATACTTTTTACCCATTGTTCGTATGCTTTCTCCCACTGAGCAGAAGGAACAGTATGATTTAGATCGGTTGGTTGACGAGGGTGGCCCTGATCCCGCAATCCACAATCAGCGTCGCGCGTTAGAGGAGGCTCTTGGAGGAGGGGTGGACGTTAAGACGGGGGATAAAACGAATAAGAAGGGGTCTAATGGAGAGGGGAAAACGGAAAAAGATCTGTGATGTTTACAATATGTATGGTTCCATTGGGGGCTGCCCCCAAAGAGTTGACTGTTAAGCGGGGGAGGAGTGACTGTTTTTTTGAGAAGTGGAATGGACAGGGAGACCGTATCATTGATATCGCCGTTCAACCGGGAGCATCGTGTGTATTTGTGACGTTTAACCAGTCCGGCACGTCAAAAATTGTACAACGGGGAAGAGTGGAAAAAGGCGGGCATTTACATTGGATCAATGTGACCTGCGGGAAGAATGTGGACCATGTTTTAGAATCCCGCGTATGCGGAGAAGGAGGAGTGAGCACCATCGATTGGATTTTTTTAGGGATGGAGACGGATACGCAGCACATACGCGCGCGGAATATTTTTGATGCATGCAGCGGTCGAGGAGATATCACCATTCATGGAGCGGCGCTGGATGCGGCGCATATTCGGTGCGAAGGAAAAATCGAAATTTCTCCATTTGGAGACGGAACACAAACAACTCTTCGCGAGGGGGTCCTGATTCTGGATCCAGAGGCGTCGGTCCGTGTCATCCCCTGCCTTGATGTCCGAACGAACAACGTCAAAGCATCACATGCGGCAACGGTCTCCCGTTTAACGGATGATGATGTCTTCTACTTCGGTTCCCGCGGCATTGCCCGTGATGCCGCTCGCCAGATGTTGGTGGAGGGATTCTTGGGCGAAATAATTCAGCGTGTTCCCGATGGAAATATTCGAAAAAAAATTCAAAAGGAATTGTTCCCCAAGACTGGGTCTCGGGGGCCCCAGTTTTGGGGAACACCATTGAAGGGAAAGGGGCACATGGGGGAAACCGTAGGTTTCCGCCCATGATTTTCACACCATTGCAGAGTAGAGAAACCGTCGGATAAACATTGTAGCCTCCGACTCAATCAATATTCATCATGGTGAGTGGGCTAGCACTCAGAGCATGCAAATTTTCCCTGGTAAGGAAATGTTCCATCCGCAGGTTCTCCTACGGATACCTTGTTACGACTTAGTCCCAATCAGCAGTGTCACCGTGGTTCCGCTGCGTGAGCATAACGGAGCTTTGGGTGCCCCTGCCTTTCATGACTTGACGGGCGGTGAGTACAAGACCCAGGAACTTATTCACCGTGACGGTGCTGATTCACGGTTACTAGCGATTCCAACTTCATGAAGTCGAGTTGCAGACTTCAATCCGAACTGAGACCGGTTTTTTGGGATTGGCTAGCCCTTGCGGGTTTGCTGCCCTTTGTACCGGCCATTGTAGCATGGGTGTTGCCCCAGGCGTAAGAGCCACGCTGATCTGACGTCATCCTCACCTTCCTCCGACTTGGAGCCGGCAGTCTCCTATGAAAAAACAACATAGGACGAGGGTTGCGCTCGTTCGCTGACTGAACAGTACACCTCAAGGCACGAGCTGACGACGACCGTGCAGCGTCTGTCTTTCCATTCCTTGCGGCACGCCCCTGTTTCCAGGGGATTTGGAAGATGTCAAGCCTGGGTGAGGTGCTCCGCTTGTTATCGAATTAAACCCCATGCTCCACCGCTTGTGTGGGTCCCCGTCTATTCCTTTGAGTTTTAACCTTGCGGCCGTACTTCCCAGGCGGTGTGCTTACCGCGTTAGCTTAAGGCACAGGAAGCGATTGAAGTCTTCCTACACCGAGCACGCATCGTTTAGGGCGTGGACTACGGGGGTATCTAATCCCCTTCGCTCCCCACGCTTTCGTCCCTGAGTGTCAGTACACCCCCAGCATCCTGCCTTCGCTTTTGGCGTTCTATCGTGTATCAACGGATTTTACCCCTACACACGACATTCCAGATGCCTCTGA